>NZ_JBIBHN010000028.1:0-110282 GCF_042957035.1 Streptomyces sp. NPDC008137 | reverse complement strand
CCCGCACCCGCACCAGCCACTTCGCAGCACTTCGCCCCGCCGACCACAAGGTCGACGGGGCGAAGTAGGAAGGCCCCGGATTAACCAACAGCATCCGATCTTGGTCCGGGGCCTTTTGACGTGCACTTCTGACATCAGCGGGGCGGTCGAGAGGTCCCCTCGCTTCGGTTACCAGCGAATCGTCTGGCCCTCCGGGGTAACGGTGACGGTGAACTCCTCCAGCTTCGGTGCGCCGGCGGCGCGCCAGCGTCCGAGCTGCTCTTCCACGCGGTCCCACAGCCATACCGGCCCGCCTTGCCGGACGAGCCACCGACCGCCGTCCTCGTACACCGCGGCCCACGAACCGGAGCCGACGTCAACCAGGACGTCCTCGGTGCGCCCGTCCCTCCGCATCGTCAGCCGTTGGGCGCCCGGCACGGCGAGCTGCGTGACGAAGCGTGCGGTCCAGTTGTTCAGCACGTCGGCACCGGTGGCGGTCTCGCGTTCCTCGGCGTCGTCGAGGTCGGGGAGCATGCCGAGCGGGGGCGGCAGCTGCGGCCGGGCGAGCATGAAGGAGATCTGCCCCCCGAGCAGTCTGCCGTGGGCCACCCCGTCGTCGCCGACAGTGAGCCGGGCCAACTCCGAGGCATACAGCCACCCGCACAGGGTGGCCAGGATGGCTCCGCCCGGTGCGGTCTGCTCGATCCAGGCGTGCGGCACCTCCAGCACCCCGCAGGTGGCGACCAGCCGGTCGTACGGGGCCCCGTTCTTGTGCCCGGCGAGGCCGTCACCGACAACCAACTCGGGGAAGTAGCCACAGGAACCCAGGGCAGCACTCGCCCTGCTGGACACCTCCGCGTCCACCTCCACCGACGTCACCAACTCGTCTCCGAGTCGCTGGCACAGCAGCCCGGTCGAGTAACCGGTGCCGGTGCCGATCTCAAGTACCCGGTTGCCGTCTTCGACTTGGAGCTCTTCCAGCATCCTCACGACCAGGCTCGGCATGGTGCTGGACGACGTGGGGGTGCGCAGGATCTCGCCGCGAATGTCGCCCGGCACGACGGTCCCGGCGATCTGAGTGACCAGAGACTCATCCGCATAGCAGCGCTCCAGCCAGCCGGCGGTGCCGGGCAGGACCGGCCGCCAGGCTGTCGGTGCGGAGCCTTCGACCTGATCGAAGAAACCGCCGCGCAGGAACTCATGGCGGGGCACGGTTTCGACCGCCGCGCGCCACGGCGGGGTACGCAGGAAGCCGCCATCGACGAGTCGACCGGCCAGCGCACGGCGATGGGCTACGGAGTCCATGACGGTCATCAACGCATCTTCCTTTCCAGCAGGTCGGCCATGGCCGCGAGCATCGGCAAGCCGGTCTCAGGCTCCAGCCAGTACCACTGCCCAGACGGGTTGCACTCCAGAAACCACCATTGCCCCTCGCGGTCGATGGCGAAGTCGAAAGCGCCGAAGACGAGGCCGAAGCGGGCCAGGTACGCGTGCAGGGCGTCGACGATGCCGGGCGGCGGGCTGACCACGGAGTAGCGCAGGCGGCTGTAGTCGGTGCGCCAGTCCAACAGGTCAGAGTCGATGCGGACAGGGAACACCCGGTCACCGATGACGGTCACGCGTACGTCCGCGGTCTTCTCGATCCGCTGCTGGAACAGGTGCGCGGTGCCGGAGACGGCCTCATCGATGTCGTCGGCCGCCACCTCGGCGACCTCCACGGTGCAGGAAACCCCGTCGATGCGGTACAGCGGCGCCGACAGAGGCTTGTAGATCACGGGTGCGTGCTGCTTGATGAACGACCGCGCGGCATCCGGGTCCGAGGTGATGACCGTCGGCGGGAGATGGAACCCCGCAGCCGCAGCGGCGGCCAGGCCGGACGGTTTGAACTCGGCGTCCCCGATGCGGTGCGGGTGGTTGACGTACAGGCAGTCGGGAAGCGAGGCGAGGACTCCCCCCAGACCGTAGCGGGCCTGAGCGACCGCGAACCGGGCGTCCTGCTCGTCCAGGTGCGGGAAGGTGAAGCCTGAAGGCCGGCGGTAGTACAGGGACCGGACCTGTGTCAGGTCGGCGGTCCGTGACGGCGTGGACAGCGTGCCTGCCACGCCGTTCGGCGTGATCGTGGCCGTGACTGACAGGGCATGAGGGAAATCCCCCGAGTCGAACCGCACGACCGGAACACCCCGGTCGTGCAGCTCACTGATCACCACGTCGGCCGTGGGGTCGTCCAGATTGGTGACGACCAGCACCGGACCGAGGGAGCTCACTGGTCGGTGTCGTTCCCGGTGTCCTGGTCACCGCCGCCGCTGCCACCGCCGCCGGAGCCGTCTGACGGGTTACCGGTGTTGGTCGCCGGGTTCGTGCCACTGCTGGTGCCGTGCTTCCCCATCTCCAGCAGATGGCCGTCGGCGTCGAAGTAGCGAGCCGTCTGGGTGGTTCGGTCGAGCTCGACGCGGGCGTAGCCCGACACCATCGCCGGATACGGAGCCATGCGCCGCACGCCCCAAGGGGACGGCGCGGCCGCGCCGGACGGCAGAGGCGTCCCGGTCGGGAGCCGATCGGAGTGAGCGAACAAGGCTTCTTCCTCTCTTCTTCGGTCTTCTTCGGTCTTCTTCGGTTGCTTGACGAGCCCGCCCGGCGCTCGACCTGTCCAGGGTTCGAGGCCGGGGAGGGAGTCTCCTTGGATCAGGCGCCGCGGCGGGCGTCCCGGCACTCCCTGCTCAGCCGTACGGCTTCTGGGCACGTCAGCCGAAGGTTCGCGGCCTGGTCGTCAGCGGCCGTGCACGTCGGGCACGTCATGCAGTGGTTCGCCAGGCGCTCGAACGCGGCTGCCCAGGGGGCGTCGACGGAGGACGGATACGGGCGGCCGCTCATACCTCCGGCTCCGCGGGCATGCGGTGCCGTCCGGCGGCGATCAAGCGGGCTACCTCGACGGGCGAGCACAGCGCCGTGGGCGAGTCCATGGGCGCCGACCAGTAGGTGGCGCGGGGACGAGTCCATTGCACGGCGTCCACCCTCGGCACGCCGAGGTAGCTGCCGCGGCCCAGGCAGTCAACGTCCATGGCCCGCCAGTCATCGAGCGCCTGGTGCCAGGTTCTGGGCATGCTCGCGGGGACCAGGGCGTAGTACCGGCGGAAGCGCGGATCGCAGATGACCGGGCCGCCGTCGAGGGTCTCGCACAGGAACTGGTCCAACTTGGGGGCCTCGGTGATGCCGGTCAGGGCGACCAGGAGGCGGCCGGGGATCCGCACAGCGGAGAACAGGGTGCCCAACGGCAGCAGCGTCACCTGGTGCTGGTCCCATTCCAACCGCGCGCGGTCACGACTCGGTGCCGGAAGTGTTGCCAGCAGCCAGTGCTCCGAGGCCAACCGCCGGTCAGCGGTGGGATGAATGAGCACGCCGGGCGCTGCCTCGATCGGTCGTAAGGCCAGCTGGCTGTGATCGCTGTTCATGCTCGCGCCGCTCCTTTCGCATGTGGTCCGCCTCACACATGGGACCGTAGGGCGGGGTACAACTGAGCTGGGCACGCAAAGTGCGTGCCTTGTACGGGGGCACGGGGATGGACACTTCAGGCATCGGCCGGCGCATCGCCTACTGGCGAGCCGAGCGCGGCTACACCCAGTCGGACTTCGGCCACCTCATGGGCCAGACGAAGCGCTGGGTGCAGGACATCGAAGGCGGCAAGCGCCAACAGGACCCGCGGCTTTCGGTACTGGTGCGCGCGGCCGAGATCCTCCGCATCCCCCTGGAGCAGCTCTTGACCGACACTGCGCCCCAGCAACCCGCGGACAGCACCCCGCCCGCTGACGCCCTCCGCGTCATCGACGCCCTGTACGGCCCCGACCGCGACGACGACGTGCACCCGCGGGATGTTCTGCAACGCCGCCTCGACTACTGCTGCGTGGCCTTCCAGGCCTGCCACTACGCTGCGCTCTCCCGGGACCTGCCCGCACTGATCAGGGATGCCGGGCGGGCGGTGCACGCGGCGCCCGTCGGCGAGCAGGGTGAGGCGCATGCGTTGCTCTCCCGCCTGTACCAGCTCGTCACCTCGTACCTGCACAAGTACGGTGCGGCGACGGCGATCCCGGCGGCGCTCGCCGCTGACCGGGCGCTGGTCGCCGCCGAGCGGTCCGGTGATCCGGTGCAGATGGGCGCGGCCGCCCGGCGGGTCGCGAAGAGCCTCGTCTACCAACAACGTCCCGCTGCGGCGGTCGAGTTCGCGACAGCAGCCGCGCGGCGCCTGGCCGACGGGCTCACCGACCGCGGGGCGCTCGGCCTGTCCACCCTCGGAATGCTGTACCTGTCCGCCGCACTCGCCGAGTCCTCGCAGGAGCGGACCCCTGGGCGGGTCGCAGCGGCGGGCGGGTATGTGGCCGAGGCCGGGGACGTAGCCGCGCGGCAGGGCGCCGACCTGGACGAGGACTACACCCAGTTCGGGCCGACGAACGTCACCTTGCACCGGATGGACGTGCTGCTCCGCTTCGAGGACGGATGGTCCGCGCTCGAAGCCGCAGAGGATGCGAGGCCCGAAGCGCTCGCGGGGATGACCCGGGAGCGGCAGGCCGGGCACCGGGTCGCCATCGCGCGTGCCTTGCTGCTGACCCGACGCCAGGGCCCCGCCGCAGCAGCCCTGCTCCAGGCCGACGCGCTGGCGCCCGAGGAGGTGCGCGGACGCCCGGAGACGGTAAACCTCGTCAAGGACGTCGTCCGCGTTACCCGGGTCCCCGGACCGGCCTTGCGGACGCTCGCCGACCATTGTGGACTGCGGGCATGACCCAAGTGCTCTACCTCATCGCCTGCGCCGCCGGCCCGACCCAGCACATTGACGACGGCGTCCGCGCCGCGCAGGCCGACGGCTGGGACGTGTGCCTCATCCTCACTCCGTCCGCAGCGACCTGGTGGGAGCCGCGCATGGAGGAACTCGTCGAGCTGACCGGGCACCCGGTTCGGTCGCGGTACAAGCTGCCGTGGGAGAAGGACGCCCTACCGAAGGCCGACGCGATGCTGGTAGCGCCGATGTCGTGCACCACGTTGAACAAGTGGGGGGCCGGCATCTCGGACACTGTCGCCATCGGTATCCCGTCGGAAGCGGTGCACATGGGCGTGCCAGTCGTAGCGATGCCCTACTTCAACCAGGCTCAGGGCGCGCAGCCGGCGGTGGCACGGTCGATTGCTGTCCTGCGCGAGCAGGGCATTCTGGTCCTCGATGGCCCGGACGGATACCAGTCGCACGCCCCGAAGCGGGGGAACCCGCAGGCGTATCCCTGGGGAAAGGCGCTCGCCGGCGTTCGGCGACAGACCGGCGCTCGCTGACCCCGAACACGACGAAACTCCTCCTTCCGCCCGAAGGCGAGAGTGGGCAAGAGCTCTCAAGGGAACTGACGGTGACAGTTCTCCCCGCATGAAAGCCTGTACGGTCCCTGCACCCCATGCCCTTACCCGACCCGCTGGACTACCACGGCCACTGTCAACCATCAGCTGGGACCGAAGTGTCAAGCACCTACCGGGACCGGACAATCCCCACACCACAGACTGAGTTACAACTTTCTCTACTGGTTCAAGGCGGCTCGCTCCGCTCACCGCGCGCGGCCCGGCCCCCGGCCGGGCCTGCGCTCCTGTCTCCGCCCCGCTCCAGCCCGGCCGGCGCCCGCCCCGCGCTCAAAGCATGCGGCCGCCTGATGCCAGAGAAGGGTACGCCTGGCTGGGGCGGTCGGCTCCACGGCTTTACGGAGCCATGATCACTCGCGTCAAAGCAGCACCACACCAAAGCCGCTCCGCCGACCTCTTCCTGTCGCGAGAGCGCTATTTGAGTAGCTCAGAAAGGTACTGCTCAGTGAAGTCCCGTGTACGCCCGAAGTCACGGTTAATCTCTTGGCCGCCAGCAAGTTTCACCAGGGCGTTGGCGCAAGTTTGGACGGCTTCGAGATAGCGGTCGTCATCCCACAAGAAAGCGTTGAAAGGTTTGCAGTCCTTCTCTGCTTTCTTGTCGATACTTTCTACTCTTTCTGGAGTGCTCGACCCGGAATAAATCGTTCGTACCCCGGCCAGAAGATGATACCGGGCAGGCTTCAACTCCCGCGCAATTGCCCCACTTCTGAAGAAGTGGTCAAGTTTACAGAAGGCGTAGGCAGCGGAATAATAGTAGGCCTCATTGTGCGCATCGGAGAAGACGTCGTTACCCACACGGTTCCGAAGGTCACCATAATAACGGGCAGCCGTGTGAGGAATCCTCAAGTAGAGCGAGGCGAAAGCTTGCATCAGGTTGCGGAGAGAAATCACCCTCCATGTGCCGCGAACTTGAGCCGAACCTGACCATTGCCGTGAACGTCGCTCATAGTAAATGCGCTTACCGGGCTCCGCTTCGAACGAGTTGAAGTAGGCTTCGATCCTCTTTTGCAGTTCCGACAGGGCGAAAAGGTTCTCCTTGGTGACCTGACCCTGCTTATTGGTTGCCTTCGTGATGCTCTTAGCCACCTCATCGTCCAAAGTGACGATCAAGCGAAAGGGGACGTACACGCCGTCCAAGTTTTCTCGCTCAGAGTGAAGGATGTGGCTAGTCTGACACCCATTCACAACCTGGAAGTCAACAAGGGTCAAACGATTACCCGTGGACTTCAGGTCATGCGCAACGACCGTGACCCCGTTGTTAAGGACGCAGAACCGACTACGATCACCGGAGGCCAACGTCTGCCGGATATCCGCATTGACGTCGGTCTCACCTTGAAAGTCGCGGACGTTGTCGAAGAAGAGAGTCTTACGGATCTCTCCTTCGTCATCAGTTACGAGTTTGATGAATTCGCTACCAGGAAGAACCCCAAGATACGCTTCACGCACCCCTTCTACCTCAGGAAGCGTGGTTCGATTCTCAAACTGGACTGTCACCTCAAGAGCAGAATCAATGGCGCGCCAGTTCCTTTGAACCTCACTCGCCCCCCACACGTGAAAATCAACGCGCGAGAACAAGTTTGACCCGAGCAGCCGCTTTTGACTGTCTTTCATCTTTCTCACGATGGGGCCACGGTTGTTCCATGATCCAAGGGTCACATAGTAGAGGCGGCAAACAGGGTTTTCGCGAAATCGACTCGATTCCTCCAAGACTCTATGGAGCATCTTCTGCTGATTCTCCAGATTGGGGTGAGGAGGCTCATCCTCTGTAAGCAGAGTAATTGACGCATCCGAGAAGATGCTCAAATCTCCCAAGTCGAAACTCGGCGATGTTTTCACCTGTGTCAACGTGATCGAGACTTCGATCGCCCCGCCGCCCGAAAGCGCGTCTTCCAGTTCTGCCATATCGGACACAAGTTCGCCGTTAACGGAGAGCGCGAAGCCATCGATTCCTAGCGTACCGTCGTCACCGCAGGAATAATCTTCGACGCTGAACTGCTGGTCGTGGTGGCGAGAAAGAACAATGAAGTTAACGAAGCGCTCGAAGGCGACATATTCTTTCAGATGCCCAACTCCCGCATCCTTTGCCCAGCTCTCCATCAACCCGCGAGTAACCCTGTCCATTGCCCCTCCGCGTCACTCCCACTCGGCCCCCGCCGAGTCTGGCGATGAATGTCTACCGTACCCAAGTTCCAGCACTTACGTGTCCGCAAGCGGAGTTTTCGGGCCTGGGTGCCGGCCCGGGGCGGGGAGGTGTCCGAGGACCCGTGCCAGACCAGGCGGGGGCTCACGAGGAGCACCAGGGAGCCAGATGGCTGACCTCGAAGCTCTGAGACCGCTCACACAGCAAGGCAATCGGAACCGGGGGACACGGCTTCCTAAGTGGAGGTTTCTGGAGGCCACAGTCCTGCGCTGTGCTCCAAGTCGGCCGACGTGGCTCGCTCCCGCCGGACGCAGAACACCGGGCCTCCGGGGCCTGAGGCCTCAGGCCCCGGAGGGTGACCGCCCGTCCGCTGTCACTGTTCGAAGACAGTGTGGCTTACACCCTGCCCCCAGATGCAGCCATAGCCGTGCACGTCTAGCGTGGAGGAGTGGCCCTGGTACAAGACTTCCGAAGGTTCAACTTCGGTTACGCCGATTCGATCACTGAACTCCAGCAGGCCCCTAAACTCCTGCAGGATGGCTACTACGATCTGGGCGGAATCGAAGATCGAGTGCTCAATTCACACGAATTTCTGATCCTTGGCTATAAAGGGTCGGGGAAGTCTGCCGTTGGCGCACGCTTGCGGTTGCTCGCTCTGAATTCTCCTAGTCAATACTCTGCGCCTTCGCCAATCCTGGTAGACAAAATTCCCTTGCGGCAATTCAAGGGAGTTATGCCTGATTCGATGGATAACACACGGCACCGGAATGCATGGATTCTAAATTTCCTCGTTCGGATCATAGGGGCCCTCGCGGAAGATGGCCAGGCCGACCCCGGATCCAGAAAGCAGATAATCTCTGTCGCGAAAGACCTGGAAAAAGCGGGAGTAACTCCACGAAATCCCGCAACCATGAAGTGGTTCCGGGCAAATAGAGTAACGACCACAGTCGGTATGCAGGGCGCAGCAAGCATTTCAGCAGAGTTCGAGAGGCAGACCGACGCCAGCACTGCAAGTGACTGGATCGCGTACCTTGAGACCGCCACACGAAACTTCAAGAGCCAGCGGAGGCACTATTTTTTCGTGGATGGGCTGGACGACTTGTCACTGGTTCAGGAGGGACGTAGCGCTCTATTGGGTGGGCTCATCCACGCCGCGGCGGACCTGAACAGCCTATACTCCGAAGGTAAGACGCCTATCAAGATCGTTGTTTGCTGCAGAACCGATCTTTTTTCCAAGCTTACACTTTCACCTCGCGGAAAGATTAGGCGAGATTATGGGCTTGAACTCAACTGGTACCAAAACCCAAGAGACTATCGAACAAGTCATCTCGTCCGGCTGGCTAATATGCGAGCGCGACTTGTCGACGAGGGATGCAACAACATATTCGAACAATATTTCCCCCCAAAGATCGACCAAAAGCGCAGTGCTGAATTCCTCCTCCTCCAGACGCGCCACACTCCCCGGGATCTTCTTCAGCTTCTAAAAATCATCCAGAGGCACACAGAAGAGCCTGGTGTCATCCCTGAAGACAATGCGAAAGCTGGCAGCCGAGACTACTCGCAGACCTACCTTATTGACGAAATGCGGGATGCGCTGCACGCATACTTCACCGAAGAACAAGTGTCCTCCGTGATTAGCTTTCTCGGATCAATACACCGCAAGAATTTCACATTCCAGGAAATACAGGAGCGATTCGGATCGGATTCTCGCTTCCGGCGTATCGATCTAGACGATGCGCTCAGCGCACTCTTCGACACCAATTTCATTGGAAATGTTGGCACAAGTGGACATTTCTTCTTCAAGTACAGAAACCCGGAGGCCTCTTTGTCGTATAACGAAAGGATGCAAATCCATCCAGGCCTTTGGAAAGCGTTTAATGTGACGGCTCGCCTCTAATTTCATTAGAGAGAGGCATCGTCGTAACGGATCGGCCGTCGTGGCTCTCTCTGGTCGACGGCATAGCAGCGTGGCTGAGGCCGGTGGGGGTACAGCGAGGCATACGCGTGCGTGGTCGGTCGACGCCCCCGCCGTCGCGGCTGACCGTCGTCGGCTGAGGTTCAGACGAGGCGCATCGAAGGCGCCGGCCGTCCGTCGAGTGCGCCAAATCTGGGCCGTCCCTAGGCCGTCCGAGGCTGCTCAACAGCGGCTATGGACGACCAACGACGACCACCAGGCGCGCGAGCCCATCGCTCCTGACCAGCAAAAAACCAGCTCACCGAGATCCCCGGCAAGACCCAGGACAAGAGACAGATCTTGACTCACCCGTTAAGTCGCCGCGACCGAGCACGCTACGGGTGAGATTCAGCCATAGATCCGCGCCCCATTTGCCCCGATTGGCGTATTGGCCACAGTCGGAAAGTGCACACCACGTCCGAGCCGCGCTGGATGTTTCCGCAGGCCCTGGCCCGTTATCAAGTCTACGCAGATTAAAAAATGTTCCCGGTGAGCCATCCGATAATCAACCCAGAGCTCATGGCTGATTGGAGTCCTGCGCTAGCGTTCCGGCACGCCGAACGAGAACACCCCGCAGCGCGGATTAGCGGTCCGTGCTGCGGGGTGCAGCAAATGCCGGGCTGTTGGAGCAGCTCGTCAACAACCAGTCCTGGAGACTCACTGATGGACCAGCTGGGCACAGGGCCCTATCCGGAGCAAGATATTCCGGATAGAGCCAATATCCAGACGCAGCCTACAGGCCAGCACTCGCGGGTCAACCTGGCGCTTGGGTGGACAACGGCAGCAGCGGCCGTTATCAGTGCCGTGGCCGCACTGATCACTTCGCTGCGGGGATAACCTCTGCTGGAGAGCCGCGAGTTGGCGATCAACACTCAGGAAGCGCTAGTGTCGTTACACCCGCCAAGACCCTGCCGGAAAATGCATCAGGGGTGCAGCAGGTCGAGTTGACCGCCAACGACTCGTGAGCCGCCGCCAACGGCTCCCGCTGCGGGGAAGGATCGGGGTCCGGCCCGGTCCTCCGCCACCCCTCCAATTGCGCGGTGCGCCGTGCCCCAGCCGGTGCCTGTCATCCCAGCGCACTACAAGCGCACCAGATCTGGCGGGGAACGCGGGGTACCCCGGTGAAGGCGCCCAAGCCCGACACCCCTGCACCTCGGCCATACGCGCAGTTCAGCGCCCGGTCCGGGCTCAATGATCGCAGCTTCCCAAGCTGAGAGCTCACCTACAGCTGCCGTCCTCAGCGTCGGCGTGGCATCCCAGCGGACTCAATACAGTGCCCCTCATGGACTGGACTGCACCTCTGAGCGCCATAGCCGGTGCGCTTGCCGGCATCGTCGCAACGTTCGTCGTGGACCGAGACCGATGGAAACGCGCCCAACAGGCCGACGCACAGACCGTACTGCGCGAGACCTTCGTGACCTACCTCGCCCACCTTGCCCGCGCGACCGAAGGCATGCGTTTCGTCGCCGAGACCGCCTACGACACCCCAGAAGAGCGCAGGCGTGCAGTCCGCGCCGCATTCTCCGAGTCCGGTCTGTTCGAGCAGCGCTTCGGCCTGACAATGCTTGCTCCGCCACGTGTCGTCGAGTTGGGTGTCGAAGCGTTCCGTACCGTCCGAACGCTGCGTGACCTACTCGCGGACGGTGCGCAAGTCACAGACGGGACGTTCCAAACCGCACAGCACACGTACTACAAAGCAGTCCAGGCCGCAGCTGCCGCCATGCGCGAGGAACTTGGCATCCCCGAGCTTCCGTTCGTCCCCTTGGCATCCAGCCACGATGATCACCGTCAGGCACAGGCCTGAGCGCGAGAGTCCGCGCGGCTGCTGGGCCTGCCGAACCGTCTACGTTCCGTCCCATGCCCCGTTCACTGGCGTTCAGACGAGACCAGGGGCCGGTCACGCACACGGGTAGAAGGTTTCTGACATCCACTGCTGACATCAACGACGCCGGACAGGGACGTACACCAGCATCTCTGCCCAGCCGTCGCACCAGTCGCGGACGGCAGCTGGAGCGGAACCGGATCGAACTCCTAAAGCGGGTGTCGCAGGTTCGAATCCTGCCGGGGGCACCAGCCGAAGGGCCCCGGACCGATCTTGGTCCGGGGCCTTTGACGTGCACTTCTGACAACACCGAGGACAAGAAGCACCTCGCCTTCACCCTCGCACTGGCGGGCTCGGTGGAACAGATGGCGTCGAAAGGCGGCAAGGCGGCGGTGCAGAAGATCGCCCAGAAGCTGGTCTACCAGTACCTCACAGGGCCCGCCCTGGTCACGATCAAGCAGTTGTTCAAGCGGGTGTCCATCACCTTCACCCAGAAGGCGATGGCCAAGGCGATTCCAGCCGGCGTCGGTGTCGCCTTCAGCAGCTCGACCAACTACGTGCTGACGAGGGTGGTGGGCAGGGTTGCCGTCGCCGTCCTGGCCAAGGACGTGAAGTAGCAACGCCGTATCAGGTCCCTGACCGCCGACTATGTTCGGGGGCATGCCGTCGCGGGTGAGCCCTCCGACCAGGTGGCCGAGGTGCTACTGAACGCGACCGAGCTTGGCTATGCGGAGGGGGCGGGAGTTTCGGGTGAGGGCGGCAGGGGGTCGGCGACGAAAGTCCCCAGCCCGACCTCTCCCCGCGTCCACCCCTGCTCCCGGACATACCGCATCGCCTTCGCCGCTGTCGCGTTCACTACGCCGAACTCCTGGGCGATTTCCAGAGTGGAGGGCACACGGCTTCCCGGCGGATACGTGCCGTTCTCGATGCGCCGGATGATCTCCGCTGCGATCTGCCGCCACAGGGGGCGCGTGCGGTCAAGCTCCATGGCATCAGCGTGGGTGACCACGGCATTCCGTGCATCCGTGGTTATCTGCGGTTATCCACGCTACTGTAGGTTCACGACGCAGAGCGGCCCCGACGGGAAGCGGCTACTTCCCTACCGGGGCCTCAGCCGACTGATTGGGAGTCGACCTATGCGCAGCCTACTGGCCGCGATCCTGACCCTCTTCCTGCCCGCCCGCGGTACCCTCCGCTCCCCGGCATCCCCACCACCACTGCCCCTCACCCCCTGTCCGCCCGCTCCGGAACCCCCGCCCGTGATCACGTGTCCCCACCCGGCGGACGTCATCACCGCCGACGGCATGCCCCTGGTCCGGCCGTACGTCGTCGAATGGGAACGCGAGCGGGACCGGCGTCGCCTTCAGCGCGAGCGGCGCCGGGCGGCGGTCCTGGCGACGCTGGGGCAGGACTACGTTCCGGTTCCGTGGGAGGTCGCCGCATGAGCACGAGTACGCCGCGTCTGCGCAGTCTCGGCCTCGACCCGGACACCGGCAAGGAGGCCCTGGCGGTCACGGACCCCGGCGGCCGTCTTGAGGAGTTGGCCGACGCGCACGCGCTGAAGGCCGCCGCTGCCCTGGTGACGGTCGTCGGCGCAGTGCTGGAGGTGGGGAAGGCGTCGGACACCGAACTCGCCGCCTTCGTAACGCCGTTGCACGCTGCGCTCGAAGAATGCGTCGGCATCATGGCGGCCGACAGGGAGTGACGGCGTAGCGGCAGTTCGGCCGCAGGGCCGGTGGCGCCTTCTGCTCTCCCCCGCCGTCGCCCGCTTCACCGCGCTGCTCGACAGCGACGACGAGGACGACCAGGAGACGGCGGAGGGCTTCCGCGCCGACCTCGACGACTACGTCAGGAAGTACGGCTTCCTCGCGCAGATCGTCCCCTACGGCGGCCTGGCGGATGATCCGCCGCGAGGAGGGGCTGGACGACGACATCTGATGCGTGTGCTCCGGCTGGATACGCTGGCCGGGGCATCCCTTGGAGGACATCGTGAGCACACGGCCCGACCACGACACAGAGCTGATCCCGCGCCCCGCGCGGACCCCCGACGCCCTCCGGGCCGCCCTTGCCGCCATCGCGCCGGAGCGACTGCCGGAAATGGACGCCGATCAGCGCAAGGCCGTCGCCGCCGCCATCGAGCAGAGCAGCATCAAGCCCCTCCAGCTCTTCATGATCGCGTGGGCCGCCAACATCGAAATCGAGCGGTTTCCCGAGGCGGCGCGTGAGCTGCGCCGCGCCGAGTACATGGCCAACGCCGCCGAGACTCTTGAAGAAAGCCGCCGCTACGTAAGGATCTCCGGCGACATCATCCGCGCCGCGTACAAGGCGGTGTCCGAGTGACCTGGAGATGGGAGTACGACCCTAGCGAGGAGTACGTGGCCGGCGGAGCTCCGCCGGCCTTCATCACCGAGGTCGAGAAGAAAGCCGGCCGGGGTCAGCGCGTCGGGCGCTCGCTCGGTTCTGGCTGCTCCAGCTGCGAGGCGAGGACCGCGGCCTGGACGCGCCGCTGCACCCCGAGCTTGGCCAGGAGGCGGGAGATGTGGTTCTTGACGGTCTTCTCGGACAGGTAGAGCTTCTTGCCGATCTCGCGGTTGGTGAGCCCGTCCCCGATCAGGGCGAGGATCTCCCGCTCGCGCGGCGACAGGCTCGCCGGCTCACGGGCGACGGCTGCTTCCCCGGACGGGTCGGCGCGCAGCGAGCGCATCAGCCGGGCCGTGGTCTCCGGGTCCAGCATGGACCGCCCGGAGGCGACCGTGCGTACCGCCGAGATCAGGTCGGAGCCCTTAATCTGCTTGAGGACATAGCCGGACGCCCCGGCCATGATCGCGTCGAGCAGGGCCTCCTCGTCGTCGAACGAGGTCAGCATGAGACAGGCCAGCCCGGGCATCCGGCTGCGCAGTTCGCGGCAGACGGTGATGCCGTCGCCGTCCGGCAGGCGTACGTCGAGGACGGCGACGTCGGGGCGGAGCGCCGGGCCCCGGGCGAGCGCGTGCTCGACGTTCTCGGCGTCCCCGACCACCGAGATGTCGGGTTCGGCGTCCAGCAGGTCGGCCAGGCCGCGCCGCACGACCTCGTGGTCGTCGAGCAGGAAGACCCGGATCGGGTGATCCTCGGTAATGGTGCGTGACCCGGTCATCTCGGACCCTCGTTCCCCGGAACACCGAAGGACGGACTGCGGATCGCCCGTCACCACGATCATCACGTGCCCGGCCGGGATGCGATAGGGCCGTTCGGCCCCAGTACGGGACCTGCGGCCCCTCCACCGCGACGGCCGTCGCGGCGATGCTCGAATCGTCAGGCCCTACCCCGGAGGTGGAGACAATGTCCCGCACGATCACCGTGGGCCTCGACGGCTCGCCCGAGAGCCGTGCCGCCGCCGAGTGGGCGGCTCGTGAGGCGAAGCTGCGAGGTCTGGCACTGAAGCTCCTCCATGTGTGGGAGCCGGTACCGGAGCCCATGGCACAGGCCCCGCTGCTCGGTACCGAGACCCACCAGCACTGGAGCGAGAAGATCCCTCGTGACACCGCCGAGGGCCTCCGGCTGCGCCACCCCGGTGTCGAGGTGACTGCCGGGCACCTGCCCGGCCGGCCGAGTGAGGTGCTGGGCGAGGCCGCGAAGAACACCGAGCTGCTCGTCCTCGGCTCGCGGGGGCTGAGCGGTGTCGGCGGCTTCCTGGTGGGCTCTGTCGGACTCGCCGTGGTGGCGCACGCGGAATGTCCCGTCATTCTGGTCCGGGCCGGTGAGCAGGCGGCGGACGAGCACGAGATGGACCCGTCCGGCATTCCGTCGACAGCCACCTCCTACCGGCCGGTCGTGCTCGGCCTCGACACCGACCACCCCGACCCGTCCGTGATCGAGTTCGCCTTCGAGGCGGCCGCCCGGCGCGGGACGGTCCTGCGGGTCGTGCACGGGTGGGAACGGCCCTCGTACTACTCCTACGGCGGTGCCGCCGAACTGTGGCAGTACGAGGATCTCGCACAGGGGCAGGCCGTCGCGCTCACCGAAGGGCTGACGCCGTGGCGGGAGAAGTACCCGGCCGTCGATGTGGCCGAGGTGTCCCGCCTGGGCCACGCGGCGGACCAGCTGATCAACGCCTCTCGTGAGGCCTCGCTGGTCGTGGTGGGGCGGCGGATCCGCCGCAACCCGTTCGGGGTGCACATCGGCCCGGTGACGCACGCGGTCCTGCATCACGCCGCCGCCCCGGTCGCCGTCGTCGCACACGACTGACACGGCGACCTGAGGAGACGAGGACGATGGACCGGCCGGTGGTCGTCGGCGTGGACGGCTCCGAGTCCAGCCTGCGGGCCGTGGACTGGGCCGCTGACGAGGCGGCGCTGCGTAAGGTCCCCCTGCACGTGGTCTACGCCTCGCTGTGGGAGCGCTACGAACAGGCCGTCTTCCCCACGGGCCCGGGACGGTCGGAGCAGGTGCTGACCGACGTCCTCGTGGTGGCCGCTGCCAAGCGCGCCCGGCAGCGCGTCCCCGGCACCGAGGTCACCACCGAGGTCGTGCCCGAGGGGCCGGTACCCGTACTCCGTCGTGCGGCCCTCAAGGCCTGCGCACTGGTCATCGGGTCCCGCGGCCGGGGTGGCGCCGCCGAGCTGCTGCTGGGCTCGGTCGGTCAGGCCGTGGCCGGGCGCGCCGACGCTCCGGTGATCGTCGTGCGCGGCGACCACGACAACCGGGCCGGCGCCCGGAGCCGGGGGAGGCGCGTCGTCGTGGGAGTCCCCGACAAACCGGCGGACTCGGAGGCGGTGCGTTTCGCCTTCCGGGAGGCGGCCCGGCGCGGTGTACCGCTCGAGGCGGTGCGGGCCTGGCACTTCCCGGCATACGAGGCGACCGACCACGCCCCGTTCGTGGGCGAACCCGCCCGTGTGCACCGGCAGCGTGCCGTCGAGGCCCTGGAGACCGGGTTGCGCGCGCCGGCGGAGGAGCATCCGGAGGTCGAGGCGCGCCGACGGATCGTCGAGGGCCCCGCCGGCGCCGCGCTGCTCGACGCCTCGGCCGACGCCGCCCTCCTCGTGGTCGGCGCCCGGCGCCCTCGCGGACGCTTCGGCCTCCACATCGGCCGCGTCACACACGCCGTGCTCCACCACGCGGCCTGTCCCGTGGCTGTCGTTCCCGAGCCGGGGTGACCGTCGGCCGGGTGTCGGGCTGGCCAGGTCCGATCAAGCCCGTCCTCACGACGCCCGGCGCGGTCACCGTGCTCGATGCCCGGGTGCGCCTGCTGTCACGCCGGGCCCGGGATCCCTGTCCGCGCCGACTTCGTTGAGCGGCCCACGGCTTGCCGCTCGCACTGTGAGAGGAGGCGGATCACCATGTCGGAGAATGTGCTGGTCGCCTATGGAACGACGAACGGATCGACCGCGGAGATCGCCGAGGCCATCGCCGAGGTGCTGCGCAAGGAAGGGCTGACGGTCGACGCGCTCCCGGCTCGTTCCGTGCCGAGCGTGGCGTCGTACGACGGTGTCGTGGTCGGCGGCGGTCTCTACGCCGGACGCTGGCACAAGGACGCCCGCCGCTTCGTCAGGCGCCACGGCAAGGCCCTGGGCGAGCGCCCGCTGTGGCTGTTCAGCAGCGGACCGCTCGATCCCTCGGCGTCGCAGCGGGACATCCCGCCCGTTCCCTGGGTGCAGAAGGCCATGGCCCGGCTCGACGCCAGGGAACACGTCACCTTCGGTGGCTGTCTCCGGGACGGCGCGAAGGGCTGGGTCGCCCGCATGATCCTGCGGAGCGGCAAGGGCGGCGACTTCCGCGACTTCGAGAGGATCGAGGCCTGGGCTGCGCGGATCGGCCACGAGCTGGCCCGCGTCTGACGCGGTCAGACCGTCACCCCGTCCGCGGGACTCGCGGGCTGGGTGCCGGTCGGTCCCTCCGGCAGGTCGGGGAGTACCTCGAAGACTCCCGCCAGCCCGGTGAGCCTGAGGACCCGCCGGAAGCCGGCGCTCTCGGAGACCATGAGCAGTCGGCCCTGCCGTGCCAGCACGCGGTTCCGTGCCCGGCACAGGACTCCCAGCCCCGAGCAGTCGATGAACGACACGTTCCGCAGGTCCAGCACCAGATCGGGGCCGGGAGCGGCGGTCAGCGAGTCGAGACGAGCCCGCAGGGCCGGTGCCGTGAGCAGGTCGATCTCACCCCGGAGGGTCACGACGCGTGCCGTGCGCACCGCTCGGTGCGGGGTGGCGGCCCTGCTGGTGGTCTCGGACATGGTTCGAGCAAAGCCCCGAGGACGGGGTGTGCGGTAGGGCCGACCGGCCCAAGCGCGTCCCCTTGTTCCGCGTCAAGCTGGAAGTGCGGAGGAAACCGGGCACAGCGCCCGCACCAGGAAGGTGGGAACGCCATGAAGGGCTACGTCTTCCACGGCCCCGGACAGTCCGCCTGGGAAGGCGTCCCGGACCCCGGGATCCAGGAGGCGACGGACGCGATCGTGCGCGTCGACGCCGTCACCATCTGCGGAACCGACCTGCACATCCTCAAGGGCGACGTGCCCGAGGTGCGCCCGGGCACGGTGCTGGGACACGAGGCGGTCGGCGAGATCGTCGACATCGGCGGTGACGTGCGCACGGTGCGGCCGGGCGACCGGGTGCTGGTCTCCTGCATCACCGCCTGCGGCCGCTGCCGTTACTGCCGCGAGGGCATGTACGGCCAGTGCCGGGGCGGCGGAGGATGGATCCTCGGTCACCTGATCGACGGCACCCAGGCCGAGTACGTCCGCGTGCCGTACGCCGACCTCTCCGTGCACCCGCTGCCCAGCGCCCTGGACAGCAAGGAGGCCGTACTGCTGGCCGACATCTTCCCGACCTCCTACGAGGTCGGCGTGCTGAACGGGCACGTCCGGCCGGGGGACACCGTCGCCGTCGTCGGCGCCGGCCCCATCGGTCTCGCGGCCGTCGCCACCGCCCGGCTGTTCGCACCGGAACGGATCGTCGCCGTGGACCTCGCCGCCGCACGGCTCGACGCGGCCAAGCACCTCGGCGCCGACGCGGTCGCGGACGCCCGGGAGGCGCCCGAACAGCTCATCGCGGACCTGACCGACGGGCTGGGCGCGGACGTCGTCGTCGAGGCCGTGGGCGTCCCGGAGACGTTCGAGCTCTGCACCCGCATGGTGCGGCCCGGCGGGCACGTGGCCAACGTCGGTGTGCACGGCAGGCCCGCGACGCTGCACCTGGAAGACCTGTGGATCAAGAACGTGACCATCACCACGGGTCTGGTGGACACATACTCCACGCCCACGCTGCTCCGGATGGCGGCCGCGGGCCGCCTGCCCACCGGCCAGCTGGTCACGCACACCTTCCCGCTGACCCGGATGGAGGAGGCGTACGACGTCTTCGCCCGGGCCGCCGACACCGGTGCGCTCAAGATCGTGCTCGGCGGGGAGCAGCACGAGGAAGTCGTCCCCTTCCGGGCGGCCTGACAGAAGGAGAGGAGTGACGGGCCATGCACGAAAGGGCTTCCTCGCACGCCGTGGAAGGACGCCCCGCGGGCGACCTCGGGCGGCGGATCACCCAGCGGCGTACCGAACTCGGCCTGAGCCGGCAGGAGACGGCTGTACGGGCGGGCATGGCTCCGGCCTACCTCCAGTACCTGGAGGAGCGGCCGACCGCCGACCCGGGCGCGGGAACCCTCCTCAGGCTGGCCGGGGCCCTGAAGACCACGGTGTGGCATCTGACCGGCGGCGACGTCCAGTTGCCACCGGGCCTCGGACGGGCCGCCCGCACGCCCCGTTTCACGGAACTGACCGAAGCGGAGTGCCGTGGCCTGCTCTCCACGCACGGAGTGGGCCGTCTCGCCGTGACCACGGATGCCGGACCGGTCGTCCTGCCGGTCAACTACAGCGTCGTCGACGGCGACATCGTCTTCCGCACCGACCCGGGCTCCGCGCCGTCGCAGGCGGCGGGCGACCGGGTCGCCTTCGAGGTCGACCGCATCGACGAGGCGTTCAGCGAGGGCTGGAGCGTGCTGGTGCGCGGCCCCGCGAGCACCGTGACGGACCCCGAAGAGGTGGCCCGTCTCAAGGAGCAGGCGTACAGCGAACCCTGGGCGGGAGGCCGGCGCGAGCTGTGGCTGCGCATCCAGCCCGGCGCCGTCACAGGGCGACGGATCACCGTCTGAACACCCACGCAGCGGCATGGGCCGAACGGCCCCGGCAAGGGCCCATCCGCCTCTCGTGCCCGGCCGCCGCGGGGTGCGACGGTGAAAGCGGACCTGCGGAGTGCCCGAGCGCGAGGCGGTGGGAACGATGACGATGGAACTGCCCCTGGTCGTGGGTGTCGACGGGTCGGACGGCAGTCTCCCGGCGGTCGACTGGGCCGTGGACGAGGCCGCCCGGCACGGGCTTCCGCTGCGGCTGGTCTACGGCTCCCTCTGGGAGCGGTACGAGGGCCACGCCCCGTCGGTCGGCCTGGACCGCCCCGCCAGGCAGGTGCTGGCCGACCACGTCGTGGCCTCGGCGGCGGAGCGCGCCGGACGTCGCAACCCCGACGTGAAGGTGTCCACCGATGTCCTCCATGCGGACGCGGCCGAGGTCCTCCTGCTGGAGGGCAACAACGCGACGGCTCTGATCACCGGGTCGCGGGGCCGCGGCGAGCTGAAGGGCCTGCTGCTCGGCTCGGTCGGGCTGGCCGTCGCCGCCCGCGCGCACTGCCCGGTGATTGTGGTGCGCGGCGACAAGGCGGGCCTGTCCGGTACCCACGAGCGAATCCTTCTCGGCGCCGGAGGGCCCGACACGGGCGAGGAAGCGGCGAGATTCGCCTTCCGCGAGGCCGAGGCCCGGGGATGCGTCCTGGACGTGGTCCGTACCTGGCGCTGCCCGGCGCATGAGAACGCCGGCACGGCCGTGGCCGCGGAAGCCTCCGGCCAGGAGCACGAGGAGCGTGCCCGGTCCGAGCTCGACGCGCTGCTGCGCGAGGTCGCGGCCGATCACCCCGGTGTCCGAGTGCACCGCACAACGGTCGAGGGACCGGCCGGCCAGGTTCTCGTCCACCGCTCGGCCGCGGCCGACCTCGTGATCGTCGGAGCGCGCCGCCGGCAGGGCCACTTCGGGCTTCAGCTCGGCAGGGTGGCCCACACGCTGCTGCATCACGCCGAGTGCCCCGTGGCTGTCGTGCCCCAGCGGGTGTGAGCGAGGCCGAACCCGGAAACGCGGCACGCGAGGACGACCAGGCCACGGACAACCGCCGGGCCCGTGGGTCCGCTCGACGAGGAGAGCGCCCGTGACGGATCTGACCTCGGACTACGACGACACCTGGGAGTACGAGGGGTATCACCCCGAGCAGGAGCGGCTGAGGGAGTCGCTGTGCACGGTGGGCAACGGCTGCTTCGCCACCCGCGGGGCGCTGCCCGAGTGCGCGGCGGACGACGTGCACTACCCGGGGACCTACGTGGCGGGCTGCTACAACCGGCTCACCTCCGAGGTCGCCGGACGCCTGGTGGAGAACGAGGACCTCGTCAACCTCCCCAACTGGCTCCCCTTGCGCTTCCGGCTCAGGGGCGGGGAATGGCTGACACCCGATGCGGCGACCGTCCTGGACCACCAGCAGACCCTCCACCTGGACTCGGGCCTGCTGGAGCGGCGTACCCGGTACGCCCTCGGCCAGGGGCGGGCGCTGTCGGTACGGCAGCTGCGGCTGGCGCACATGGCCGACCCGCACCTCGCCGCGCTGCGCACCGACCTGACCGCCGAGAACGTCACCGGTGAGCTGGAGATCGAGGCAGCGCTCGACGGGGCGGTCTCCAACGCGGGAGTACCGCGCTACCGCGACCTGGACGGCCGCCACCTGACCCACGTACACACCGGAACCGCCGCACCCGGCACGGTGTGGCTGCGTTGCCGTACCCGCACCTCGGACATCCGGATCGGCATGGCGACCCGGCTGACGGCCCCGGCTCCGATCACCGCCGCGCACGAGCCCGAACGCGCCGTCCAGCACCTCACACTGTCCCTGGCCCCCGGTCGTACCGCCACCGTCGACAAGACCGTCGCCCTGCACACCTCACGCGACCTTGCGATCAGCGATCCGCTGCAGGCCGCCGTGGACCGGGTCGGGGCGGCGGCGGGCTTCGACGACCTGCGGGCATCCCACCGAACCGCCTGGAACCAGCTGTGGCGCAGGGCCCGACTCGATGTCCCGGGGGAAGCCGGCGCCATCCTGCGCCTGCACCTCTTCCACGTGCTCCAGACCCTCTCCCCGCACACCGCGGAGCTGGACGTGGGCGTGCCCGCTCGCGGGCTGCACGGCGAGGCCTACCGCGGGCACGTCTTCTGGGACGAGCTCTTCGTCCTGCCGTATCTGAACCTGCACTTCCCCGAGGTGTCCCGCGCCCTGCTCCACTACCGCCACCGGCGCCTGGACCGGGCCTGTGCCGCCGCCCGGGCCGTCGGCCGGCGCGGGGCGCTGTACCCGTGGCAGAGCGGCAGCGACGGACGCGAGGAGACCCAGCGGATGCACCTCAACCCACGCTCGGGCCGTTGGCTGCCCGACCACACACATCTCCAGCACCATGTGGGTTCGGCGATCGCCTACAACGTGTGGCAGTACTGCGAGGCCGGCGGCGACGTCGAGTTCCTGCACACCAAGGGCGCCGAGATGCTGTTGCAGATCGCGCGTTTCTGGGCCGATTCGGCGACTTGGGACGAGGGGCTGGGCCGGCACTGCATCCTGGGCGTGGTCGGCCCGGACGAGTATCACGAGGCCTACCCGGGCGCCGAGCGACCGGGCCTGGACGACAACGCGTACACCAACGTCACGGCGGCCTGGGTGCTCACCCGCGCCCTGGAGGTACTGCGCACCCTGCCCGAACCCCGCCGCCGCGACCTCGTCGAACGCATTGCCCTGGACGACGCCGAACCGGACCACTGGGAGGACGTCTCCCGCACGCTCCACGTGCCCTTCCACGACGGTGTCATCAGCCAGTTCGCGGGCTACGGCGACCTCGCCGAACTCGACTGGGACACTTACCGCGAGCGCTACGACGACATCCGGCGCCTGGACCGGATCCTGGAAGCCGAGGGCGACAGCGTCAACCGCTACAAGGCCTCCAAACAGGCCGATGTGCTGATGCTGGGCTACCTCTTCTCACCGGCCGAACTCCAGGGTCTCTTCGGCCGTCTGGGCCACAGGCTGGATGAGGAGACCTGGCGGCGCACCGTCGACCACTACCTGGCCCGCACCAGTCACGGCTCCACCCTCAGCGGTCTGGTGCACGGCTGGGTGCTGGCCCGCTGCCGGCGCGCGGACGCCTGGAAGTTCTGCCAGGAGGCGCTGCGCGGCGACATCGCCGACCTCCAGGGAGGCACCACCGGCGAGGGCATTCACCTGGGCGCCATGGCCGGAACCCTCGACCTGGTGCAGAGGGGACTGCCAGGTCTGGAGACCCGATCCGGGGCACTGTGGCTGGACCCGGTGCCGCTTCCGGAACTGTCCTCGTACGGATTCTCCGTCCGCTACCAAGGCCACTGGGGCATCCGCCTGCGCCTGGCGAGCGGGCAGCTGGAGATCTCGGTGCCGCCGTCCGATCTTCCGCCGATCGACGTCGAGCTGCCCGACCGTGCGATCGGCGTGCAGCCCGGGGAGACGTGCCGTCTGGTCCTCATGGAGTGAGGCGGAACCCGGTCGCCGCGTCCCCGCACACCGTAGACGCCACCGACCTGGACGCCGCCCTCAGAGCCAGCCACCGAGGATGATCAAGCCGTCCATGCGCGTTACTCCTCCCCTGGTGAGCGCCCCCGGCAGAACGCATTCAGCGCACATCAGGCTGGGAAACCTCCTGAAGCGGGTGTCGCAGGTTCGAATCCTGCCGGGGCGCGACGCGTTACCGCTCTTGCCTGGGGTTCCTCCTCCGGGGAGGTGTTCTGGTCGGCCTCGGACTTCTCGCTCGAGGCCGTATTGCGTGAGTGACGGGTACCGGTTGGTTCAGGCCAGGCCGAACTTCTCGGCGTGCACCTGTCGGGCGGGGACCCGCAGGTCCCGCAGGCCGGCGAGCACGGCCCTGGTCATGGCCGGCGGGCCGCAGACGTACACGTCGCGTTCGGTGATGTCGGGGACCAGCCGGTGCAGGCTGTCCTGGCCGAACGGCGGGGCCCCGCCCTCGCCGGTTCTGCCAGTGAGCAGGTGCAACCGTCCGCCCCGGAGCGCGACCAGGTGGCGCACCTCGTTCAGCAGCACCGCGTCGGCCTCGCTGCGTACGCGGTACAGCACGACGACGTCACCGGTCGCCTCCTCCTCCAACAAGGCCCGCACGGGCGTGATCCCCACACCCCCGGCGATCAACAGGGTGCCGGGGCGGCTCCGGTGCAGCGAGGTGAACGCCCCGTAGGGTCCCTCGACGAAGGCGCGGCTGCCGACAGGGACGTTCCGCAGGCCGGCGCTGGCGCTGCCCACCGCCTTCGCCGTCAGACGCAGCCCCTGTCCGCCCGGCGCCGCCGAAAGAGAGAAGGGGTTGGCCAGCCACCAGTGGTTGTGCCCGGGGAACCGCCAGATGCAGAACTGCCCTGCCCGGGCCGGGAGTTTGTCGAGGTGTCGGCCGGTGACGTACACGGAGACCACGTTGTCCGACTCCGGCACCACGGCCGCGACGCTGAAGCGGTGGTAGGCGTTGCGCCACAGCGGCATGGTGACACGCCCGGTCAGCAGGGCGCCGAAGGCGAACAGCCACAGGATCCACCAGTAGGCCGTCGCGAACGCGGAGGACGTGAACGTCGTGGTCTCCAGCAGCTGGTGGACGAACGACAGACCCAGGGCCACGTAGAGCAGCAGGTGCAGACCGTGCCAGACCTCGTACCGCAGGCGCCGGCGCAGGGGCCGGGTGGAGATCACGCCGATCACGACGATGACGGCCGCGGCGAGCATGCCCAGCAGGGAGGCCGGCACCCCGCTCAGTGCGACGAACGTCTTCCCCATGGAGGTGTCGTCGAGTGTCGCGTAGCCGAGCACCACCAGCGTCGCGTGGGTGAGGACCGTCCAGAGCAGGGTGAAGCCGACCCAGCGGTGCCACACCGTGAGCCGGTCCATCCCGATGCGGCGGTCCAGCCACGGCAGCCGGGCCACCAGCAGCAGTTGGAACAGCATCAACAGGGCCGCGTGCAGTCCGAAGAACTTGGCGACCGTGAGCACTCCGTTCTTCCCCGAACCGGCGCTGAGGAACAGCGCCTCGACGATCACCACGTTGCCGATGACGAACGCCCACATCGCCCAGCGCGCCGCGTCCACCGGAAGCACGATGCCTCCGCGCACCGTGTTACTCGCCACCACCATGGTCGCCTCACATCCCCCCGCGGCCGCGGCACTCGCGACCCGTATGCACAAACCCCATGAAGATCGAGTGATTCGTCCGGATACGCACCTCGATCGGATAAGCATACGGAGCGTCGGCCCGATCCGTTCACGCCAGAACCCTCGAATCCAAGTGCCCTTCGGCGTTCGATGCGTCCTGCGGCCCAGGGTTCCGCGACGGTTCAAGGAACGCTCCCGACCGCAGGGCACCGCCCACCGCGGCCCGCCGCCGGGCGGACGCACACCGACCAGCGGGCGCGCATGGTCGCGACCGGCACACACGTCGGTGGGTTCGCATGGGCCGGCTGGTCTGCGCCGCACACCGTAGGTCTCCGATCTGCTGCATGTCCCGCATCTGAGCCTCCTGGCTGACGTTCGGCCTCACCACAAGAGGTCACGCCATCAAGGGGGTATGGATGGGCTCCTGGTGAAGACAGCGAGAGGAACCTTGTGAACGGTGAGGGCCCCGTGCAGCAGCGTCGTGCCCACGCGGAAACCGGAGCGGTCGCTGACGTACGGTCACGCGCCCGGCCCAGCCGGGCCGCGTACCCGGCGTCGTCCTGGCCATCGAGCCGGAGCCGGCCTGGGCATGGGCCTGGGACCGTATCGTCGCCGGGCACGGCCAGGTGCGGGTCGAAGGGCTGGCCGACGAGCTGGGCTGGAGCCGCAAGCGCCTGTGGTCCCGTTTCCACGCTCAGCTCGGCCTGCCGCCCAAGCGCGCCGTGAAGCTCGTCCGCTTCGACTGGGCCGCCACCCGCCTGGCCGGGGGCCAGGAGGCGGCCGGGGTCGCGGCCGACTGCGGCTACGCCGACCAGTCGCATCTGCACCGGGACGTCGTGGCGTTTCACCGGTGTGACTCCCGCGACCGTGGCCGGCCAGTCGCTCGTCGCGACGCCCGACCTGGCGTGGGTGGACCACGTACCGCGCCTCCCGGCGCGAGGGGGCGATGCCCCAGCCGCCCGTTTCGACGGGCCGCACCGGTCTCCGCCGGCAACCGAACTGATGGGGTAGGCATGCGCCGCGGCCGGCAACGCGCACAGAGACACACCTGGTTGGTCAGAGGTGGGGAGCTGTGCGGGATGGCCGCGAAGGACGGGCCGGCCCGGCGGCGCTGCGAGAAGCCGCTCGACCGCTTGGCGGGCCTGGCGCGGGCTTCCTCGAAGCCCCGCCACGGGCGCTGCCACGGGCAGCCGATCCGGCGCCTATCTTGATGCGCATGCAGTCCTACACAATCGGCCAGGCCGCACGGCTCCTCGGAGTGAGCCCGGACACCGCGCGGCGATGGGCGGACGCCGGGCGGGTGGCCACGCACCGGGACGAGGTCGGTCGGCGGCTCATCGACGGGAAGGACCTGGCCGCCTTCTCCGTGGAGCTGGCCAAGAGCGGTGGCGCCGAGGGGGACACCTCGTACACCTCTTACACGTCCGTTCGCAACGCCTTCCCCGGCATCGTCACCGCCGTGAAGCTCGGCGACGTGGCGGCCCAGGTGGAGATCCAGGCCGGGCCGCACCGGCTCGTGTCGTTGCTGACGCGGGAGGCCGTGGAGGAGCTGGGGCTGGAGGTCGGGGTGGAGGCCACCGCCCGGGTGAAGTCGACGAACGTGCACGTCGACCGGGCCTGAGCCGGTGCCTCCACGGGTCACTTGGTCACCGACCAGGAGTGGGCGCCGGTGCCGGCGAGCGCGCCTGAGCCGACGATCAGATACTCGTCGCGGATCAGCCGCCCCGCCGGCAGCTTGTCGCCGAAGAGGCCCTCGGTCTCGGGGTGCAGCGGCGCGTTGATGGTGACGACGTCGCGGACTCCTGTCACTACCAACTCGCGTAGCCGCCGTCCACCCGGATGGCGTTGATGCCGCTGATGTGCCGGGCGCCGCAGCGGTCCTGGGGCAGGACGAGCTGAGGGCCGGCACGGTCCAGCGGGGTGCCGTCGACGGCGACCGCGAGCAGGACGGGTGCCTGGCCGAAGTCGGGGTCGATCTCCGCCCAGGACAGCAGGGCGTGGTGACCGTCGGCGCCGGAGACGGCGATCAGGAAGCGCAGGCGGTCCTTGCGGCGGGCGGGAGCGAAGACGTGACGGGCATCCGCGAGCACGTCGAGCAGCAGCGGCCCGGTGAAGCGGTGGTGCTGAATGCCGCTGGTGGAGCACTCAAGCTGACGTCGGCCTCGTGCTGCGGCCAGGCCAGCAGGTCGGGCACCGTCAGCCGGGCCGGACGGGTCAGATCGCCGGTGAGGGCGAGTTCCGCCACGGTGTCCGCGGCCGTACCGGCGGTTGCGAGGGACTGGCTCACGGGCTGCCACCTCCCGGATGACCGCACCCGGAGGCACGTCCCGTACGAACGCACATGCCACCCACCCAGATCACTGTCATGGCTCATGCGAATCGACAGGAGACTTTCCCCTCGCATCTGCGGCATTATCATCGACGCATGCACACCTACCGGATCGGGGACGCGGCCGCCTTACTCGGCGCCAGTGCCGACACCGTGAGGCGCCTGGTCGAAGGGGGAAACCCACCGCCGAGCGCGACGAGACGGGCCACCGGACCATCCCCGGGCCGGCCCTGGCGGCCTATGCCCGGCAGGTGCACCGGACGGAGCGGGAGAACACCGGCTCCTCGGCCCGCAACCGCTTCTTCGGGATCGTCACCGAGGTGGTCGTCGGGGGTGTGTCGGCGCAGGTGGAGATCCGGGCGGGGCCGTTCCGGGTGGTGGCGCTGGTCAGCCGCGAGTCGGCCGACGAGCTGAAGCTGGAGCCCGGGGTTCCGGCGGTTGTCGTGATCAAGTCGACCAACGTGGTCGTCGAGAGTCCGTAAAGGTCCGCCAGGACCACGAGTGAACGTGTCCGTCAGGACCGCAGGTGATGGGGTCCGTCAGGGCCAGAGGGAGTAGACCCGTGATGACCCGTATCGCGCGCCGGACCCGCCGCCCCCTGCGGGCGACCGCGCTGGGAGCCGCCACCATGCTGGCCCTGGGCGCCTGCTCCTCGTCCGAGGACTCCTCGTCGACGAAGCCGGACTCCTCCGCCTCGGCGTCCGCCTCGGGCAAGCTGTCCGGCACGGTGACCGTCTTCGCCGCGGCCTCGCTGAAGGAGAGCTTCACGACGCTGGGGAAGCAGTTCGAGAAGGAGCACCCCGGCACCAAGGTGACCTTCAGCTTCGGCGGCAGCGACTCGCTCGCCGCGAGCATCACCGGCGGCGCCCCGGCGGACGTGTTCGCCTCGGCCAGCCCCAAGACGATGAAGATCGTCACGGACGCCGGCGACGCCTCCGGTACGCCGGCCCCCTTCGTCCGCAACGAGCTGGAGATCGCGACCCTGCCGGGCAACCCGGACAAGGTCGACTCCCTGACGGACCTCACGAACTCCGACCTGAAGGTCGTCCTGTGCGACAAGGAGGTGCCGTGCGGCGCCGCCGCCCAGAAGGCCCTGGACGCCGGCAAGCTCAAGCTCACCCCCGTCTCCTACGAGCAGGACGTCAAAGCCGCTCTGACGAAGGTCGAGCTGAAGGAGGCCGACGCGGCGGTCGTGTACAAGACCGACGTGAAGTCCGCGGGTGACAAGGTGGAGGGCGTGGAGTTCCCCGAGTCCGCCGACGCCGTCAACGACTACCCGATCACCCTCCTCAAGGACGCGCAGAACCCCGAGACCGCCAAGGCGTTCATGGCGCTCGTGCAGTCCGCCGAGGGCCAGAAGGTCCTGAGCGAGGCCGGGTTCCTCAAGCCGTGACCCCGACCGACAAGGCCGACGCCGCGACCGACACCCTCCGGGGCGGTCCGCGGCGCCGGCACGTCCGGACCGGCGTCCCGCTGCCCCTGCTGATCCCCGCGCTGATCGGCCTGGCGTTCCTGATCGTGCCGCTGATCGCCCTGCTCGTACGGACCCCGTGGCACAGCCTGCCGCAGCAGCTGACCAGCGCCGACGTGTGGCAGGCGCTCAAGCTGTCCCTGATCTGCGCCACGGCGGCGACCGCGGTGAGCCTGGTCCTCGGGGTGCCACTGGCCTGGCTGCTGGCCCGCGTCGACTTCCCCGGCCGCGGCTTCGTGCGCGCCCTCGTCACCCTGCCCCTCGTCCTGCCGCCGGTCGTCGGCGGTGTGGCCCTGCTGATGGCGCTCGGCCGCAACGGCATCGTCGGACAGTGGCTGGACTCCTGGTTCGGGATCACGCTGCCCTTCACCACCGCCGGGGTCGTGGTCGCCGAGGCGTTCGTCGCCATGCCGTTCCTCGTCATCAGCGTCGAGGGCACCCTGCGGGCCGCCGACCCGCGCTACGAGGAGGCCGCCACCACCCTGGGCGCCTCGCGCTTCACCGCGTTCCGCCGGGTCACCCTGCCGCTCATCGCCCCGGGCATCGCGGCCGGAGCCGTGCTGGCCTGGGCACGGGCATTGGGCGAGTTCGGCGCGACCATCACCTTCGCCGGCAACTTTCCCGGCCGTACCCAGACCATGCCGCTGGCCGTCTACCTCGCCCTCCAGAGCGATCCGGAGGCGGCCATCGCCCTCAGCCTCGTCCTGCTCGCCGTGTCCATCGCGGTACTGGCGGGACTGCGTGACCGCTGGATGACCGCCTCATGACCGACGCCGACAAGACCGCTCGGGACGCCGTCGAAGCACCGGGCCCGGCCGGTGAAGGGCTCGACACCCGGCTGGTGGTCGAGCGCGGCTCCTTCCGCCTCGACGTGAAGCTGACCGCGGCCCCCGGCGACGTGGTCGCCCTCCTCGGCCCCAACGGCGCGGGCAAGACCACCGCCCTGCGCGCCCTGGCCGGTCTGGTACCGCTCACGGAAGGCCATCTCTGGCTGGACGGAGCGGAGTTGGTCCGTACGCCACCGGAATCCCGCCCGGTCGGGGTCGTCTTCCAGGACTACCTGCTCTTCCCCCACCTCACCGCCCTCGACAACGTGGCCTTCGGCCCCCGCTGCCACGGCGCCACCAAGGCGGAGGCCCGCGCCCAGGCCGCCGAGTGGCTGGAGCGCATGGACCTCACCGCCCACGCGTCCGCCAAACCCCGCCGCCTCTCCGGCGGCCAGGCCCAGCGCGTGGCCCTCGCCCGCGCCCTGGCCACCCACCCGCGCCTCCTGCTCCTCGACGAGCCGCTCGCCGCCCTCGACGCCCGCACCCGCCTCGACGTCCGCGCCCAACTCCGCCGCCATCTGGCCGACTTCGAGGCGGTCGCCGTCCTCGTCACGCACGACCCGCTGGACGCCATGGTCCTGGCGGACCACCTCGTCGTCATCGAGGACGGCCAGATCGTCCAGGAGGGCGCCCCGTCCGACATCGCCCGCCGCCCCCGCACGGACTACATCGCCCACCTGGTCGGCCTCAACCTCTACCGGGGACAGGCGGAAGGACACACGGTCCACGTCGGCGCCGGTCCCGCGATCACCACCACGGAAGACCTCACCGGTCCGGTCTTCGTCGCCTTCCCGCCCAGTGCCGTCACGCTCCACCGCGACCGCCCCACCGGCTCCAGCGCCCGCAACCTGTGGCGCTGCGAGGTGGCCGGCCTGGAGACCCACGGCGACCAGATCCGCGCCTCCCTGTCCGGCGAGCTCTCCCTGATCGCCGACCTCACCACGGTCGCCGCGGCCGAACTCGACCTCCATCCCGGGGCCGCGGTCTGGGCGGCGGTGAAGGCGGCGGAGACGCACGCGTACCCGGCGTAGGAGGCCGCCGCGGCAGCCGCCCGGACGGCTGTCCCGGGTCTGCGAGGCATCACGCGCCCACTGCCTCGCGGTTGCGACGGGCCCGGCACAAGGGGCGCCCTCACCGGACTACGGTGGTCCACACAGCCGCACCAAAGCCGGACAAGAGCCGGAAAACAACCCACCTTCTGCGAGGCTTGCCACCATGAGCCTGAGCATCCGCAACCAGATCCCCGGCACCGTCACCGCCGTCACGCCCGGAGAAGCCATGGCAACGGTCAAGGTCCGCCTCGACGGCGGCCAGGACGTCACCGCCGCCATCACACTCGACGCCGTCAAGGACCTCGGCCTCGCCGTGGGCTCCACCGTGCGGACCCTCGTCAAGGCCACCGAGGTCTCGCTGGCCACCGGCCCGGTGGAGGGCCTGTCCATCCGCAACCGGCTGCCCGGCACCGTACGCGAAGTCGCGACGGGCGCCGCCATGGCCTCGGTCAGGGTCTCGGTCGAGGGCGGCGAACTGACCGCCGCGATCACCAAGGACGCGGCCACCGACCTCGACCTGACGGAAGGCACCGCCGTCACCGCCCTGTTCAAGTCCACCGAGGTCTCCCTCGCGACCGCATGAGCCCGGTGCGCCACGGGAAAGGGCGACCCCGTCAGTAGCGCCCCTGGAGTGCCTTGTGGGCGCCGTACGCTTCGATGAATCCCTGAACCGCCTGCAAGTTGTCCCCGAAGGATGTGGATCGCCACTTCCCCTTGGTGCCGTCGCGGTAGTCGAGGTCCACCCAGACACTGAGACTCGCGAAGGAACTGTCGGAGGAAGTGCTTGCGGCCGCCTTCAGCGTTACTCCAGCCAGATCGTGGAAATTGACGATCGTCAGCGGCTTGCGTTCGTCCTTGTACTCGACGAGCCCGTCCGGGGTGATGACCAGCAGCGGGTTCGGATCCGCCGATGTTCCGCGCAAGAAGCCGGATATCTTCCCCCGCTTCTTGGTGAAGACCCGCCAATTCGCCGGTACGGGACCTTGGCGTGCCTGCGTAAGGATCGCTCGCGGCTCCGTCATGCCACCTCCGGATTCACCACCGTGCCCTTCGAGAGTTGCTGAGCCAAGAAGAATTGTCCGTTCCCTGGCCGGGGTGCGCCACTCGGGCCGTATCGCGTTTGACCGGGCCACGGGGGTGGCGCCGCTTCCCGGAGACCCGGTCGAGGGTGGCGGGCTCTGGTGGTCGGGCGATCGAAGTGGAACGCTGTCCGCTCGCCGTGGCGGGGGGCGGGCGGCCCGTCAGTACCGCCGCCGCGCACTCCTTCGGGCTCACCCTGCCCGGTGAAGTCGTCCTCCCGGTCTCCGGGGTGACCGCCGTCGGCGTCCTTCCCTCGCACCGGCGGCAGGGTGTACTCAGCGCGATGATGCGGCATCAGCTCGCCGAGTCGCGGGGCCGCGGGGAGGCCCTTTCCGTGCTGCCGGCCTCGGAGGCCTCGATCTACGGCAGGTTCGGCTACGGGCCCGCGACCTAGCGGCGCGGCTGACGGTACCGCGCCACCGGGGCGCCCTCGCGCTCCCCCGGGCGGGTGGAACGGCCGACATGCCGGGACCGGCTCGGTCGAGGTGATGCGTCGTGCCGAGTGCGGCGAGATCCGCCCGGCGCCCACACCGTGCCGGTCACTCGCCGATCGCGGCCTTGTAGCCGGAGGCGTCCAGCAGGCCTTCGAACTCGCGCGCGTTCGACGGCTTGAGCCTGAAGATCCACGCATCGTAGGGCTCATCGTTGAGCAGCTCCGGACTGTCCGACAGCTCCTCGTTGACGGCGATCACTTCACCGCCGAGCGGCGCGTAGATGTCCGTCGCCGCCTTCACGGACTCCACGACACCGACAGGGTCGCCGGCCTCGAAGACCTTGCCGATCTGCGTCAGCTCCACGAACACGACATCGCCGAGCGCCTTCTGAGCGTGATCGCTGATGCCGACCGTGACCGCGCCGTCCGATTCCCGTCGTGCCCACTCGTGCGACTCGGCGTAACGCAGCTCAGCCGGAATGTTCGACATACTCGCTCCCCAGAAGCCACCTGAAGCCATGGACGATCAGCGTGTCCATCATTCCCAGCGCCCGAGCGGCACGAGCACCGGTTCCCTCGTGTGGGCTACACGGTTCCAGCGAACCGGGGTGGCGAGGTCGCGTCACGCGACGGCGGTTGCCTCGAGCTCGACCAGCCGGCCGGGGACGTCGGTCGCGCCGCCGCGATGGCCACCCGTTACGGAGACTCGGCGTCGGCCTCGTCTCCCGTGCGGCTCAGGACTTCTTCGTAGCCGACCGCTTCGTGTTCCTGGTCCTGGTCCTGCTCGTGCTCGTGGTGGTCCGAGCGGCCTTGGTGGGTGGCTTCTCCGGCTTCGGGGCGGTGGTCGGCCAGGTGAACTCGATTTCCAGCTCGATCTCCCCGTTGTCGATCTCGAACTCCATCTCGCTGCGGAGGTCGTCGGGGATGCGCAGGCTCAGCGTTCCGGAGCCGAGTTCCAGTTCGGCGTCGCCGCCCTCTCTCAGGGCGGCCGCGAGTGCCGTGAGCTGGTCGGCCGCCTCCAGGCGTGTCAGCGAGCGCTTCTGCTCAAACTTGAGATCCGTCATGCGCGTCTCCGATCCGGCATGCATGGCTCGACAACGCCCATTCTGGTGCCACGCGCGGGATCGGACATCCTGGACAGTCACTCGGTGACTCGGTCGGCGTGACGATGCGCCACCCGCCACTCGCCGCCCTCACGGCGGTACACCTGGGTCGCTCGCAGCGTGTAAGTGCGCGGCTCTCCGTCGACGGAGGCGGAGGTGTGTTCGAGGCCGGTCGTGTAGGCCATGTCCCCGGAGACGTCGTACGCCCGCAGTTCGAACACGTACGACGTGCAGTCGGAGAAGCGCTCCCCGAGGGTGGTGAACAGCTCGTCGAGTTCCCGCCGGCCGTGGGCGTCGCGCCACGCGCCCATGACGCTCACGGGCTCGTCGCGTGACCAGAGTGCGCGGCGGGGGGCCACATCGCCGTTGTGCATCGCGCGCTCCGCCTCGTACAGGGCGGTCCTGACCCACGCAAGGAAGTCGTCGCGGTCGGCCATGTCTTCATCATGCGCCCGCTGATCGACGGCGCCCACTCGGCGGCATGAGCGCCGTGCGCCGCGCGTCGGGCGGGTGAGGGTTCAGTCGTCGGTGCCGAGGCCGTCGATCAGGCGGTTGAGGAAGCGGGTGAACGTGGCTTCGGGGGTCAGGGGGCGGGCGGGGGCCGAGAGGGCTTCGGCGAGTTCCGGGTGGTGGCCGTCCGCGGCGACGGTCGCGAGGTAGCGGGCCTCGGCCGCGGCACGGTCGGGAGAGCCGGCGGCTGCCGCCTGGGTGAGTTCGTGGCTGACGTGTCCGGCGACGAAGGCCGTGAGCTGGGCGAAGATCTCCAGCTTGGCCGCGCCGTCCAGGCCCGTGGGGCGCAGGGCGGCGAGGGCGTGTTCCAGGAAGGCCAGGGTGTTGGGGCCGAGGCTGCGGCGGGTGGAGAGGGCGGCGGGCAGCCAGGGGTGGCGCAGCATGTTGGACCGCTGGAGGTGGGCGATGGTCTTCAGGTCGGTGCGCCAGTCGCCGGTGAGGGCGGCCGAGGCGGGCAGTTCGCCGCTGACGTGGTCGATCATCAGCTCCAGCAGCGTGTCCTTGTCGGGGGCGTAGCTGTAGAGCGACATGACTCCGGCGCCGACCTGGGCGGCCACGCGCCGCATGGTGACCGAGTCGAGGCCTTCCGCGTCCGCCAGGGCCACCGCGGCCGTCGTGATCGCCTCCCGGCTGAAGGCGGGCTTGCGGCCCCTGCGGGGCTGACCGGGGCTCAGCCACAGCTGTTGCGGGTCATGGCCCGGGGTGCCGGAATCGTCCTCACGCGTCACGGTCGCGTACTCCTGTTCACCGAGGGCCGCTGTCGTCGTATCCAAGCATCCTCTATTCTCGTACAACGTACGGAAAATTGAGGAGGGGAACCGCCCATGGCCGCACGCACCCACGACTCCGCCCCAAGGCCGGCCCGGACGCCGTCCGCCCGGAAGCCGCCGCTGTCCTCGCGGATGATGAGGGCGATCTGGCGCGGGCTCCCGGAGAAGCGGTACGACGTCGGGTGGGAGCCGGGGCTGGAGGTGCCGGCCGCCGACGGGAGTCCGCTGGTCACGGACCACTACTTCCCCCGTACGGACACGGACACGGACGGCGGTTTCCCCACCCTCCTGGTGCGCTCGCCGTACGGCAGGGGCGTGCCCTGGTCGCCGCAGTACGGCATGCTCTTCGCCGAGCAGGGCTTCCATGTGGTCCTGCAGAGCTGCCGCGGCACCGGCGGCTCGGGCGGGGTGTTCGATCTGTGGCGCAACGAGGCCGCCGACGGCCGGGCGACCGTGGAGTGGCTGCGCGAACAGCCCTGGTTCGACGGGACGCTGGGGACCATCGGCCCCAGCTACCTGGGGTATGTGCAGTGGGCCCTCGCCCTGGACCCGCCGCCGGAGCTGAAGGCGATGGTGGTGCAGGTCGGGCTGCACGACCCGTACGCCCTGTTCTACGCGGACGGTGCCCTGCGGCTGGAGAACGCCCTGCTCGTCGGGCTCGGCATGACGTACCAGCACCAGGGGATCATGCCCGTCGCCAAGGCGACGCTGCGGCTGCGGCGCCGACTGCGCGACATCGTCACGGCACGGCCGCTGCGCGGGGCGCACGCCCCGGCCCTCGGGGAGGTGCCGTGGCTCGACGACGTGATGACGCACCCGGACGCCGACGCCCCGTACTGGGACGGCGCTTCCCTGGCGCGGGCGGCCGAGGGGCTGAGCGTCCCCACGAGTCTGGTCACCGGATGGCACGACGCCCTGGCCGACCAGACCTTCGAGCAGTACGCCCGGCTGCGCGCGGCCGGATGCGACACCGCCCTGCTGGTCGGGCCCTGGACGCACACCTCGGCCATGCAGCAGGGCTGGCCAGAGGTCTTCGCCGAGAGCCTCGCATGGCTGCGTGCGCACCTGTGCGGTGATCCCTCCGGGCTCCGTCCCACGCGGGTACGCGTGCACGTCGGCGGCGAGGACGTATGGCGGGACCTCGACGACTGGCCGTCGCCCTCCTCACCCGTCGCACCTGCCCTCCCCTCCCCCGTCACCACCTCATGGGTTCCCGCGGCCGACGGGCGTCTCGACCGGCGAGCGCCTGCGGCTCCCACCGGCGGCGCGGGGTCCGCGCCCCTCGCGTCCCTTCGCTACGACCCGGCCGATCCGACGCCGTCCATCGGCGGTCAGCTGCTGTCCCGGACCGCCGGTGCTCGCGACAACGGCGCCCTGGAGGGCCGGGAGGACGTGCTGACGTTCACCAGTCCGCCCCTGGCCGAGGCGTTGGACGTCCTCGGTCCGGTCTCCGCCCGGCTCAGTGTCTCCACGGACACCGGGTACGCCGATGTCTTCAGCCGCCTGTGCGACGTGGACGCGCGGGGCCGCTCCACCAACGTCTGTGACGGGCTGGCCCAGGTGGAGACGGCCGGGGAAGAGCCCTCGGAGGTCACCGTTCCGATGAGCTCCACCGCCTACCGATTCCCGGCCGGGCACCGGATCCGCTGGCAGATCAGCGGGGGCGCGCATCCGCGGTACGCCCGCAATCCGGGGACCGGCAAGTCGGGGGTGGACGCCGTCGACTTCACGGCGATACGCATCGCGCTGCACGACGGCTCCGCGCTGGTGCTTCCCGACGGGTCCGGGGCCGTGTGAACGGCGGGGCAGCCCCGGATCGGACGCCCGTATGTGACTGCGAGGATCGGACGCCCGTATGTGATTGCGAGGATGGGGGGCATGTTCGTACAGCTGCTCGCGGCGGTCGGTGTGCTCGCCGTCCTGACGATGGTTCCCGGGCCGGACATGGCGGTCGTGACGAAGCGGGCGGTGGCCTGCGGCTGGCGGGACGGGCTGCGGACGGTCGGCGGTATCACGGCCGGACTGCTGGTGTGGGGCGTCCTCACGGTGGTCGGACTGGCGGCCGTCCTGGCGGCGTCCGCCACGGCCTACACCGTCGTCAAGCTGGCCGGAGCCGCGTACCTCGTCGTCCTCGGGGCGCAGTCGCTGCTCGGCAGCCGGAAGAAGCGGGCGGGTGAAGGAGGGGGAGCGGCGCCGGCTGGGAATCCTTGGCGGACGGGGCTGGTCAGCAACGTCTTCAACCCCAAGATCGCCGTGTTCTACACCGGCCTGCTGCCGACGCTCGCACCCGCCGGTCTGTCCCCCCACATCGGTATGGCCCTTCTGGTGCTGCTGCACGCCGGGCTCACCGTCCTCTGGCTCAGCGGCTATGTGGCGCTGCTGTCCAGGGCCCGCGCCTTCTTCGAACGGCCCGCCGTGCGCCGGGCCATGGACCGGGTGACCGGAGTCGTCCTCATCGGCTTCGGCGTCAAGGTCGCGGTGACGCGGCCCTGACGGCCGGCTCACCGGCCCGCTCCGCGATCCACCCCGCCATCGCCCGTACCCCGATGCCGATGGCCCGCTCGTCGGGGGCGAACTCCGTGAAGTGGGGATAGCCGGTGGTGATGGGGGCGTTGGGGGCGCGGACACCGAGGAAGGTGTAGGTGCCGGGGACGCGGCCCAGGTAGAGGGCGTAGTCCTCGCCGCTGAAGGGCGGGAACGCGGAATGGAGTGTGGTGACCGCGTCGGTGCCCAGTCCGCGGCGCAGATGGCGGGCGAGTGCCTGGGCGTCCGGTGCCGGGCAGACCATGGCGGGGAACGGCTCGGTGGGGAAGCGGACCTCGGTTCCCGGGTATGACTCGGCCAGCCGGCTGATGTTCTCGCGTACCTCCGTGTACCGCTCCTGCGGCCAACAGCGGTAGGACACGCTCACCTTGGCCTCCTGCGCCGAGGCCCGGAGAGCCACGAAGCGCGCCAGCGGGCCGTCCGGGGTCTGGGCGTCGATGACCATCCGCTCGATGTCCGCGGGTGCCTGCGGAGTCGTCACGGTGGCGAGCGCGCCGATCCCGGCGGCCAGTCGCCGCGCGGCGTCCGGCGCGTCCGGGCCTTGGAGGGTCACCTCCGCCTTGTCCTGGCCCGGCATCCCGTAGCCCGGGGTCACCGCGAACCGGCCTACGGGGAAGGGCCCGCAGTGCAGCGCGTGGATCTCCTCGACGCGGGTGCGCTCCAGCACGCCCGCCTCGATCATGGCGCGGGCTCCGGAGAGGCTCTCCTCCGCGGGCTGGAAGAGGAACACCACCGTGCCGCTCAACTGCCGCCGCAGTCGCGCCAGGACCTTCGCGACGCCGAGGGCCACGGTCGTGTGGATGTCGTGCCCGCAGAGGTGGGCCGCGGCCGGGCCGCCTCCGACGATGTCCTTGGGCGGTACCGCGTCCATGTCCGCCCGGTACGCGACCGTCCGGCCGGGACGCGCGCCGCGCAGAACGCCGACCACGCCGTGCCCGCCCACACCGGTCGTGACGGCCAGCCCGGCCGCTCGCAGCTCCCGGGCGACCACGCCGGCGGTACGACGCTCCTCCCCCGGCGGCTCGGGATGCCGGTGGATGTCCCGCCGGAGCCGGATCAGCCCGTCCTCCAGGCGCGCCACCTCGGCGTCCACCCGAGCTTGCCCCAACGGTCCGCCGCGCCCACCGGCGGCGGCCGTCCCCGCGGCACCCCACGCCGTTCCCGCGCCGGCCGCCGTGGCCATTCCTGCCATTCCAGCTGTTCCGGCTATTCCAGCCATTCCGGCCAGCAGCGTACGTCTCTTGAGCGCGTTCTCCGTCGGACGCTTCACTGTTCCCGTTCCCCCTGCGTGATCGTCGAGTGGCCGCCCGGCGAGCGGGAGACCCGTCCGTACACGATCACCGCGGGGGCATACGGTCGCCCATCCGGCGAGCCACCGCATGCGGGTGGGGAACACCCCCCGTCGATGCCCTGTGATCCGGAAACTGTTCGAAAGATTCGAGTATCGGAATTCCGCACTCCGGCCGGGACGCCACCCCACCCTCCGCCGCCCGATGCCCGCCCCGGCCCCAACCCGGCCTGGAACAGCGAATACACACCACACCCCTCCCCCACCCCCGAACGAATCTTTCGCAACAACCACCGAAACCATTGACAGTTGACAGGGCCCGGCCAACACTCCCCGATGACGGAGCACCCCCGTCCACCCCACGAGGACGATGGAGGAAGCACGCCCATGAGCAACGCACTCAGCCGCTTACGGCTGCTCATCAGCAGCGCCTGCACGATGCTGCTGGTCGCGCTGGCCGTCCTGGCCCTGCCGGGCACCGCCCACGCCGACACGGTCGTCACCAGGAACCAGACCGGCACGCACGACGGCTACTACTACTCGTTCTGGACCGACAGCCAGGGCACGGTCTCCATGAACCTGTCCGCCGGGGGCAGTTACAGCACGTCATGGCGGAACACCGGCAACTTCGTCGCCGGCAAGGGCTGGGCCACCGGCGCCCGCCGCAGCGTGACCTACTCCGGCACGTTCAACCCGTCCGGCAACTCGTACCTGACCCTCTACGGCTGGACGGCGAACCCGCTCATCGAGTACTACATCGTCGACAACTGGGGCACGTACCGGCCCACCGGAACGTACAAGGGCACCGTCACCAGCGACGGCGGCACGTACGACATCTACAAGACGACGCGCTACAACGCCCCCTCCGTCGAGGGCACCAAGACCTTCGACCAGTACTGGAGCGTGCGCCAGTCGAAGCGCACGGGCGGCACGATCACCGCGGGCAACCACTTCGACGCCTGGGCCCGGGCCGGGATGCCCCTGGGCAACTTCAAGTACTACATGATCATGGCGACCGAGGGTTACCAGAGCAGCGGCAGCTCCAGCATCACGGTGCGCTGACGATGGCAGCCACAGCGCGCGTCGCGCTGCTCACCGCCCTCCTGACGGCGGCAGCCACGTTCACCGCCACCACCGCCCCGGCGCGGGCCGCCGCCTGCAACGGCTACGTCGGACTCACCTTCGACGACGGCCCCTCCGGCAACACGACAAGACTGCTCGACGCACTCCGGCAAAACGGGCTGCGGGCCACCATGTTCAATCAGGGCCAGTACGCGGCCGCCAACCCGTCCCTGGTCCGGGCCCAGGTGTCCGCCGGCATGTGGGTCGGCAACCACAGCTACACCCACCCGCATCTGACCCGGCTCAGCCAGGCGCAGATCGACTCGGAGATCTCCCGCACCCAGCAGGCGGTCGCGGCCGCGGGAGGCGGCACCCCGAAACTGTTCCGCCCGCCCTACGGCGAGACCAACGCGACGGTGAAGTCGATCGCGGCCCGGCACGGCCTGACCGAGATCGTCTGGCACGTCGACTCCCAGGACTGGAACGGCGCGAGCACCGACGCGATCGTCCAGGCCGCGGGCCGCCTCACCAACGGCCAGGTCATCCTCATGCACGACTGGTCCGCCAACACCCTCGCGGCCGTCCCCCGCATCGCCCAAGGCCTGGCCGCCCGGGGCCTGTGCGCGGGGATGATCTCCCCACAGACGGGGCGCGCGGTGGCGCCCGGCTGAGAGGCACTCGGAAAGCGGCGCGATGGCGGCCCACGCCATCGCGCCAACCCCGGCGGCAGGCCCGCGTACTCAGGCCCGTGTACCTGAGTACGCGGGCTCATGACGGCCCCGCGCCGCCCCCGTGACCATGGACGTATGAAGAATCGGGGAATGCTTTCCGCAGGGGCCGCGCTCGTTCTCGGTGTGCCTGTCGCCGCCTGGGGGCTGATGGGGCAGCAGAACTACGACGGGCTGCCGGGGAGCGAGCTCGACTACGCCTACCAGCCGTGGGGCATCGGGGACGGTGTCGCGGCGGTCGTCGGCGGACTCGCGCTCGTGCTGGCGGGGGCCGGTGCCGCGGTGCTCGTGCGGGCGGCGCGGAGTGGGGCGCTGGACCGGCGGTGGTGGGGGGTGCTCGGGCCGCTCGTGGTCGTGGGGCTCATGGCCGGTGTGGGGTGGAGGATTCTGACCGCGGGAGTGGTCGGGGCCAACATCGGGGCCGGGATGCTGGTCATCTTCGGTACGCCGGTCGCCGCCGGGCTGCTGCTGTGGGCCGTGGGGCGGGGCGTGTGGCTCGCGACGCGGGGGCACGGGGGCGGCGACGGCGGGGCCGGGCGTCTGGGCGGGGTCTCGCCGCGCGGCGTGTGACCCGGCCAGGCCGGGTGGCCGAAACGCCATCGTGGTGAGAGGCGGGGAGCGGACAACTTCACTGTCCGGCCCGGAGGTTCGCCTAGGTTGGTGAACCGGTCCCCTTCCCCACCCCCCAGGAGGCCCTGCCGTGCTCGACGACAGCCTGCGTGCCCGTATCGACACCTCCAAGCCGCACTCGGCCCGCTTCTGGAACTACTTCGTCGGCGGCAAGGACAACTACGAGGTCGACCGCGAGATCGGCGACCAGATCAAGTCGATCTTCCCGGGCCTGGTCGACGTGGCGGTCACGAGCCGCCGCTTCCTGGGGCGGGCCGTCCGGCACCTGGCCGAGGAGCAGGGCGTCCGGCAGTTCCTGGACATAGGGACCGGGTTGCCGACCGCCGACAACACGCACGAGGTCGCCCAGCGCGTCGCACCGGACGCCCGGATCGTGTACGTCGACAACGACCCCATCGTGCTGGCCCACGCCAACGCGCTGCTCACCAGCACGCCCGAGGGCGCGACCGCGTATCTGGACGCCGACCTGTACGACCCCGAGGCCGTCCTGGAGGCCGCGGCGGGCACGCTCGATCTGTCGCGGCCGGTCGGGCTGATGATCCTCAACACGCTGGGGCATGTCGCCGAGTACGAGCGGGCGCGGGAGCTGGTGCGGCGGCTGATGGCGGGGTTGCCTGCCGGCAGCCACCTGGTGATCAGTGACAGTACGGCCACGAGCGAGGGCATGATCGCGGCGTCGGAGGCGTACAACGCGAGTGGCGCTGTGCCGTATTACGTGCGGACCGTAGGTGAGATCGCCGGGTTCTTCGACGGGCTGGAGTTGGTGAGGCCGGGGGTGGTGCGGGTTACGGAGTGGCGGCCTGAGCCGTCGTCCGACCTCGGTGTGGCCGTGGACGCGTACTGCGGCGTCGGGCGCAAGCAGTAGCGGGTTCGTGGTCCAGTGACGCACCGTTGTTGCTGGTCGCGCAGTTCCCCGCGCCCCTAAGGGCAAAAGGGCGTTCCGCCGTACGGGGCCCATCCCCTCAGCCACCCACCGCCCCCGGACGATAATCAGGGAATGATCACCCCACCCCCCGTCGCCGAGCCGCGCAGTCGTCTCGTCGGGGATCTTCTGACGGTCGGTGAGGAGTACTCGCTCGTCCTCGCGGGCGGATACGCGGTGCTGGCGCACGGGCTGGTGGAGCGGGCCGGGCCCGATGTGGACGTGGCCACCGAGGACCCCGCCGGGATGGAGGCCATCGCCGATGCCGTCCGGGCCGGGCTGGTGACGCGGGGCTGGCTCGTGCAGACGCGGGAGACCGAGCCGCTGTCCGCCCAGTTCCTCGTCACGGACGCGGCGACCGGGCAGGAGTACGACGTCGGTGTCCACAAAGAGGTGCTGTGGCGTCCGCCCGTGCTGACGGAGCTCGGGCCCGCGCTCTCCCTCGACGACCTCGTCGGCACCCGGGTACGGGACCTGGCCGACCGCGGACTCGCCCGCGACCTGGTCGACGTGCACGCCGCCGCGGCCCGCTGGAGCCACCCGGAACTCGAGGAGCTCGGCCGCCGCCACGCCCCCGACACCTTCGACCTCACCGACCTCCAGGCCCGGCTGACCGGCACGGACTGGATCGACGACCGGGCGTTCACCGTCCATGGTCTCGAGGTCTCCGCCGTCGCCGGACTGCGCCGCTGGGCGCAGGAGTGGGCCGACGACATCGCGGAACGGCTCATCGAGGGAGAGGCCCCGGAGGAGGAGTGACCCGGTCGGTACCCTGACCCGATGGGCAACGGGGCAGGCGGGCAGGTGGGTGTCGTCGCCGCGCTGGTGCGGGCGGCGTTCCTGGTGGACGGTGTCTACGCGGAGGCCAGCCGGACGTACGGACTGACGCCCCAGCAGGGGCAGCTGCTGTGCGTGCTGATGCCGCAGCCGTACGGGATGGGGGAACTCGGGGAGACGCTCGGGCTGGCGAAGTCGAGCCTGACCGGGCTGGTGGACCGGACGGTGCGCCGGGGGCTGGTACGGCGGGAGGCCGATCCTCGGGACGGCCGGGCCGTGCGGGTGGGGCTGACGGAGGAGGGCGCCTCGCTCGCCGGACGGTTCTACGCCGAGACCGTACGCCGGCTGGAGGCCCTGCCGTCCGGGCTCAACGGCGTCGAGCGGGAACGACTGGCCGTGCTGCTGTCGCGGGTCGTGGTCGACAACGAGGTTCCCGAGGTGTTCGTGGAGAGATCTCTCGGCTCCGAACGGCGGTCGTAGGGCTACGACCGCCGTTCCGGCACAGCGACCGTCACCCGCTCCGCGCGCCTGCCCGCCGCCATCAGGGCCAGCGTCACCGCCGTCGACACCGCCGCCAGCACCGTCATCGCCACCGCCGGAGAGGTCAGTTGGGCCACGGAGCCCGCGAGCGCCGCGGCCACACCCTGCATCGTGAGCATGCCCGCCGAGTGCAGGCCCAGGGCATGGCCCGTCAGGGCGTCGGGGGTCAGGGCCACCAGACGCTCCTGCTGCACGAGGCTCGCGCCGAAGCCGACGGAGGCCAGTGTGACCGCGGCGGCCGCGAGCGGGAGCCGAGGGTGCAGGAGGAAGGGCACGTACGGGACGGCCAGGAGAAGGAGGAGCGGAAAGCCGAGGCGGGGGCGCAGGCGCGGGGGGACCAGGCGGCCCACCAGGATGTCCCCGGCCAGCATGCCCAGCGCGGCACAGGCGAACAGGGTGCCCGCAGAGGCCGGGGCGTAGGAGACGAACAGGGATTCGCAGCCGACGATCAGTCCGTTGGGGATCCAGAGGGCCAGATAGACCTGGCGGCGGGGCGCGGACGACCACAGCAGCGCGTTGGCGCGCCAGGTCGCCGCCACCGAGGGGCGGCCCGTCGCACGGGGCGGGCGGCGGGTCAGGCCCAGGCGGACGACCGCGGCCGTCACGGCGTACAGCGCGGCGGCCATCAGCAGGGACACCCGTGGGGACAGCAGCGCGACCAGGGCGCCGCCGGTCGCGTAGCCGGCGATCTGCATCAGGCCGCTCATCATGTTGAAGACCGAGCGGCCGAGCAGATAGCCGTCCTTGAAGAGGATCTCGTTCAGCAGGCCCCAGCGCACTCCCCCGCCCACCGACTCCACCAGCCCCTTGGCCAGGACGATCACGAAGAGCGCCCAGACCGGCAGGCCGGGCAGGGCCAGGGCGGCCGTGGCCGTCGCGAAGAGCAGAGGCAGGGTCGTCAGGGCCGCGCGCGGGGGCAGGCGGTCGGCCGCCGAGAGCAGGAACGTCGCGCCCAGCACCTGCGCCAGCGACGAGCCGAACATGCTCACCGCGGACAGCAGCGGCGACTCGGTCGCCCGGTACACGAGGGTGCCCAGGGCCAGGCCGCCCATGGTCTGGGCGACCGTCTGGGCCGACGCGGCGAGGAAGAACGGGGTGAACTCGGGGGTGCGGAACAGTTCTCGGTAGCTGCGCATGTGGGGAGTCTGTGGCGGCCCGTACGGGGTGGTTATTGTTTCGCGCGAGTGCGAAACGACGGGGCTCGTCGGGGGTGTGCGTGGGCTGGTGGCAGGTCAACGCCGACACCCTGGCCGGGAGCCGGTTCGTGCTCTCCCCGCTCGCCGAGACCTTCGCCTGCCTCCAGTTGCTGCACCGGGGCACCCCCGCGCACCCCGGCGAGCAGGCCTGGCTGCGCGACCATCTGCCCCGCTACCGGGCCCGGTTGGCCGCCGACCCCGTGACCGCGCTGCTCGTCCGCGCCGGACTGGGCCGGTCCTGGATCGCCGACTTCCTCACGCCCACCCCGAGGAGCAAGGAGACCTTCGAGGAAGGGGTGGCACGGGTGCGGGCGGCCCGTCCCGGCGAGTGCCGGGCCAACCTGCGGATCTCCCTCGCCGGCCCGCTCCCCGCGGCCCTGGACCGGGACGACCTGCCCGAGCGGGCGGCCGACCTGCTGTCCTACGTCTGGACCGAGACCGTACGACCGGACTGGGACCGGCGTCGGCGGGTGCTGGAGGCGGACGTGGCCGCCCGGACCGCGCAGGTGAGCCGGGGCGGCTGGGCGGCGGCGCTGGACACACTGCGGCCGGGCCGGACCCGGTGGCTGGGCGACAACCGGCTCCAGGTCAACCTGCACGAGTACCCGCCGCGTGAGATCTCGGGCGCCGAGCTGCTGTTCGTGCCGGTCACCCCGAGGACCGGCTGGGTGTCCTGGGAGGAGCCCGACCGGTACGCGGTGGTCTACGCGTGCGCGGGCGCCCTCGCCGACCCCGGCGGCAGGCCGGTGCCCGCGAGCCTCGGCGCGCTGCTCGGCACGGCCCGCGCCGGTGTGCTGGTCCGGCTCGGCTCGCCCTTGAGCACCAGCCAGCTGGTCGCCGTGACCGGACAGGGGCTCGGCTCGGTGGGGCGGCATCTGCGGGTGCTGCTGGACGTCGGCCTGGTGGAACGGCGGCGGGCGGGCAGATCGGTGTTGTATTCGCGGACGGCGGCGGGGCAGGTCCTGGTCGACGCGGCGGAGGCCGGGCACCGGGGCGGCAGCCGCCGGAGCTAGCATCGCGCTCATGACGACTACCAACGGCTCCAGCGGCTCCAACGGCTCCTCTCCCCTCGACGTCGAGATCGGTGCACTGCAGGGCGGTTCCGCCGACCTGTCCCAGTACGCGGGCAAGGCCGTGCTCGTGGTGAACGTCGCCTCCAAGTGCGGTCTGACCCCGCAGTACACGGGGCTCGAGAAGCTCCAGGAGCAGTACGCGGAGCGCGGCTTCACCGTCCTCGGCGTGCCCTGCAACCAGTTCCTCGGGCAGGAGCCCGGCAGCGCCGAGGAGATCGCCGAGTTCTGCTCGGCGACGTACGGCGTGACCTTCCCGCTGACCGAGAAGGTCGACGTCAACGGCGACGACCGGCACCCGCTGTACGACCGTCTGACCGGCTTCGCCGACGCCGAGGGGCACAGCGGCGACATCCGCTGGAACTTCGAGAAGTTCCTCATCGGCCGGGACGGCCAGGTCGTCGCCCGCTTCTCCCCGCAGACCGAGCCGGAGTCGGACGAGGTCGTGCGGGCGGTGGAGGCCCAGCTGGGCTGAGGCCCCTCGGCCCCGATCCGGTTGACCTTGCCCGTGGGGCAGGCCCGAGTGTCCTCGTCACCGGGCGGAAGAGCCGCCCGGTGACGGAGGATGCCGTGGTGGACGTACCGGACCGGGAACTGCTCACCATCGGGTCGTTCGCCGCGCGCGCCCGGCTGTCGGCCAAGGCCCTGCGGCTGTACGACCGGCTGGGGCTGCTCGCCCCGGCGCATGTCGACGAGGCCACCGGCTACCGCTACTACCGTGCCGGCCAGGTCGAACGGGCCCGGCTCGTGGCCATGCTGCGGCAGCTGGACATGCCGCTCGCCCGGATCGCCGAGGTGGTCGCGGCGGACGACGGGCCCACGGCGGCCGCTCTGCTCGGCACGTACTGGGCGGACGTCGAGGCACGGGTCGCCGGGCAGCGGACGCTCGCCGAGTACCTCCGTGGACGACTGTCGGGGAGGAGCTCCGAGATGTACGAGAAGTTCGCGGTCGAGACGGTGGACGTGCCCGGGCAGGTGGTGATCACCGAGACGCGGCATGTGCTGGCGGGCGAGCTGCCCGCGTGGATCGGGGCGTCGCTGGGCCGGCTGGAGTCGGCGGCCCGGGAGTGCGGCGGCGTCACGGCACCGCCGTTCGTCGTCTACCACTCCGAGGTGTCGATGGAGAGCGACGGCCCCGCCGAGTCGTGCGTACCCGTGGCCGACGAGGCGGCTGCCCGGGCGTGGGTCGAGGAGCACGGCCGGGCCCACGGGGCGAAGGTGCGGGTCCACCCGGCCCAGCGGCTGGCCTACACCCGGATCACCAAGGCGCAGGTGGCGCATCCGCAGATCATGGCGGCCTTCGAGGCGGTGGAGGAGTGGATCGCCCGGGAGGGGCTGGAGCAGGCGGGCCCCTGTCGGGAGGTGTACTTCGCCGACTGGGCGGCGGCGGGGGCCGAGGATCCCGTGTGTGACGTGGCGTTCCCCGTGAGCTGATCCCTCTCGGATACCCCGGGCACGAGCGGAGCCCCCTCGGCAAGGACGGCGGGCCTGTCGAGAGGGCTTTCGGTCGTGCTGTGAACCTGCCTGATCGGTACTACCTGACCAGGGCCACGAAGGCGCTCCATGCGTCGGCGGGGAACGTCAGCGTCGGGCCGTCGGGGACCTTGGTGTCCCCGACGTCCAGCGCTTCCACGGCGGTTGACCTGACCTGCACACAGGCGCCGCTGCCATTGGTGTAGGAGGACGTCGTCCACTTTTCCGTGGCACCCAGAAGAATTGCCATGACCACTCCGGTAGCCAGTTGTCGAATCACTGTCTCCGTGCTGGCAGTTCTGGCTAGGAGACTCAGCACGGTTTCCGCCAACGCACGGTGATCGTTGGCCTGATCGACGCTACCTGCCGCTCCCGCCATCCGGATCAGTCATTCACCCGACCGGGTGGCATATTCCAGAAGTTCCTTCCGTGCGGGCGTGCCATGGGTATAAGGTCCGCCTCTTCCCGAAGGCTCAGCGTGCGTACTCCTTCGCGGTGTCCTGGATGAGACGCAGCGACTGGTCGACGTTCAGGGACTGTGCGCGCAGGTGCTCGTACATCACGGTGTACTTCTGCACGTCCTGGGCCTTCTCCAGATACAGGTCGCTGGTCACGCCCTCGATGTACACGACGTTCGAATCGGTCGCGTCGGCGAACTCCAGGATCGAGTACTGCCCGTTGAGCCCCGCGTGGGCGCCTACGTCGAACGGCAGCACCTGCACCGTGATGTGCGGAAGCTGGGACGCGTCGGCGAGGTACTCCAGCTGTTCGCGCATCACCTGACGGTTCCCCACGCCCCGACGCAGGGCCGCCTCGTCGAGCACGACCCAGAGGCGCAGCGGATCCTTCTCGGCGGTGATGCGGCCCTGACGGCGCATGCGCACCTCGATACGGTTCCGGATGTCGTCCTCGGAGGTCTCGGGCGATGCGCCCCGAATGATCGCCTCGGCGTAGTCGCGGGTCTGCAACAGCCCCGTGATGATCTGCGGCTCGTACACGCGAAGCGACTCCGCGTCCGTCTCCAGACCGATGTAGACGCTGTACGGGATGTCCCCGAAGGCATGCCACCAGCCCTGCTGACGGGAGTCCTTCGCCATCTGCATCAGCGAGTCGACCATCTTGTGGTCCTCGACCTCGTAGACCTCGCACAGGTCCCGGACATCGCGCTGGCTGATACTGCGGCGGCCGTTCTCGAGTCGGCTGATCTTCGATTGCGACACGAGCAACCGTGCCGCCACCTGTTCGGCGGTCATGTTCTTGGCTTCGCGGAGCCTGCGCAGCTCCATGCCCAGCCGGCGCCGCCGGACGGTGGGATTGGTATTGGACGCCACGGGACGTGCACCTCCGGCTGCGTGCCTCTACTTTGCGTATCTGCTGTTGAGCAGACTGCCACCAAGGTGCTTCCTACCGCTGGGAAACGGTGGATATGCGACGGGTACACGCCAGTTCGGACAGGCACGCCGAGCGGGGCGGGGAGAGTGTGTGCTCTCCCCGCCCCGCTCGGACAGCGGCTCCCGTGACCGGGTCGTGGGTGCGGCGTGGTGCTCGTGGTGCGGCGCGGCTCAGTGGGCCGGGACGCGGGCCATGCTCGCGCGGTGCGGCTGCATCGGCACACCGCGGGCGGGTTCCGGTGCGGACCTGGCTCCGCCGGCGGCCTGGCGGCCGGGCGGTGCCGGGTTGCGGCGCGGCTGCGCGGCCACGCCGTTCTGGACGTCCATCACGGCGTGCGCGACGAGACCGCCCATGGGGTCGTGCCTGATCAGGTCCCGCAGCCGGGACCGGGACGAACGTCCCTCGTTCCCCGGATACAGGTGCTTGCCGAGGCCCACCGCGTGTGCCAGTGCGGCGAGCGCGGCGGTCCGCGGGTCCGGCGGTACGCCGGTGCGGATCGCGGAATCCAGCCTGGCCCTGATCTCCCGGCTGATCTCCGTGTCCGTCGCCTGGTAGCGAGTCGTCGGAAGCACTCCGCACATCTGGCCGGCCACGGCATGCACCATGCCGCACCTCTCCAGATGCGAGAGGTAGGTCTGGCGGAGCCCCAGTCGCGGCCCGCCGATCCAGTGGACGGCCCGCACGGGAGCGCCACGCCTTCGCAGCAACTCCAATGCGCAGTCCAGTGTTGGATCTCCAGTCGGCCGTGGTGCCACCACGGCGATACGATCCCCGTCCGGGGCTATCCGTCCGGCCAGCGCCAGCTCTACTAGCTGTGCTCCGGCCAGACCGAGGTCGAGCGACTGCGGCTGTGCAGTGGTACCCGTGGTCGGGTCCAATGCCAGCAGAAGAAGCTCTTCCGGAATTGTTCTGCGGCTCCTGCCCATCCATGCCTCCCCGCGTGGATGAAAGACAGGGTGACCCCTCTCACATTGGTCTGTCGAGGGTGCGTGACCGGTTCGTAGTGGAACCAGTAGGTATGTCGTTCTCGTCTACCGGATGGGTTCAGTCCCCACACAGGACACTGGTACATGGTTCGGACAGCGCCGGGGGAGCGGTGTCACGGTGGCGGTTCACGGTTCGTTACGCGTACGCGGGGAGTGCGGCGCGAGGAGGAGGCATCGGTGGCGGGCGAGTCCCCCGACAGGTCGAAGCAGCGCGAGTCGTCGGAACAGAAGACGTCGGGGAGCGCGAGTCCGGTTCCGGAGGCCAGGAGCGAGGCGTCCGCGGAGTCCCCCCGCGATCCGCGCCTCTCGGTGGCCCGGGACTCGGAGAAGTCCTCCGCACGCGGCGGCGTCGATACGGCGACCCGCGTGTTCTCCGTCCGCACCCCCGAGGAGCCGACGGACGCACCACGCGATGCCGTGCCCGGCTCCAAGAGGCCCACGGACGCGACGTCTGACGCCGAGCAGGACGACGGCGACGGCGACGGCGGCGGCGACGCGGGCGTGGACGACACGGCGGCTGGTGAGTCGGCTGACGAGTCCCAGGAGCCTGCGGAGGATTCCGCGGAGGGAGACGGGCGGCTGCGGGACGCGGTGGCCGCGTGGGTCGCGTCGGCGGACGCGGACGCCGACGCGGACACGGACGCCGACGCGGACGCGGGCAAGGAGCCCTCGGCTGCCGAAGGTCGGGACGAGCGCGCCGAGCAGGGCTCCAGTGACGACCAGGAGACCGGCCAGGAGGCCGAGCAGACCGACGCGGAGGCCCTGGACGGCCAGGAGGCCGCCGAGAGCGCGGACGAGAGCCAGGACGAGCCTGCGTTCGCCCCTGAGGCCCAGGAAGCCGCAGAGGAGGCGTCCGAGGGCGCCGAGGCGAGCCAGGACGAGGACGACGAGCCCGAGGCCGCCGAGCCCAAGGACGACGAGCCCGAGGCGGACCGTTCCGCCACCGACGAAGGCACGGACGCGGACGCCTCCGAGACCGACGCCGGCAGCGAGCCGGGCACCACCGGGTCCGAGGCCGGAACGAAGTCCGCCAAGGGCGACGCCACGGCGAGCGACGAAGCCGGAGCCGCGAAGGCCGACAGCACGACGGACACCGACGCCGACGCCGAGCCGAAGACCGACAGCGCGGCGGACACCGACGACAAGACCTCCAAGCCCAAGGACCCCCGCACCTCCGACGACGCCGCCGACGCCGAGCCGAAGACGGACAGCGCGGCGGACACCGACGACAAGACCTCCAAGCCCAAGGACCCCCGCACCTCCGACGACGCCACCGACGCCGACGCCGACGCCGACGAGGACAGCTCCCCCGGAGCCAAGTCCGACGCCGAAGACGACGCCGAAGACGAAGACGAAGGCAAGGCCCAGAAGTCGGGTGACGGTGACGGCGCCGACGGACCCCGCGTCGATCAGCCCACCGCCGTCTTCAAGGCCCCCCGGCCGGCCGTTGACCAGCCGACCACCATGCTGAAGATCGGGGACGCGGCCAAGGGCAAGGCCAAGGGCAAGGACGCCCCCGAGAAGGACGCCGAGCGGACCAGCAAGTTCGTCGCGCTGAAGCCGCTGGACGACCCGGCGACGCGGAAGCCGGCCACGCCGGCCGCGCCCGCGCCCGCACCCGCCCCCGCGGAAGCCACCGCCCCCGTCCCCACCGTCAGCCCCGAGCGGACCACGCAGCAGCCGTTGCCGCCGCGGCCGCCGCTGGACATGCTGGCCGAACTGACGAACACCCCGCCGCCCCCGGACACCCCGCTGCGGACGGCCGCTCGGCGGGTGAAGATCTGGACGCCGCTGGCGCTGCTGCTGGTGATCGTCTTCGCGGTCGTGCAGAGCGTGCGCCCGCTGCCGACGCCCACGCTGGAGCTCACCGCGAAGGACACCTACACCTTCGAGGGCGGCAAGGTCGACATCCCCTGGCCGGCCGACGGCCAGGCCGCGCTGGACGTGCAGGGCATCGGTACGTTCGGCTCGTCCGGCGAGCAGAAGCCCGTGCCGATCGCGAGTGTCGCCAAGGTCATGACCGCCTATGTGATCCTGCGCGATCACCCGCTGAAGAGCGGCGAGGACGGGCCGAAGATCGGGATCGACCAGGCGGCCGAGGACCAGTCCGACGCCGGCCAGGAGTCCACCGTCGATGTGACGAAGGGCGACAAGATCAGCCAGCGGGAGGCTCTGGAGAGCATCCTGATCGCGTCCGCGAACAACGTGGCGCGACTGCTGGCCCGCTGGGACGCGGGGTCGGAGAAGGCGTTCGTGCGGAAGATGAACGACGCCGCCGAGGACCTCGGCATGAAGAACTCGACGTACACCGACCCGTCGGGCCTGAACAACACGACCGTGTCCACGGCCGTGGACCAGGTGAAGCTCGCCCGGGCCGCCATGGAGCAGCCCGCCTTCCGCGAGGTCGCGGCGATGATGTCGTACGTCGACTACAAGGGCACCAAGCACGACAACTGGAACCGCCTGGTCGGCTACAACGACGTCACCGGCATCAAGACCGGCACCACCACCTCGGCACTCGGCAACCTCGTCTTCTCCGCGAAGAAGGACGTCGACGGCGAGACCCACCGGGTCATCGGCGCCGTGGTGCGCCAGCCCGCCGGCGGTCCGGACAACACGATCCTGGGCGCCGCGCTACACGAGGGCGACAAGCTGATCCGGGCCGCGCAGGGCGCGCTGGAGTCGGCGACGATCCTGAAGAAGGGCGACATCGTCGGGTACGCCGACGACGGTCTCGGCGGGCGTACGCCGGTCGCCGTCACGGAGGACGTCACGGCCGTCGGCTGGGCGGGCCTGTCCGTCAAGCTGACGTTCGCCGCGGACGAGCTGCCGCACACGGCCAAGGCCGGCAAGAAGGTGGGCACGCTCACCGTCGGTGACGGCAGCAGCAGCGCGGTCAAGGTTCCGGTCGCCCTCCAGGAGGACCTCGTGGAGCCGGGCTTCGCGGACAAGCTCACGCGCATCGGCTGAGCCGGGACGCCCACCCGCACCACCGCACCCCGCCGGTGGGGCCTTCTGGTGGATCTCCGCAGGAGAAGGAGCGGCGTTCGGTGCGTGCGATCGGCGTGCGGTGCGGAGGGTCATGTGGCGGAGCCACCTGGCCCTGCGGACCGTGCGGCGAGCGTGCGTGCCGGGCGTCGCGACGCTGCGGAGATCCATCAGAAGGCCCCTAATGGCCCGTCCGGGCTCTGTCCGGCGGGGTGCGTGCTAGCGTCCCGAATCGGGGCAGGTCGCCGTCCGCGGCGGCGCGGTCGCGAACCGAGGGTGAACGGTACGCGGCCGGGAAGCAGAAGCTGAGAACAGAAGACGGGACACGGGGAGTGCCTTTCAGTGGCCACTGCGGAGCCGACACGCACCGAGAACGCCGATCCGGGCCCGGGATCCGGCCCGCGAATAGGCATGTCCGAGACGCGGGAAGCCGACGCGCGGGACGCTGACGCACGCGGCGCCGACGCACGGGACGCCGACGGCACGACCGGCCGTGAGCGTCCTGCCCGTGACACCCGGCTGCGGACCGCCGTACTGACGCTGCGTGAGCGCATGCTGCGCCACCCGGTCCTGTCCATCACGGGCCTGGCCGGGGTGCTCCACGTCGTCTGGTTCTTCACGTTCGCGAACAGTGGCGGCGACCTCGCCGCGCAGGACGCGTGGGCGGAGTTCGTCGGCCGGCACCCGGACTCGGCGTACAACCTCGCCTGGTACGGCGGGATGCACCCGGTGTCGTACAGCGTCGTGTCGCCGTACCTGATGTCGGTGCTCGGCGTGCGGACGACGATGATGATCGCGGGGACGGTGTCGGCCGGGCTGCTGACACTGCTCCTGCTGCGCAGCAGGTCCGTCCGCAACCCCCTGTGGGCGTCGCTGGCGGGCGTGTTCGGGCTGTTCTGCAACGCGGTGTCCGGGCGGGTGACGTTCGGCCTCGGCATGATGTTCGCGCTCGGCGCGGTCTCCGTCGTGTTCTGCTGGCCGTACAGGTGGCGTTACAAGCGCTGGGCGAAGGCCCTGTGCGCGGCGCCGCTGGCCGCGCTGGCCACCATGGCGTCGCCGGTCGCGGGTCTGTTCGTGGGCCTGGTGGCGGTCGCGCTGTTCCTGCAGAAGCGGCGGCCGGGCGCGTGGGCGCTGGGGCTGGCGCCGAGTGCGGTGGTGGGCGTGTCGGCGCTGCTGTTCCCCTTCTCGGGGACGCAGCCGATGATATTCGGCTCGGTGATCCTGCCGGTCCTGTTCTCTGCCTGTGCCTACTTCCTGGTGCCGAAGGACTGGAAGACGGTCCGGCTGACGGCGGCGGTGTACGGGCTGGGCGTGGTGCTGGTGTGGCTGATCAGCTCCCAGATCGGGTCCAACATCACGCGGCTCGCGATGCTGTTCGCCGGGGTGGCGCTGGTGGCCGCGCTGCCGTACCTGGTGCCGCGCGGCCGCAGGTGGTACACGGCCGTGGTCGCGATGGTCGCCTTCGCAGGGTGGATCGGCTTCAAGACGGTCGACGACATCGTGCACACCGCCCCGGCGGCGTCCTGGTCGCGCGAGCTGGCGCCGCTGCTCAACGAGTTGCAGGAGGTCGGCGCCGAGAAGGGCCGGGTCGAGGTCGTCCCCGCCCGCTCCCACCGCGAGGCCTCCGCCCTGGCCCCCTACGTCAACCTGGCCCGCGGCTGGAACCGCCAGGCCGACATGGAGCGCAACCCCCTCTTCTACGACGACACACTCAACTCGGCGAATTTCCGCGAGTGGCTGCAGCGCTGGGCGGTGCACTACGTCGTACTGCCGAAGGGCGAGCCGGACGGCGACGGCGGGGTGCGGGAGCGGGCGCTGGTGCAGCGCGGGCTGCCGTATCTGACCCAGGTCTGGGGCGACGCCAACTGGCAGCTCTTCAAGGTCACCGCCCCCGCCCCGCTGGCCGAGCCGAACACCGTCGTCGAGCGGGCCGAGCAGGGCGAGATGGTGCTCAAGGTGCGGAAGCCGGGCCGGATCCTGATCCGTATCCCGTACACGCCGTGGCTGAGCGTCGTCGACGCCGAGGGCAAGAGCCTGAAGCCGCCGCGGGAGACGGAGGAGTCCAGGAACCGGCCCGAGGGCGAGCCGAAGACGTACGTCAACGTCAACGGCTGCCTGATGGACACGGAGGAGGACGAGCAGGGCGTGCGCTGGACGGAGCTGCTCGCCCCGAAGGCGGGGACGTACCGGCTGGCGGCGCCGTACCAGTTCCCGCGGGGGCTGCCCTGCCCGCAGGAGCTGCGCTGATCACGGGAGCCGCGCTGATCGCAGGAGCCGCGCTGATCGCCTGAGTCCTCAGCGGAGCCGGTCCACGTAGGTGTCGGTGCCCGGCAGGGTCGGTATGAACGGTGCCACCAGTTCCACCCTGCCGAGCCCCGACTCCGCCACCGCCGTGTCGAGACCCGTGAAGTGGTCCTCCCAGCACTCCCCGGGGTCGGCCTGGAGGAACCACAGCAGGGTCAGGCGGGTGTCGACGCCCTCGACCTGCTTGACGTAGGTCATGCGGTCGCCGGGGAGCGGGGTCGGGCGGAAGACCGTCACCATCGCCGCCGGGGAGCCCGCGAGGCGCTTCGGCAGGTGGCGGGAGCGCAGCCACTCCAGCAGTTCCGCGCGCCGCTCGGGGGTGTCGGCCTCGACGACCTGGAGGACCAGGCCGGCGTAGGGGTGGTCGAGGGCGTGCCGGTCCCTCGGGCCCGCCGCGCCGTCCCGGTACACGGTCGCCTCGTGGTCCTGGAACGCGGTGAGGACGTGGGTGCGGTCCTGGTAGACGCGGCCGTCGCGGTTGAGGCGCTTGTTGATGGCGACCGTCCAGCGCATGTGGTCGTCGTAGCGGCCGTCGGTGATCCAGTACGTGGAGAGGTAGCAGCCCGTGGTGACGGGCTGGGCGATCGCCGACTTCTCGGGGTAGCGCAGGAGTTGCAGGTCCCGGGTGGCCACCCAGCGGCGGCCGGCGTACATCCAGGGCATGGCCATCGCGCCGGCGTAGTAGTGGTCGTCCTCGTACCAGCGGTTGTAGGCGTACTCGTGGCCGGGGTGCGGTTCGACCATGGTGATCAGGGCGTGGCCGGGGTGGGTGCCGTAGGGGCCGACGGCGGCCAGTTCGGCGTACAGCTCGCTGCGGGTGTCGTCGCTCATGTCCCTTCCCCTTCGTCGGTGACAGGCCCATACTCTGACGCTCCGTCAGATAGAACGCCAGGGTTCCGGGAGGTCTTCGATGTCGCTGCTCGCGGGAAAGACGGTCGTGGTGTCGGGGGTCGGGGCCGGGCTGGGGCGGCAGGTCGCGGCGGCCGTCGTACGGGACGGCGGGCGGGCCGTGCTCGGCGCCCGGACGGAGGCGAACCTGGCGAAGACGGCGGCCGAGATCGATCCCGGCGGGGCGCACACCGCCTACCGGGCCGTCGACATCACCGACGAGGCGCGGTGCCAGGCGCTGGCGGGGCTGGCGGCGGAGCGGTTCGGGCGGATCGACGCGGTGGTGCATGTGGCCGCTCTGGACAGCTACTTCGGCGGCGTCGAGGACGCGGACCTCGAGACCTGGCGCTCTGTGCTGGACGTGAACCTGCTGGGCACGCTGCGGATGACCCGGGCCTGTCTGCCGGCACTCAAGCAGGGCGGCGGATCCGTCGTGTTCATCGGGACGCAGTCGGCGGTGGCGGCTCCGTCGCAGGTGCGGCAGGCGGCGTACGCGGCGTCGAAGGGTGCGCTGACGAGTGCGATGTACTCGCTGGCGCGGGAGCTGGGGCCGTACCGGATCCGGGTCAACACCGTACTGCCGGGCTGGATGTGGGGGCCGCCGGTGCAGGCGTACGTGCGGTTCACGGCGCAGACGGAGGGCGTGTCCGAGGCGACGGTCCTGAAGCGGCTGACCGGGCGGATGGCGCTGCCCGAGCTGGCCGCCGACTCGGATGTGGCCGACGCGGCGGTGTTCCTGGCGTCGGACCGGGCCCGGGCGATCACCGGGCAGTCATTGCTGGTCAACGCAGGGGAGTTGATGCGTTGAGTTCAGATAGCTGAACCAGGGCCACCACGCCGAACATTTTTACCCCTCCTTGACCTGACCGTCACTTGTCGTGTTCACGGGGCAGCGCCCACGATGAGCGCCGGGCTGATCGCTGGGCCGACCCCTGGGAGGGCGCGCATGAACGGTCTCGACTGGGCCGTGCTTTTAGGCTATTTCGCCGTGATGGTCGCGATCGGCGTCTGGTCGCACAAACGCGTGGACAACGTCAGCGACTTCTTCACCGCCGGCGGCAAGATGCCGTGGTGGCTCTCCGGCATCTCGCACCACATGTCGGGCTACAGCGCGGTGATGTTCACCGGGTACGCGGGCATCGCCTACACCTACGGCGTCACCTCCTTCGTCACCTGGTCCTTCCCGATCGCCCTCGGCATCGCCATCGGGTCCAAACTCTTCGCGCCGCGCATCAACCGGTTGCGCTCCCGCCTCCATGTGGCCTCCCCGCTGGAGTACCTGAAGAACCGCTACGACCTGAAGACCCAGCAGGCGCTGGCCTGGTCCGGCATGCTGCTGAAGATCGTGGACGTCGGCGCCAAGTGGGCGGCGATCGCGACGCTGCTCTCGGTCTTCACGGGGATCTCCCTGAACCAGGGCATCCTCATCACCGGCGGCATCACGGCGATCTACTGCACGATCGGCGGCCTGTGGGCGGACGCGCTGACCGAACTGGGCCAGTTCATCATCCAGTTGCTGGCCGGTATCGCGATGTTCGTGGCCGTCTTCGTACGGCTCGACGACCACGGCGGCTTCTTCGGCGTCTGGGACTCCCCCGAACTCCAGGGCCACGAGAAGCCGCTGGTCGGCCCGTACGGCACGGTCTTCCTGCTCGCGTTCCTCTTCATCAAGCTCTTCGAGTACAACGGCGGCATGCTCAACCAGGCCCAGCGCTACATGGCCACGCCGAACGCGAAGGAGGCCGAGCGCTCGGCGCGCCTCTCGGCGATCCTCTGGCTGGTCTGGCCCCTGGTCCTCTTCTTCCCCATGTGGATGTCGCCGCTGCTGGTCGAGTCGCAGAAGCCGGACGGCTCCGACTCCTACGCCCTGATGACCGAACAGCTCCTCCCACACGGTCTGCTGGGCCTGGTCATCGTCGGCTTCTTCTCGCACACGATGGCCATGTGCTCCTCGGACGCCAACGCCATCGCGGCGGTGTTCACGCGGGACTGCGCGCCGGTGATCTGGGCCAGGGCGCGGACGTGGAACCAGGGGCAGGGACTTCGGGTCGCCCGGATCGCGACGGTCGTCTTCCTCGGTCTGTCCATGGCGGCGGCGACGCAGGTCAACTCCCCCGCGTTCAAGGACATCATCACCGTCGTCATCAAGTGGGTGGCCGGACTGATGGGCCCGATGGCCATCCCGATGATGCTGGGCCTCCTGCGCGCGTTCCGCCGCTCCGGCCCGACAGCGGCCCTCATCAGCTGGTCGATGGGCCTGCTCGCGTTCTGGCTGGTCAACTACCCGATCAACTGGAACGTCGAGGGCGGCGTCCCGCTCCAGTACCAGGTCTCGATCCCGCTGGCGGTCTCCCTGGTCCTCTACATCCTCGTCGGCTACATCAAGCCGGAGGACACCCCGGAGCGGCTGGCACTGATCGAGAAGCTCAACACGGACGGGGACGGGGCGGCGGCAGCGGCGGTCCCGGCGCCGGCGGGGCCGGCGGACGAGGTGGTGCGGACGACGGTCAAGGACTGAAGCGCGGGCTCAGGCCCGGGGATAGCGGGCGAGCCACCCCGGCGACGACCCCCCGGGCCCGTGCAGGGCGGGTCCCTGGGTCATCTCCATGGCGAAGTCGTCGGCCAGTTCCAGGATGGTGGGGCGGCCCTCCAGCTCGACCAGCCAGGCCGGGGGGAGGGCCGTTTCCCCGTGCAGGGCGCCCAGCAGGCCGCCGGTCAGCGCGCCGGTGGCGGCGGACGGGCCGTCGTGGTTGACGGCGAGACACAGGCCGTGCCGGACGTCGGCGGCGACGAGGGCGCAGTACACGGCGGCGCCGACGAGGCTCTGAGCCGTACCGGCCCCGCACAGCTCGGTCACGCGCTCCGGGCCGGGCATGCCCTGCCGGACGGCGCCCAGCGCGTGCTGGAGGGCATCCGAGACGGGCTGGTGCCCTGGCCGGGCGGCCAGCATCGCGAAGGCGCGCTGCACGGCGGCGTCGAGGCTCTCGCCGAGGGCGAGGGCGTGCACGATCACGGCGTACGCGCCCGCCGCGAGCGAGGCCGCGGGGTGCCCGTGGGTCTGCGCCGCGCACTCGACGGCGAGCTGCGCGACGAGCTGCGGCTCCCATCCCACGAGCAGCCCGAAGGGGGCGGACCGGGTGGCGGCCTCGGGTCCTGCCTCACCGGGGTTCTTGGGTGTGTCCGGGGTGCCCATGATGTCGTCGCCGAGCCCCAGCAGCAGGGAGCGGTGCGGGTCCCGCCGCGCGTACAGCCACTCCTCCCGGGCGAGCCAGCCGTCGTCCTTGCGGCGCTCGTCGGGTCCCCAGTCCCGCTGGGTGGCGGCCCAGCGCAGATACGCCCGGTGCACATCGGTCGGCGGATGCCAGGCTCCGGTGTCTCGGCGCACCTGGGCCCGGATCAGTCCGTCCACGGAGAACAGGGTGAGCTGCGTGATGTGCGTGACAGCACCGCGTCTGCCGTAGGCCGGGGCCAGATCGACCAGCCCCTCGGCCCCGTGCGCCTCCCTGATCCCGTCGATCCCCAGCCCGTCCACGGGCGTGCCCAGCGCGTCCCCCACGGCCACGCCGAGCAGCGTCCCGCGCACCCGGCTGCGGAAGTCCTGCTGCTCCGTACGGCCCCAGACGGCGCCGGCAGTCGCACCCACCTTGACCTCCCAGGGACCGTCCATACGTACGACGCCCAGCACTGTAATCGAACGGGGACGGTGGGTTCAGCGGGCGGAACTCCGCCCTCACGGCAGGCTTACGGACCGTCGCTGTCAGCACTCGAGGCATCGGACAGGTGTGCGAGGATCCTGGCGTGAATGATCTCCACGCCCGCCCGGCGACCGAGGCCGATCTGTCCACCCTCGTACGCCTCCGCGACGACGCGGCCCGCTGGATGCTGACCCGTGGCATCACCGGGCAGTGGCAGCCGGGAGAACTCGACGAGTCCCACTTCCGCCAGGTCATGACCCACGGCGAGGTCTGGCTCGCGGAGACCGGCGGGCACGTCGTCGGCGCCTGGGAACTGTGGTGGGAGGACGAGGCCGCCTGGGGCCCGCAGCCGCCCGTGGCCGGGTACGTGCACCGGCTCATGGTGGATCGCGTCACCGCCCCGCCCGGGACGGGGCGGCGGCTGCTGCGCTCCGCGGAACACCGCGTGGCCGCGACCGGACGGACCCATGTACGCCTGGACTGCCTGGCGGGCAACGCCCCGCTCACCACCTACTACCGGGCCGCCGGGTACCGCGTGGTGGGCCACAAGGAGGGCAAGCCGCAGCCGGGCGGTACGCCCAAGTCGTTCACGCTGCTGGAGAAGGAGCTCGGGGCGTAGCCCCAGGACCAGACGTCACAGCCCTGCCTCCGTCGCTGCGGCCTCCCGGATGGCGCGGATCTCGGCGATGGCGTCGGAAGGGTCCTCTTCGCCGACGTCCACGATCCGCTCCAGCTCCCGCAGCCGCTCGGCCCGCGCCGGGTGTCGTTCGATCGCGACGAAGACCGCCCAGGAGTGCACGAAGGCGCGCAGGGGGGCGAGGCTCTGGGTCTGGTGTGCGTTGGTGCCGGCCTCGAAGAGGTGCTGCGTGAGCGCGGGCAGCCGACTCGGGGCGATCCGGGCGACGGCATCGCGCAGGGCGTCCGGGGTCAGCTGAGGCATGGGGTCGGCGTGCTCCCGCTCAGGCCGCGTCCCGCTCGGCAGGGCGGCAGTCGCGGCATCGGCCGCCGGGGTGCGCTGACCGGAAGGCTCGTTCGCAGCCGTCGCAGGTCTGGAGCGGGTCCGGGCGGAGGGCAGGTGTCGGGTGGGGTGGGGTCGTGGGGAGGGGTGGTGGGAGGAGGGTGGTCAGGCGGTGAGCCAGGAAGGCCGCCGGGTGCTTGATCGGGTCCTGGGGCAGGCCCGACGTCAGGGTCCGTTCCACCGCCGTGGCGGGGACGCCCCGCTCCAGCCAGGCCGACACCTGCGGGGCCAGACGGTGCACGTCGCGTTCGCTCAGCAGCAGGCGGGAGTCGGCCGCGCGCAGGCCGGTGAGGAGGTCGGCGGCGGTGCGGGCGGGCTTCGGGGCCGGGGGTTCCGTCCGGGACGGAGGGGAGGCCGGGCGGTGCTCGGGGATCGTCGTCCGGGGCGTCGTCCGGGGCTTGTTGTACGCGACCGTGCGGGTTACGACTCGGCCGGATTGAAGACGCTCCCTGGCACGCGTGAGGTAACCGTGGGTCTCCAGTTCCCGCAGGGCCGCGGCGATCCGGATCTCGCCCTCCTGGAACTTGGCCGTCAGCGCCTTGATGCCGATCGGGGTTCCGGCGGGCAGCGACTGGATGTGGACGGCCAGGCCGATCGCGGTGAGTGAGAGGTCCGGGTGCTGGGCCAGGTGGTTGCCGACCACCGTGAAGTTGTCCTCGTGGCGTTCCGTCACGTGCTGGACGCCGGAAGTGCCGGACTGCGCGCGGGCGGGCGCGCTAGGGTTCTTGTCAGTCATCGGGAAGGGTTCGCTTCCTAGGTGATCAGGCCCTCGCAGCGGGATGGCAGTCCCGGCGGGGGCCGTATGCGTTTGTGGGGTTGTCTGCGCTGACGCTGCACCATCGACTGCCCTCCACGCCAGCCGAGTTGGTGATGTTCACTCCTGCGGGTGAGCCGCGGGGGCGGTGGGGGTGGGTTGGTTCTTTCCCTGGTTCTTTGGTCTTTGGCGTCGGGACCCGCCGGGTCATGAGGGCCCGCGATCCGGGCCCCGACCTCCGCTGAGTCAGCCTGGATCGCGGTGTCCCGGCAAGCCCCATGCGTCCAGCGCCAGTTCCGCCCATACCGTCTTGCCGTGGGCAGGAGCCTCGGCCACGCCCCAGCGGTCCGCGTACGCCGAGACGATCCGCAGGCCACGCCCGCCCTCCGCGTCGTCCGCCGCCGGGTCCGGGACGCGCGGGATCCGGTCGCCCCGGGCGTCCGTGACCTCGATGCGGAGCATGCGGTCGGAGCGCAGCCTCAGGCCGAGCCGGAAGTCCCTCCCCCGGACGTGTCCGTGCAGCACCGCGTTGGACGCCAGCTCCGCCACCACCTGTGCGGCAGCCTCGTAGGGCTCGCCCCACTCGTCGAGTTGGCGTTCCGTGAGCAGGCGCGCCAGGCGAGCGCCTCTTCGCGTAGCGGACAGCTGGATCGTGAAGTGTCGGGTGAGGAGCGGGGTTTGCGCGCGGGATTTCTGGCTCATGTCACCCAGCGTGGTCGTCCGGTCTCTACTCTGAACAGCCATGACCCCGGTACGGAACGTGACCGTACGGACACCTCACGGGGTCGTACTGCTGGTACGTCAGGAGGGGAAGGCGTGGAGGACGAGGAAGCGGTGGCCGTGCTCAGGACGGTCGGGCGGCAGATCAGGATGTGGCGCGAGGCGGCCGGGCTGAAGCAGGCGGAGTTGGGATCGGCCATCGGGTACGGGGAGGAGATGGTCTCGTCCGTGGAGCGGGCGCGGCGCGTCCCGAAGCCGGACTTTCTCGACAAGGCCGATGAGGTGCTCGGTGCCGGCGGCAAGCTCTCCGTGATGAAGGAGGACGTGGAGAAGGCCCGGTATCCGAAGACCGTCCGGGACCTGACCAAGCTGGAGGACCAGGCTGTTGAGCTGGGGGCCTACTCCGCCCTGCACATCCATGGGCTGTTGCAGACCCCGGAGTACGCCCAAGCCCTGTACGCGATGAGACGCCCCGCGTACTCCGAGGAGGAGATCGAGCGCCATGTTGCCGCGCGCATGGCGCGAAAGGCCGTGTTCGATCGAATGCCCCGCCCCCTGGTCACCTTTGTCCAGGAAGAGATGACGCTGCGGCGGCCACTCGGCGGCAAGATGGTGATGCGCCGTCAGCTCGAGCACCTCATGCGGGTCGCCGAGTTGCGGCACGTCGAGATCCAAGTGATGCCCATGGACAGGGAGGATCACGCGGCGGTCATGGGCTCGTTCCGACTGCTGAAGCTCCAGGACGGCAAGGCACTCGGCCACACGGAGAGCCAGCTGTACGACCGGGTGATCAGTGAGCCGAAGGACGTACAGATCCTCGATATGCGTTATGGCATGATCCGGGCGCAAGCCCTCTCGCCCCGCGAGTCGTTGGCCTTCGTCGAGAAAGTGCTGGGAGAAGAGACATGAGCACCCAACTCGCCTGGTTCAAGAGCAGCTACAGCGGCAACGACGGCCCAGATTGCCTAGAGGCGGCCATATCCCACCCCACCATCCACATCCGCGACTCCAAGAACAGGGACGGCGCCCAGCTGGTCTTCACCAGAAGCAGCTGGGCCGAGTTCCTGGCACTCGCGGCGGAGTGCTGAGACAACCTGAGAGAGGCGGCATGACCACCGAACTCGACTGGTTCAAGAGCAGCTACAGCAGCAATGACGGCCCAGATTGCCTAGAGATCGCCATTTCCCACCCCACCGTCCACATCCGCGACTCCAAGAAGAAGGACGGCGCCCGCCTGGCAGTCGCAGACGGAGCCTGGTCCGAATTCCTGGAGTTCGCGGCGGGACGCTAGCCGACCCTCTGCATCGCCTTCCGCTGCCGTTCCGCCATCGCGGCCCCCGACTCTCGGCGGGCCATCCTGCGCAGGACGCTCGGGGCGAGGAGCAGACCGGCGAGCGTCCACGCGCCCAGTACACCCGCCGCCTCCAGGAGCCGCCAGGACGCGTCGATCTCGGCGGCGACCGCGTCGGCCGGAAGCAGTGCCGAGCGCAGAGCGAGACCGAGCCAGTACACCGGGAAGAGCTGCCCGACGGTCTGCAGCCACTCGGGCATTTCCGACAGGGGGAAGTAGATACCGGAGATCGCGACGAGCCCCATCACCGGGAACATCAACAGCCCGACGGTACGCGGGCTGTTGACGAGCGAGCCGATGACGGCTCCGATCGGCAGGGTCGCCAGGAGTCCCAGCGGGATCGCCCACAGCAGTGCCAGCAACGCTCCGCCGCCCTGCCCGGCGACTCCGTCCACCAGGAGCAGGCCGACGGCGAAGGGGAGTGCCATGGAGGCCAGGGCCGTACCCGACACCATGATGATCTTTCCGACCAGGTATCCGACCATGCCGTTGGGCACGGCCTTGGCCCGAAGCAGCGTGCCGTCCTCCCGCTCGGTGGCGAGCAGCTGCGCCGTGGTCATCATGCCGGTGAACGCGAGTGTCATCCCCAGCATGCTCGGCAGCATGAACGCGCCGGTCGAGATGCCGGCGCCCTTCAGCGGATCATCCCTGAGCAGGAACAGCGGCACCATGAGCAGGAGGGTCCAGAGCACGTAGCCGAACACGTCCTGGCCGGTGGTGAAGGTCTGCCGGAGTTCCGTCCAGCCGCGCCGGGCCCCGCTCCCGCCGCGTACCACACCGGGCTCATCGCGCTGCCTCCAGCTCCAGTTCGCGCACCATCGTCAGGTAGGTGTCCTCCAGGCTCGCCCGGCGCACTTCCAGCCCGCCGATCGCCTCGCCGTGCTCCTCGAACAGCTCACGGACGAACCGGGTGGGCTCTGCCGTGGCCTCCTCGAAAGGCCGCCCGTCCAGCGTCCAGCGCACCGTGGCCTCGGCCGACGCCTGCCGGGACAGCTCCTTGGCCGAACCGTCGGCCACGATCCGGCCACCGGCCAGAATCAGGATCCGGTCGGCGAGCTTCTCCGCCTCGGCGAGGTCGTGCGTGGTCATGAGGACGGTCGTGTTCTCGTCCGCAAGCCCGCGCACCAGGCCGTGGAACTCGTTCCGGGCCTCCGGGTCAAGACCGGCCGTCGGCTCGTCGAGGAACAGCAGCTCGGGTCGGCCGACGATGCCGATGGCCACGTCGAGACGCCTGCGCTGCCCGCCGGACAGAGTCCCGACCCGCTTGTTCGCTTGCTCGGTGAGCCCCACCGCGGCCAGGAGTTCGTCAGCGTCCCAGGGGCGCTGGATGGCGGCGGTGGAGTAGGGAACGTAGTACGAGCCGAGATGGGCCAGGAGTTCCCGCACGCGCCACTTGCCGTGGTCTCGCCAGGACTGCAACACGATGCCGAGGCGCGCCCGCCACCGTTCGTCCCCGCGAGCCGGATCGGTGCCGAGGACGGTCACGTCACCGTCCGATCGCATCCGGAAGCCTTCGAGGACCTCGATCGTGGTCGTCTTGCCGGCGCCGTTCGGGCCGAGCAGCACGATCACTTCACCTCGCCGGGCCCTGAAGCCGACGCCCTTCAGCACGTCATGGCTGCCGCGGTAGCGCATGCGCAGATCGCGTACGGCGATGACGGCGTCGCCGTCCGGTGGCGGGCTGCCGCTCCCGACCTCAGCTAAGGCGTGAGTGTTCGTCATCCGCGTTCCCCCCGTGCGACTTGTGTGCGCCGGGAGCAGCCCCGGTCTGCCTCTCGCTTGACGAACACATTACCGAGCGTTCGTGCGGCTGAGTAACCAAGTCGGCGCTGAGCAGGGCCGGTTATCGGTGTCGCGCCCGCCCCGGCCGCCGGGGAGAATGATCGACATGGCCACCTCCCCAACTTCACGCGGCACGCTGCCTCTTGCCGCCATGCTGCTCACCGCCACCATCGCCCTCTACATGACGCTCGTCGCCTTCGGGAACATCACCGACTTCGGCACCAACCAGCAGTTCGTCCGGCATGTGCTGGCCATGGACACCACGTTCAAGGACGAGGACCTGATGTGGCGGGCCATCACGAGCGAGACACTCCAGGACGCCGCCTACATCGCGATCATCGCGTGGGAGACGGTCGCCGCCTTCGCCCTGATAGCCGGGAGCTGGCTGTGGGCCAGGCGCGATCAGCGGCGCGCGCGGCAGCTGTCGACGTACGGGCTGCTGATGGTGATGCTGCTGTTCGGGGCCGGGTTCATCGGGATCGGCGGCGAGTGGTTCTCGATGTGGCAGTCCGAGAACTGGAACGGGCTGGACGCGGCGACCCGTGTCTTCCTGTTCAGCGGTGTCGTGCTGATCGTCAACCAGTTGTCGGACCGGGGGAATCAGACTCCCGCTACCTGACCACGACCTCTACTTGACGACCGCCACGGTCGTGCCGACCGTGCCGAACGCCCACAGTGCCGTGCCGTCCGCCTTCCGCATCCGGACTCCGCCCGTCTTGGTGCCGGAGGCGGCGGGCGGCGGTGAGGCGCCGTCGACCGCGTTGGAGAAGGCGACGGAGACGCCGTCCTTCGCGGCGAAGTACATGATGTGCTCGATCTGGACGCCGTCCGAGCCGGTCGTGCCCTCGTTGCGCGACGACACCGTGTACGAGCCGGGGTCGGGGCTGACCGTGCCCGGCCACACGGTGAACGTACGGCGGCTGCCCTCGCTCGCGTCGACCAGCCACACCCGCTTCTCGCCGAGGGAGTAGACGACGCGCCGGCCGGTGCCGGAGCCGTCGGGCACCCGGGTCGGGACGGACGCGGTGGGGGTGGGGGTGGGGTCAGCGCCCGCCGACGCCGTACTCCTCGGCTTGGCCGATGCGGCGGTGGGGTGCGGGCCCCGGTCCGCCTGCACGGCCAGGACCGTCACCGCGGCTATGGCTCCCACGGTCAGCCCGGTCGTCCAGGCCCACGAAGGAAGTCGGGCAGGCACGGGCACGCATCTCCTCAGTCACGGGACCCCGTACGGACATGGGGGTTCCGATCATCGTACTGCGCGCATGCCTCTCCCCCGGCGGCCTCAGGGGGTCTTGCGGACCGGTACCGGGCCGGTGCCCGCGCCATGGGCGGTGTGGAGCGGCGAGCGGGCGGGGGCCGGGTAGGAGAGGTGCACGAGGCGGGACTGCTCCTGCCGCATGTGCATGAGGGACTCGAGGATGTAGCCCACGAGCAGGACGAGGGCCGCGATGGTCATGATGGCGGCGGCCAGGATCGCCGTGGGGACGCGGGGCACGGTGCCCGTCTCGATGAAGTCGGCGATGACGGGGATGCCGAGGATGACCGAGACCAGGGCCAGCACGCCCGCGACCACGGTGTGGACGAGGGAGGGGCGCTCGCGCCGCGCCAGGTCGAGGATGACCCGCAGGATGCGCCAGCCGTCCCGGTAGGTGCGGAGTTTGCTCTCGCCGCCGGCGGGCCGTTCCCGGTAGTCCACGGCGACCTCGGCGGTGGGCAGGCGGAGGTGGAGGGCGTGGATCGTCATCTCGGTTTCCGTCTCGAACTCCCTCGCCAGCGCCGGGAAGGACTTCACGAAGCGCCGCGAGAACACCCGGTAGCCGCTGAGCATGTCGGTCACGTCGTTGCCGAACAGGGACCGCACGGCCCCCGTCAGCACTTTGTTGCCGGCCGCGTGTCCCGCCCGGTAGGCCCCGTCGGCCGTCACCCGGCGGGCGCCCACGACCTGGTCGTAGGGCCCCTCGAAGAGCAGGTCCACCAGGTCCCGGGCGCGGGAGGTGTCGTAGGTGTCGTCGCCGTCGACGATGAGCAGGGCGTCGGCGTCGACGTCGGCGAAGGCGCGCCGGATGACATTGCCCTTGCCCTTGCGGGTCTCCTCCCGGACGATCGCGCCCGCTGCCCGGGCGATCTCCACGGTGCGGTCGGTGGAGGCGTTGTCGTACACGTAGACGACGGCCTCCGGGAGGGCCGCGCGCAGGTCGCGGACCACCTTGCCGATGGCCGCCTCCTCGTTGTGACACGGCACGACACACGCGATCGTCGGTTCCACGGCTGCTCCTCCCGGACCGGTGCCGAATAGACGAAAATCATGCGATATGGGCGGGTCTGGGTGGTGAGGGCGCGCCGGGTCGTTACGCTCACCGTGTGCCGGTCCTCGCATCTGCCGCGCTGCGCGCGCGTGACGCCGTCAAGGGCATCTGGCAGGAGGCCGCCAAGTTCGGCGTCATCGGGGCCCTGGCCTTCGTCGTGGACAACGGCGGCTACAACCTGCTCGTCTTCGGCCTGCCCGGCGGCGCGCAGGGCGGGCCGATGCGGGCCGCCCCCGTGCAGGCGTCCGTCCTCGCGACGACTGCCGCCGCGCTCTTCAGCTGGGTCGGGAACCGCTACTGGACCTACCGCGGCCGGCACCGCGAGAAGGTGACCCACGAACTCGCGCTGTTCCTGGTGGCCAACGGCGTCGGGCTCGCCATCACCGCGGGCACGGTCTTCGCCTCCCGGCAGCTGCTCGGGCTCGACTCGGCGCTCAGCGACAACACGGCCCGTATCTTCGGCTGGGTGCTCGCGACGCTGTTCCGCTTCTACGCCTATCGGCGCTACGTCTTCGTCGCACCCTGAGCCGTTAACATCCGACTTATGGGACAAATGGGATGGGCGTCGCGTGCGCGGCGCTGGGTCTGGGTGCTGGCCGCCGTCGCCGCTGTCTGCTGCCTGGGCACGATCCTCGTCTTCGCCCCGGGGTATCTGAGCCCCGACAGCCTCGAACAGCTCCGTCAGGCCGAGGGCAAGCTGCCCCTGACGGACTGGCATCCGCCGGTGCTGAGCCTGGTGTGGCGTGCGCTGATCGCCGTGACCGGCTCGATCGCGTCGATGCTCGTCCTCCAGTGCCTCGTCTTCTGGGGCGCGCTGGGAGTGCTGTCGTGGTGTGTGTGGGGACTGACCGGGAGCCGTGGTGGCTCACTCGCCGTGCTCGGCCTCGGGCTGACGCCGTTCGTGCTGACGTTCGTCGGGGTGGTGTGGAAGGACGTCCACGCGGCGTTCGCGCTGCTCGCCGCGTGCGCGGTCGCGTTCACCGGGCTGCGGCTGCGGGACGAGGACCTTCGTCCTCCCGCCCTGCGGTGGGGGCTGCTCGGGCTGGGTGTGCTGTTCCTCGCGTACGCCATGCTGGTGCGCAAGAACGCCTTCTTCGCCGCGATCCCCGTCTTCGTCCTGCTGGTCCTCGCGCTGTGGCGCGCTCCCGGACGCCGTACGTGGGTGACGTGCACGGCGGCAATCGTGGCCGCCCTGGTCGTGCCGGCCGCCGCCATCTCCCTGTTCGCCCGGCCCCTGGAGACGAAGCAGGGCGCGCAGATCATGCTCGACGACCTGGTCCACGTCCTGAGGGTGGACGAACTCCGCTCGGCGGACGTGTCCCCCGGCCTGCGGGACCGGCTCGTGTCCTCCGCCGAGGAGTGCAGACGCGTCGGCGCCCTCTCGGACGCCTACTGGGCCTGCTACGACCGCCCCGTGGACGGACTGCGCGGGGACTCGGGCGAGATCACGTCCCTGTGGCTGGACGAGATGAGCGGGCACGTGCCCGGCTATCTCCAGTACCGGCTGCGGCTCTTCACGACTCTGCTGTTCGAGACCGGCTACGTCTACAAGGCCGGAATCACCCGCAACGACCTGGGCGTCGGGGTGGCGCATCCCCGTCTGGAGGACATGCTCGGCACGTACGTGCGCGGCATGGCGAGCGACCTGCCGTGGCTGTTCCGCGGCTGGTTCTGGCTCGCCGTGGCTCTGGTGCTGGCCGTCCGGCCGGGCGGGGGTTCGTTCTCGATGCCGGTCCGGGCACTGGGCATCAGCTCGGCGGCCTACATCCTCGGCTATCTGCCGATCATGCCCGCGACGGACTTCCGCTACATCTACTGGCCGGTGATCGCCTGCTCCCTCGGGCTGGTCCTGCTGTGGCTGGGGGGCCGGGGCGCGACGCCCCCGCCGCCGAAGGGCCCCGGCGCCGCCGCCGACCGTGCCGTGACGGCACATCAGCCAGTGGACGCCGGGGGCCAGTGAGGCGTCAGTCGAGCACCGGCAGCAGCTCCGGCAGATGGCCGTCCGAGGCCGCCGCCGCCCGCTGCCGCTCCTGGGGGACGTCCCCATAGAGGGTGTTGCGGGGCTTCGACGGGCGGCCCGCCGCGTCCGCCACCGCGATGAGGTCCTTGACCGACTTGTACGAGCCGTACGAGGAACCCGCCATGCGGGAGATCGTCTCCTCCATGAGCGTGCCGCCGAGGTCGTTCGCGCCGGAGCGGAGCATCTCGGCCGCGCCCTCGGTGCCGAGCTTCACCCAGCTGGTCTGGATGTTGGGGATGTGCGGGTGCAGCAGCAGCCGGGCCATGGCCGTGACCGCGCGGTTGTCCCGCATGGTCGGGCCCGGTCGGGCGATCCCCGCGAGGTACACCGGCGCGTTGGTGTGCACGAACGGCAGCGTCACGAACTCGGTGAAGCCGCCCGTGCGCTGCTGGATGCCCGCGAGGGTGCGCAGGTGCCCGAGCCAGTGGCGGGGCTGGTCGACATGGCCGTACATCATCGTCGAGGACGACCGGATGCCCAGCTCGTGGGCCGTCGTCACGACGTCGATCCAGTCGGCGGCGGGCAGCTTGCCCTTGGTGAGGATCCAGCGGACCTCGTCGTCGAGGATCTCGGCGGCCGTGCCCGGGATGGTGTCCAGGCCCGCCTCCTTGGCGGCGGTCAGCCACTCGCGGATCGACATGCCGGTGCGGGTCGCGCCGTTGACGACCTCCATCGGCGAGAAGGCGTGCACATGCATGCCGGGGACGCGTTCCTTCACCGCCTTCGCGATGTCGAAGTACGCCGTGCCGGGCAGGTCCGGGTGGATGCCGCCCTGCATGCAGACCTCCACCGCGCCGACGTCCCAGGCCTGCTGGGCCCGGTCGGCGACCTGGTCCAGGGAGAGGGTGTAGGCGTCGGCGTCCGTGCGGCGCTGGGCGAAGGCGCAGAAGCGGCAGCCGGTGTAGCAGACGTTGGTGAAGTTGATGTTGCGGGTGACGATGTAGGTCACGTCGTCGCCCACGGCCGACTTGCGTACGTCGTCGGCGACCCGGGCGAGGGCGTCCAGCGCCGGGCCGTCCGCGTGCAGCAGGGCCAGCGCCTCGTCGTCGGTGAGCTTCGTGGGGTCGTCGGCCGCGGTGCGCAGGGCCTCGCGTACGTCCGTGTCGATGCGCTGCGGTGCCATGCCCGGGGCGGCGGCCTCGCGCAGGGCGCCCCAGTCGCCGTACACCTCGTCGAAGTCGTCCCGCCGGTCGGAGGTACGGCCCTCGCTGTCGATCGTGGTGTGCAGGTCCGTGCGGCCGGACGCCGTGAAGACCTCCTCCGGCTCCTGCCACGGCAGGCCCTGCGGCAGCGCGTCGGGGCGGGCAAGACCGGTCTCCGGGTCGGCCAGCGCGGCCACGTGCGGGCGCAGCCGCGGGTCCAGCCAGGGCTCGCCGCGCCGCACGAACTCCGGGTACACGCAGAGCCGTTCCCGCAGCTCGAAACCGGCCGCCCGGGACTTCTCGGCGAGCTGCTCGATCTGCGGCCAGGGGCGTTCGGGGTTGACGTGGTCGATGGTCAGCGGGGAGACCCCACCCCAGTCGTCGATACCGGCGCCGATCAGCCGCTCGTACTCGTCGTCGACGAGGTTGGGCGGGGCCTGGATGCAGCCCGACGGGCCCATGAGCAGCCGGGCGACGGCGACCGTGGCGACCAGTTCGTCCAGTTCCGCGTCCGGCATGCCGCGCATCGCGGTGTCCGGCTTGGCGCGGAAGTTCTGGATGATGAGTTCCTGGACGCCGTGGTAGGCCCGGGTCACCTTGCGCAGCGCGAACAGCGACTCGGCGCGCTCCTCGTAGGTCTCCCCGATGCCTATCAGGACCCCTGAGGTGAAGGGGACGGACGAACGCCCCGCGTCCTCCAGCACCCGCAGCCGGACCGCCGGCTCCTTGTCGGGAGAGCCGTAGTGGGGACCGCCCGGCTCCGACCAGAGCCGGGTCGCGGTCGTCTCCAGCATCATGCCCATCGACGGGGCCACCGGCTTCAGACGCTGGAAGTCGGTCCAGCTCATGACGCCCGGGTTGAGGTGGGGCAGCAGGCCCGTCTCCTCCAGGATGCGGATGGAGATGGCGCGGACGTAGGCGAGCGTGTCGTCGTAGCCGTGCGCGTCGAGCCACTCGCGCGCCTCGGGCCAGCGGTCCTCGGGCTTGTCGCCGAGGGTGATGAGGGCTTCCTTGCAGCCGAGGGCGGCGCCCTTGCGGGCGATGTCCAGGACCTCGTCCGGGGACATGAACATCCCGTGGCCCTCGCGGCGCAGCTTGCCGGGGACGGTGACGAACGTGCAGTAGTGGCACTTGTCCCGGCACAGCCGGGTCAGGGGGATGAAGACGCTCTTCGAGTACGTGATGACACCGGGCCGGCCGGCCGCCTCCAGACCCGCGTCCCGGACCCGGGCGGCCGAGGCCGACATGTCCTCGAGCTGCCCGCCCCGGGCCTGGAGCAGCACCGCCGCCTCGGCGACATCGAGGGAGACGCCGTCCCTGGCCCGTTTCAGGGCGCGACGCATGGAGTTCTCGGTGGGGCCCGTTCCGGAGGTCGCGGAAGTCGTCATCCTTCGAGCATACGAGTGCGCTGATCAACCCGGGTGAGCCCCGTCAGTGGAAGGCCAGCCAGCCGATGCCCAGGGCGGACGTGAGACCCGCGGCGGTCACGGCGAGCGGCCTGTTGCGGTGCAGCGCGCACCAGACCAGCGCGGCGGTCACGAGCACGGCCAGCGTGCCGATCGCGGCGGGCAGCAGCCCTTTGCTGTAGCCGTACTCGTCGAAGTGGCTCGCGAGCCTCGCTAAGAAGGCGATCCTCATGAAGCTCCCCCCCCATGGGCGACATGAATCCGGCCCGCAGTTTAGCCAGCTGCGCCGGCGCGGGTGGGCGGTGGTTGCTCGCGCAGTTCCCCGCGCCCCTGAAGGGAGGCCTGCGGCCTCCTTCAGGAAAGCTCGGGGCGGAGCCCCGGGTTTCAGGGGCGCGGGGAACTGCGCGACCAGCCACGACGGAGCCGCGGTCGGCCACACACCCCCGCCCGGCAGACGAGACGCCGACTACCCCACAAACGCCCCGTACTGGTCCAGCGCCTTCAGCACCTCCCCCTCCCCCGCCGGAGGCAACTGCACCACGACCTCCTCGATGCCGAGGCCGGCGTAGTGGGCGAGCTTGCCCGGGGTCGGGTGGACGGCGTAGGGGACGACCTGGAGGGCCTCGGGGTCGCGGCCCGCCTCGGTCCAGGCGGTGCGCAGCCGGGGCAGGGATTCGGAGAGGCCGCGGCCGCCGATGGGCAGCCAGCCGTCGGCGTACTCGCAGATGTGGGCGAACAGCTTGGGCCCGGCGGCCCCGCCGAGCAGCGTGCGCGGACCGACGACCGGGCCGCGCGGCCTCCGCACGGGCTTGGGGTGCGCGTGACTGGCCCGGACACCGCCGAACTCCCCCTCGTACGCGACCGGCTCCTCCGACCACAGCGCCCGCATCAGCGCCATCCGGTCCCGGCCCAGCTCGCGCCGGGTGCGCCACCGTACGCCGTGGTCGGCGGCCTCCTCGACGTTCCAGCCGAAGCCGACCCCGAGGGTGAACCGGCCGCCGGAGAGGTGGTCCAGGGTCGCGACCTGCTTGGCCAGGTCGATCGGATCGTGCTGGGCGACGAGCGTGATGCCCGTGCCGAGACCCAGCCGCTCGGTGACGGCGGCGGCCTGGCCGAGCGCCACGAACGGGTCGAGGGTACGGCCGTACTCGCGCGGCAGCTCGCCGCCCGCCGGGTACGGGGTGGTCCGCTCGACGGGGATGTGCGTGTGCTCGGGCAGGTACAGCCCGGCGAAACCGCGGCCCTCCAGCTCCCGGGCGAGCCGGGTCGGGGTGATCGTCTCGTCGGTGAGGAAGATCGTTACGGCGATGCGCATGACGCATCACTACCCGGGGGACGGCCGACTGTACATACCGAGCGGTCGGCAATTCTCGGGTGCCGTATCGGCGAAAGCCGCCGATCCCCTTCCCGTGCCCGGGAGTTCACGGCTGAATACAAGGGTTGCACGGCACCACCCCCGCATCACCCATGCCACGTCACCGACGACACCTGACGACACCTGGGGAGCAGCAGCATGTGCGAGGACCATCAGGAGGACAGTCACGACGACGGCCACGGCGGGCTCGCCCGGCGGGCTCTGTTCGTGACGGGAGCGGCCGCCGCGCTTACGTTGGGAAGCGTGAGCTTCGCCGCAGCCGCCGAGGGCGGTCAGGAGAGCAGGACGCTGCGCGGCACCCTGCCGCCCGGCTCCCCCGACTTCGTGTACGTGCCCGTCGAGGTCCCGGCCGGGGTCCGGGAGATCAAGGTCGCCTACACCTACGACCGGCCGTCCGTCCCGGCGGGCACCACCGGCAACGCCCTCGACATCGGCGTCTTCGACGACCGGGGCACCGACCTCGGCGGCCGGGGCTTCCGGGGCTGGTCGGGCGGGGCGCGCACCGAGTTCTTCCTCCGCGCGGACGACGCGACGCCCGGCTACCTCCCGGGCCCGGTGCGCGAGGGCACCTGGCACATCGCGCTCGGCCCGTACACGGTCGCCCCGCAGGGCCTGTCGTACGAGATCACGGTCACGCTGACGTACGGCGAGCCGGGCGAGGCCGCCCGGCCGGTGTATCCGCCCGAGCGGGCCAAGGGGCGGGGGCGTGCCTGGTACCGGGGCGACTGCCATCTGCACTCCTGGTACTCCGACGGCCGCCGCACCCCCGCCGAGATCGGCGCCCTGGCCCGGGCGGCGGGGCTGGACTTCATCAACTCCTCCGAGCACAACACGCACTCGGCGCACGCGCACTGGGCGGATGTGGCCGGGGACGACCTGCTCGTCATGCTGGGCGAGGAGATCACCACCCGGAACGGGCACGTCGTGGCGCTCGGCACCGACCCGGGCACCTTCGTCGACTGGCGCTACCGTGCCCGCGACAACCGCTTCGGCCGGTTCGCCCGCCAGATCCGCCGCGCCGGCGGCCTGGTCGTCCCGGCCCACCCGCACGCGACGTGCGTCGGCTGCAACTGGAAGTTCGGCTTCGGCGAGGCGGACGCGGTGGAGGTGTGGAACGGCCCCTACACGCCCGACGACGAGGTGACGCTGGCCGACTGGGACAGCATGCTCGTGGCGTCCGTACGGGACGGGCGTGACTGGATCCCCGCGATGGGCAGCAGCGACGCCCACCGCGACCCGGACCCCGTGGGCAGCCCCCAGACGGTCGTCCTGGCCGACGACCTGACCCGCCGGGCGATCCAGGAGGGCATCCGGGCCGGGCGGTCGTACGTCGCCGAGTCCGCGAGGCTCGCGCTGTCGTTCCGGGCCTCCGGCGGGCGCGGCGAACACGCCGGCATCGGCGAGCGGTTGCGGGTGGACCGCGACACCCCGGTCACGGTCCGCCTGGAGGTCACCGGCGCACCGCGCTGCACGGTCCGCTTCGTCACCGACCAGGGCGTCCTGCACACGAGCCCACCGCTGCCGGTGGCGGGCGCCGGGGTCGTGGAGTGGCGCACGACGCCGTCCTACGCGGCGTACGTACGGGCCGAGGTGCGGCACGAGGCGGCGGCGGGGCCGCTGCCGGGGGCGTTGGCGGGGTTCACGAACCCGATCTTCCTCGGGCGTTAGGGGGCGTCGGGAGCGTCAACGGGCAGGGATTGCCCGGGCGGCAGCCCCCGCCCCCCGCTCCAGCGCGTCACGACGTACTCGAACAGGTCGGGGCTCCAGCGGCTCATCATCGCCGCGAGCAGGTCTTGGAGTCTGGCTCCCAGCTCGTTCAGCAGCCGGTCGAACAGGGAGCGGTCGCCGTCGGCCCCGAAGTACATCATCACGGCGACCGCTCCGACCAGCCTGTCGTCGGCCTCCTCGACGAGGAACGCGAACAGATCGCGCAGCGCCTGTTCGTCCAGTTCTCGCAAGCCGAGGTGGAACCGCTGGGCCACGGGGGCCGCGGGCCTGAGCTTCGGGCTGTCCTGGCGGCTGACCCGCACCATGACGGCCCCGGCCATGTCGTTCATACCGGCTTTGAGCAGCCCCGCCATCACATGGAACGGGAAGCCCGGGTCGACGGCGACGCGATAAGGCGCGGCCACCGCACCGATGGTGAGGGGGAGCGCGGCGCCGGACGGCTCCTCGCCCGCGAGGGCCGCGGTGATCAGTCCCAGGGCCTCGGAGGGTGTGGTCGCGCGCCGCACCGCGGCGTTCAGCATCCGGTCGCCCAGCGGCCCGCTGGGACCCTCGAGGGCCAACAGTTCGTGGTAGTAGCCGGCGACATTGCTCTCCGTGATGCGGGACGCCACCGCCATCACCCACGCGTCCTGGACCACGGTGTCGCCCAGCACCGCTCCCGGCGGGCCCGAGGCCCCGGCCAGCAGCTCCGCGGCGATCCGCAGGACGTCCCGGGCCGGTCGCAGGCGGCCGACGTCGGAGACGAGAGCGCTCACATGCTCCCGGTCCTTCCTCCGCGACAGCCACGTCATCAGGTCCAGCACCTCGTCCAGGGGCCGCGACCACGCCGCCTCCGTCAGATCCCGCGACGCCTCGGGAAAACTCTCCTCTTCCCACATCGTCAGCAACTGGCCCTTGAACACCTCCAGCGGGACCCCACCCGCCGACCCGCGCTCCGCCAGTTCCTCCTCCAGGCGCAGTACCCGCTCCCGCAGCTCGCGGCTGTGCTCCTCCGCCTCGGAACGGAGTCGCTCAGCTTCCAAGAGGTCCCTCTTCAACTGCTCGATCTCGCGCAGCAGCACCTCACGCGAGGCGGACAGGGACGCCTGCTCTCCGCCCGACGCGTCCCGCGCACCGGCGGCCTCGGCCCGCTCGGCACTCCAGTCCAGCTGGAGCTGGGCCAGCTCCCTGGCGGCGTCCTGGGCCTGCGCCTCCCGCTGCTGCAGCAGAAGGTGCAGCGCCTCGACATTGCGGTTCGCGCGCTCGGTGTCACGCCGGGACCTCGCCAACTCCACGCGCAGACTCTCCAGTCGGAACTCGGAGGGGTCGGTCTCCTTCAGCGCCGTAAGCCACTTGGCGTGGATCGCCTCTCTGGCCGCCGGAGTGACGGAACCACCGCGTTCGGCCTCGACCTCGGAGATGAGCTGCTCGATGAAGTGCTTGGTGGGCATCCGCCGGCCGCCGAAAGCGCGCGAGACCACCGACGGATCGACACCGATCCGCTTCGCGTACTGCCGCTGGCTGATGCCCAGCGTGTTGAACAGCTCCCTCAACGTGGTGCCGAGCTCGGCAAGTTCGGGCACCTCACCGCGTTCGAGCTCCGACGAGTTCCCGGAATTGCGGGCCACAACGGTCAAGGCGTCCCCCCGAAGTGTTGACTCGGTACTGGCACCATGGTGCGCCTTTCGCAACGTACCCGACCGGGCGGAGGGTTCCGTCATCGATCGCTCGCCGGCTTCTCGCCGCGACTCGAAGGGAACCCCCACATGCCTACCCGCTGGACCGGTCTCCTCGTCGGCGCCCGCTGGGCGCAGCGCGTCCTGCTCGTCCTGTTCGCGCTCGTGCCCGTCCTCGTCGTGACCCTGGCGCTCGTGCCCGCCCTGCTCGTCCTGCCCTTCCTCCGGTCGCGTACGGCCCACGCGCTCACACTGGTCGGCCGGCTGGCAGCCTGGACCCGGGCACTGCTGGTGGCGAGCCGGGAGCGGTGATCAGATGGACACCTGCCCTGCACGCAGCCTTGCGCGAAGGAGACCCCGCCCATGTCCCGACTCGCCGACGTCAGGTTCCGCGCCGCCACCGCCTTCCAGCGCCGCATCAATCCGCTCCTGCGCCGACTGCCCCTCCAGACGGTCGTCGAGACGAAGGGCCGCGTGTCCGGGTTGCCCCGGCAGACGCCGGTGGGCGGGCGGCGGGTCGGGGACTGCTTCTGGCTGGTGTCGGAGTTCGGCGAGCGGTCGCAGTACGTCCGCAACATCAAGGCCGATCCGCGGGTGCGGGTGCGGATCCGGGGGCGGTGGCACACGGGGACCGCCCGGCTGGTGCCGGACGACGACCCAGTGGCGCGGCTGCGGCGGCTGCCGCGCCTCAACGGGCTGGGGGTGCGGGCGTTCGGGACGAATCTGCTGACCGTGCGGGTGGACCTGGACGCGTGAGGGGCGCCGCACGGCTTCACGCCTCACCCCGGCGTGAGGGGCCTCACCCGGGCGTGAGGGGCTTCACCCGGGCGTGAGGGGCCTCACCCGGGCCACACGATCGCCTGCACCTCGCTGTAGGCGTGCAGGGCGTACGAGCCGACGTCCCTGCCGACCCCGCTCCTCTTGAACCCGCCGAAGGGAGCCTCCATGTTGCGGCCGACGGTGTTCACCCCGACCCCGCCGGCCCGCAGCCGCCGGGCCACCCGGAAGGCGCGGGCCACGTCGCCCGACCAGACGTAGTCGATGAGGCCGTAGTCGGTGTCGTTGGCCAGTTCCACACCCTCGTCCTCGTCGTCGAAGGGGATGACGACCACCACCGGGCCGAAGATCTCCTCGCGGGCCACGCGCATGTCGTTGGTGCAGTCGGCGAGGAGGGTGGGGGCGACGTAGAAGCCCGTCGGGAGGGCGGGGCGCTCGCCGCCCGCCACCACCACCGCGCCTTCCTTCCGGCCCAGTTCGACGTACGACTCCACACGGTCCCGGTGCGCCGCCGAGATGACCGGCCCGACCACCGTGTCCCGCTCCCTCGGGTCTGCCACCTTCAACCGGCCCGCGTAGACGGCCAGTTGCTCGACGAGACGGTCGTACACCCCGCGCTGCGCCAGCACCCGCGTCGGTGCCGTGCAGATCTGGCCGCTGTAGAAGGAGAAGGTGGTCCCGATCCCGGCCACGGCCGAGCCCAGGTCCGCGTCGTCGAAGACGAGCGCCGCACCCTTGCCGCCCAGCTCCATCAACTGCCGTTTCATACCGCGCCCGCACACCTCGGCGATGCGCTGCCCGACCGCCGTCGAGCCGGTGAAACTGACCATGTCGACGTCCGGCGACTCCACCGCCGCCTCGCCGACCTCCGTACGCGATCCGCTGACCACGTTCACCACGCCCGGCGGCACACCCGCCGCCTCCAGGGCCTCCGCCATCCGGTAGACCGACAGCGGGTCCTGCGGGGCGGGTTTGACCACCACCGTGTTGCCCATGGCCAGGGCCGGGGCGATCTTGCCGGCCGGGTTGGCCCAGGGGTTGTTGTACGAGGTGACGCAGGTGACGACCCCGACGGGCTGCCGGACGGCCAGCGCGCCCATGACCCCGGCCCTTCCCATGGGCCCGGCTTCGTTGATCTGCGGCGGGATCGCCCACTCGGCGGGCTCCACGCGCGCGTAGCGGCGGAAGCGGGCGGCGGCGACCCCGACCTGCATGGCGCGTGCGGTGCCTGTCGTCGCGCCTGTCTCGGCCTGGGCGATTTCCGCGTACTCCTCAAGACGGCCGCCGATGATCCGCGCCGCCCGGCCGAGGACCGCTGCCCTCTCCTCGGGGGACGTACGGCACCACGGCCCGAAGGCCTCGCGGGCCGCGGCACAGGCCGCGAGCACCTGATCCCGCGAGGCCTCCGGCGCCCACCCGACGGTCTCCTCGGTCGCCGGGTCGGTCACCGCGTAGTGCCCGCCGTCCGGCTCCACCCAGGAGCCGCCGACGAACAACGCCTGGCGTGCGGTGGCCCGTGCCGTCACCCCTGCCGCCCCCGCTCGCTCGCCTCTGTCGTCTCCCGTGCCGCCGCCTCGATCGCCCCCGGTGCGGCCTCCCGCGTCATCACCCGTACCGCCGCCCCAGTCGCCCCGGCCCCGTGCCGTCACCGCGTGCTCACCGTCTCCGTGTCCCGCCCCGAGCGCAGCACGCGTCCCGGCACCGCACCGGTCACCACGTCGTCCCGGATCGCCTCGACGCCGTTGACCCACACGGCCCGTACGCCGAGCGCCCGGGAGTCGAGCCGCGGGCTGTCGCCCGGCAGGTCGTGCACGAGGGTGGCCGGGCCCGCGTCGATCCGGTCCGGGTCGAACAGGACGAGGTCGGCGTGCCAGCCCTCCCGTATCCGCCCCCGCTCCCGCAGGCCGAAGAGCCGGGCCGGGTCGTCGGTCAGCATCCGCACGGCCTGCTCCAGACCCACCAGCCTCCGGCCCCGCAGACAGTCGCCGAGGAACCGGGTCGTGTACGGCGCCCCGCACATCCGGTCCAGGTGGGCGCCCGCGTCGGACCCGCCGAGCAGCACGTCCTCGTGCTGCCAGGTCTCCGCCCGCAGCGCCCAGGAGGCCGGGTCGTTGTCGGTCGGCATCGGCCACAGCACCGTGCGCAGCTCGTCGGCGGCGCAGATCTCCACCAGGCACTCGAAGGGCTCCTGGCCGCGCTCCTCGGCGATGTCCTTCACCACGCGCCCGGTCAGCCCGTCGTTCGCGTCGCTGTAGGTGTCGCCGATGACGTACCGCCCGAAGTTCGCCAGCCGCCGGAAGACACCCGCCTCCTTGGAGGTGGCCCGGCGCAGCAGCTCCGCCCGCACGGCCGGATCGCGCAGCTTCTCGATCCGCTCCGGCACGGGCAGCGCGAGCACCGGCCCCCACCCGGGGATGAGGTTGAGCGCGCAGAACGTACCCAGCGACATGTTCATCGGCGTGAGGATGGGCATGGTCAGCGCCACGACCCGGCCGCCCGCCTTCCGCGCCTGCTCGCTCGCGAGGAGCTGCCGGGGCACGCGCTCGGGGACGGACGCGTCGACCGTCAGCACGTTCCAGTTCAGCGGTCGCCCCGCCACCGCGCTCATCTCCGCGAACAGATCGATCTCGGCGTCGCTGAACTGATCCAGACAGCCCGCGACGATCGCCTCGATCTGCGTGCCCTCGTGCTCACCGACGGCCCGGGAGAGCGCCAGCAGTTCGGCCGGTCCGGCATGCCGGGAGGCGACCGGCTGCCCGTCCCCGTCGGAGTGGCTGGTCGACTGGGTGGTGGACAGCCCCCAGGCGCCGGCGTCCATGGCCTCCCGCAGCAACCGCACCATCTCGGCGAGCTGCCCCTCACTCGGCTGCCCGCCCACCGCCTCCGGCCCCATCACATACCGCCGCAGCGCACAGTGCCCCACCATGAACCCGGCGTTGACGGCGATCCGCCCCTCCAGGGCGTCCAGATACTCCCCGAACGAATGCCAGCTCCACGGCGCCCCCTCCTCCAACGCCACCAGCGCCATGCCCTCGACCTTGGACATCATCCGGCGGGTGTAGTCGGCGTCCTCGGGGCGTTCCGGGTTCAGCGGCGCGAGCGTGAATCCGCAGTTTCCGCCGGCGACGGTGGTGACGCCGTGGTTGAGGGAGGGGGTGGCGTACGGGTCCCAGAAGAGCTGGGCGTCGTAGTGGGTGTGGGGATCGACGAAGCCGGGCGCGAGGACGAGGCCGCTGGCGTCTTCGGTGGTGCGGGCTTCCTCGGTGACCCGACCGATGACGGCGATACGCCCGTCGTGAATGCCGACGTCGGCGGTGAAGCCGGGCGTACCGGTCCCGTCGACGACGGTCGCCCCTTTGATGACGTGATCGAGCATGACCACTCAACTCCTTGAGCTGCATGTCCCTTCAGGGGCGCGGGGAACTGCGCGACAAGCCACACACGGCCCGCACCCGCCAACGACGCTCAGGCCCCTCGACGGAACCGCGAAGTCCGATGCACAGGATCCGTATCGATCTTCGGAATCACGTACTCCCCGACCAGCCGGATCGTCTGCAACGTCTCCTCCTTCGGCACCCCCACCGGCAACCCGAAACTCAACTGATCCGCACCGGCCCGCTCCCACCGCTCACACTGCCGCAGCACCTCGTCCGGATCCCCGCAGATCAGCAGCTCCTCCTCGATGAGCACCTCCACGAACTCCTCGGTGTACTCCGGCAGCGTCTCGGGCCACACCGGGAACCCCTCCGGCCGGGGGAACGTGTCGTGGTACCGGAACACCAGCGAGGGCAGATAGTGCAGCCCCCCGCTCGCCGCGATCCGCACCGCCTCCGCGTGGGTGGGCGCGCAGATCGCCGTGGTCGTCACCATCACGTTGTCGTTGACGAAGTCGCCCACCGGCTCCGCGTCCACGATCGCCGACTTGTACTGCTCCAGCACCCACTCCATGTCGGAGACCTTCTGCACGCTGAAGCCGAGCACGCCGAGCCCCTTCTTCGCGGCCATGGCGTACGACGGCGGCGACCCGGCCGCGTACCACATCGCCGGGTGGGACTTCCCGTACGGCTTCGGCAGGATCTTGCGCGGCGGCAGCGACCAGTGCTTGCCCTGGAAGCCGGCGTACTCGTCCTGGAGCCACATCTTCGGGAACTCGGCGATGGTCTCTTCCCAGAGTTCCTTGGTGTGGTTCATGTCGGTGATCCCCGGCAGGAACCCGAGGATCTCGTGCGACCCGGCGCCCCGCCCACTGCCGAACTCGAACCGCCCCTCGCTGAGATGGTCGAGCATGGCGACCTTCTCGGCGACCTTCACCGGGTGGTTGACCGGCGCGAGCGGGTTGAAGATCCCCGAGCCGAGATGGATCCGCTCGGTCGCGTGCGCCAGGTACCCGAGGAAGACGTCGTTGGCGGAGAGGTGCGAGTACTCCTCCAGGAAGTGGTGCTCGGAGGCCCAGGCGTACTTGAAGCCGGACCTGTCCGCCTGGATGACGTACTCGGTCTCCTCCATCAGCGCCTTGTGCTCCGCGAGCGGGTCGGTCTCGGCCCGTTTGCCGACGTATCCCTGTACGAAGATGCCGAATTCCAAGGAGGTTCACCGCCCCTGTACCGATTCTGGCGATCTGACGCACCGTCAGATAGATGCCTCCGACTGTTCCATCCACCCCCGGGAGCGTCAATAGCTGATGGAGCGTCAGATAATGGTCACCCCGGCCAGCCACCCGCCGTCGATCACGAAGGGCTGCCCGGTGATGTACGACGAGTCCTCCGAGGTGAGGAACAGGGCGAGCCTGGCCACCTCCTCCGGCTGCCCGACCCGCCCCAGCGGCACGAGCTTGCGGTACAGCCGGTCGAGCCCCCGCGCAGCCTTCTCGGCGTCGGCGCCGGCGTCCGGGTCCAGCCGGGCCGGGTTGGACATCGCCGTGTCGATGGCGCCCGGGCAGACCGCGTTGACGCGTATCCCCCGCCCGGCCAGCTCCAGCGCGGCGACCCGGGTCAGCCCGAGCACGGCGTGCTTGCTCGCCGCGTACGCCCCCACCGCCGCCATCCCGGTCAGGCCGGTGTAGGAGGAGGTGTTGACGATCGTGCCCCCGTCGGCCATCTCCGGGGCGACCGTCCTGATGCCGAGGAAGCAGCCCACCTGGTTGACCTGGACGACCTGCATGAACTCGTCGAGGGGCGTGTCGAGGAGGGAGTTGAAGCGCAGGATGCCGGCGTTGTTGACGAGCCCGTCGACGTGCCCGTAGGCCTCCTTCGCCGCCGCGACAGCGGTCTGCCAGTCGTCCTCCCGGCCCACGTCCAGGTGGACGTACCGGGCGCCGATCTCCTTCGCGAGGGCCTCGCCCTGGTCGTCCAGTACATCGGCGACGACCACGCGTGCCCCCTCGGCGGTGAACAACCGGGCCTCCTGTTCGCCCTGGCCGCGCGCGGCGCCGGTGACGATGACGACCCGTCCGTCGAGCTTGCCCATGGCTCTCCTCACAGGTGGGGGGCGACCTCGGCGCCGAACGCCGTGATCTGGTCGGTGAGTTCGGCCCGGCTCCGGCTGCGGAACCGCACCTGGATCTGGTGCACGCCCATCGCCCGGTACGCCCGCAGCGACTCGGCGAGCTCCTCCGGGCCGCCGGTGAGGGTCCTGCGGCCCACGTCCCAGCGGGGCGTGCCGACGTACAGCGGCTCGGTGATGGCGCCGACGGTGAAGGCGCCCCGCCTGTGGGACTTCTCGCGCAACTCCCTGATCCGGGCGATCTGCGCGGGCAGCCGGTTCCTCGGATCCCCCTGCGGCAGCCAGCCGTCGCCCTTGAGCGCGGCCCGCCGTACGGCGGCGGGCGAGGAGCCGCCGACCCACACCGGCACCAGGTCCCGCGCCGGGCGGGGCCGCTGGCCGAGCCCCTCGAAGTCGTACAGCTTGCCGTGGTGCTCCGGGAACTCCTCCGGCCCCAGGGCGGCGCGCAGGGCGTCGATCGACTCGTCGAGCACGGCCCCGCGCTGCCGGAAGTCCACGCCCAGGGCCTCGAACTCCTCCTGGACGTGCCCGGCGCCGACCCCGAGCACCAGCCGGCCTCCGCTGAGGTGGTCGAGGGTGGCGTACTGCTTGGCGGTGAGCAGGGGGTGCCGCAGTCCGACGATCGCCACATGGCTGAGCAGCCGGACGCGTTCGGTGGCGGCGGCCAGGAAGGAGAGTGTGGCGACGGGGTCGTACCAGATGGTGCTCATGGCGGCGGCGAGCCTGCGCGGGATGCCGACGTGGTCGCAGCTCGCGAGGTAGTCGAAGCCGGACCGGTCGGCGGCGCGGGCGATCTCCAGCAGGTCGTCCGGTCCGGCCTCCGCCTCCCAGCCCTCCGCGTAGAGGGTGCTCTGCGACTGGACGGGAAGCTGCATCCCGTACCGCAGGCTCACCGCGCACCACCGCCGCCGCCCGGCCACAGCCCCTCGTCCGTCAGCCCGAGCAGTTCGATGGCGTTGCCGCGCACGATCCGCTCGACGACCTCCGGCTCCAGGTGTCCCATCTGCGCCTCGCCGACCTCACGGGACTTGGGCCAGGTGCTGTCGGAGTGCGGGTAGTCGGTCTCGTAGAGCACGTTGCCGACACCTATCGCGTCCAGGTTCCTCAGTCCGAAGGCATCGTCGAAGAAGCAGCCGTAGACGTGCTCGGCGAAGAGCTCCGACGGCGGCCGGTGCACCTTGTCGGCTACGCCGCCCCAGGCCCGGTTCTCCTCCCACACCACGTCCGCCCGCTCCAGGATGTAGGGGATCCAGCCGATCTGCCCCTCGGCGTACATGACCTTGAGGCCCGGGAACCGCTCGAACTTGCCGCTCATCAGCCAGTCGACCATCGAGAAGCAGCAGTTGGCGTAGGTGATGGTGGAGCCGACGGCGGGCGGGGCGTCGGCGGAGGTGGACGGCATACGGCTGGAGGAGCCGATGTGCATGGCGATGACCGTGCCGGTCTCGGCGCAGGCGGCGAGGAAGGGGTCCCAGGCGTCGGTGTGGATGGAGGGGAGCCCGAGGTGCGGGGGTATCTCGGAGAAGGCGACGGCACGGGCCCCGCGCGCGGCGTTGCGCCGGACCTCGGCCGCCGCGAGCTCGGCGTCCCACAGGGGGATGAGGGGCAGGGGGATGAGCCGCCCGTGCGCCTCCGGGCCGCACCACTCCTCCAGCATCCAGTCGTTGTAGGCGCGGACGCAGAGCAGGCCCAGTTCGTGGTCCTCGGCCTCGGTGAAGGTCTGGCCGCAGAAGCGCGGGAAGGTCGGGAAGCACAGGGCCGACTGGACGTGGTTGACATCCATGTCGGCGAGGCGGGCGGCGACGTCGTACGACCCCGGCCGCATCTGCTCGTAGGTGATGACCTCCAGCTTGATCTCGTCCCTGTCGTACCCGACGGCGGTGTCGAGGCGGGTCAGGGGCCGATGGAGGTCCTCGTAGACCCACCAGTCCCCGACCGGGCCGTCGTCGCCGGGCTGTCCCATCACCGGTTTGAAGCGCCCGCCGAGGAACGTCATCTCCTTCACGGGCGCCCGGACGATCCGGGGCCCGACGCCCCGGTACTTCTCCGGAAGCCGGTCCTGCCAGACGGTCGCGGGCTCCACGGTGTGGTCGTCCACGGAGATGATCAGCGGAAACGAGCTGTCGTGGGTGTCCATGGCGCTCACGGTAGCGCCGATCTGACGGATCGTCAGCTACGCGGAGGGCACCGACAACTGGTTGCGGACATGCATCGGCCGCGACGGCTCCCCCTCCGCGCCGCCGCGGCCGAACCCCGTGTGGGTGTGGCTTACTTCGTCGGCTTGAAGGGCTCCGACGTGGCGTGCAGGTCCTTCGTCTCGAGCGGCTCGTCGGTGGCGTGCAGGTCCTGCTTCTTCACCGCGCCCTCGTCCGTGGCGTGCAGGTCCTCCGTCGACAGCTCGCCGGCCTTCGCGTCCGTCGCGTGCAGGTCCTGTGGCTTGAGCTCGTCGCCCATGATCGTCAACTCTCCTTGGCGTGGGTCGAGTAGTGGGGTGCGCGGGGCCCGCCCGGTCACTCCCCCGAGTCCGACCGGACGGGCCCACCCGGGCCGCTCACCCTAGTCAGCCGGTGTGCGACCCAGTGCTGCGACCCGTCTGCCCCCCGACGCGACGGATCGACTACGTCCAGCTTGGCGTGCGGCGATAAACGAATGATGAACGCGTCGACCGGCCCCCAGGAGCCGTCGTCAGGCCGCCCGCACCGGGGACAGCAGCGCGCGCACCTCGGCGGCCTCGGGCGAGCCGAGTTCCTCGTAGATCCCGGCCGCTTCCTGCCAGCAGACCTGGGCCCTGCCCGTCTGCCCGATGCCGCTGAGCGCGCGGCCGAGGACGGTGAGGACGTTGCCGCGCCGCCACTCCCCGCCGATGCCGCGGAGCACGGTGAGCGCCATCTCGGCGTTCGAGGCGGCCTGCGCGGGACGCCGGGCGGCGAGGTCCAGCTCGGCCAGCCGGAACAGGCTCATGCCCTCCCAGAGGCGCTGCCTGCTGTCGCGGAACACCTCCAGCGCCTCCTGGAGCCGGCCGGCCGCGCCGCCCAGGTCGCCGCTCTGGGTGAGCGCGAGGCCAAGGGCGTAGCGGGCGTTGGCCCCGCGCAGGGAGTTGCCCATGGCGTCGTAGATGGCGAGGCCCTGCTGAGCCAGCGCGACCGCGCTCTGGGTCCGCCCGGTCGCGAGCTGGATCCGGGACAGGTTGCACAGAGCGGCGGCCTCGCCGGGCCGGTCGCCCAGGGCCCGGAAGTGCTCGATGGCCCGGGAGAGGTGTTCCTCGCCGTCCTGGTGCCGGTTCTGGTACAGCGCGATGATGCCCCGCGCGTTGCGGGCCCAGCACACGGGCAGCAGGTCGTCGGCCTCCTGTGCGAGGAGGATGACCCGTTCCGCCTCCTGGTCCGCCCGCTCGAAACGGCCGCTCACGTGGTGGACGGTGACGAGCGTCGTCAGCGCACGGGCCTCCGCCCGCCCGATGCCGTGCATCCGGGCCGCGTCCAGGAGAGCCGTGGCCGTCGCCTCGTACTCCCTGGAGTTGGCGCCCGACTCGGAGAGGTCGTGCGCGGCCCACAGCAGGTCGATCGCCCGGGGGAGCGTCTCCGGCTGCCCCGCGCACTGCCGTACGCAGGCGAGGACGCAGATGGCCTCCGCGTACAGCCAGTCCTGCGCCGCGTGCCGGTTGTCGAACCGCAGCCCCGGACGGGCGGTCGGCTCCAGATGGTCCACGAGCCGGTCACCGGGCCGCTCGATCGCGTACACCCCTGCCGCGGAGGAGAGGTAGAAGTCCAGCAGCCGCGACACCGCCGCCGTGCGCTCGCTCGGCGGCCACTCGTCGCGTTCGGCGCACGCACGCGCGTAGAGCCGTACGAGATCGTGGAAGCGGTAGCGGCCGGGGGCCGCCGACTCCAGCAGGGACGTGTCGACGAGGGACTCCAGCAGGTCCTCCGTGTCCTCCACGGGCAGGTCCAGGACCGCGGCAGCCGCCGGGAGGGACATGTCCGGGCCGTCGGCCAGGCCCAGCAGGCGGAAGGCGCGGGCCTGGGCGGGCTCCAGCTGGCCGTAGCCCAGCTCGAAGGTGGCCTTCACGGCCAGGTCACCGGCCTGGAGTTCGTCCAGGCGGCGGCGTTCGTCGGCGAGCTTCGCCGCGAGGACCGACACCGTCCAGGTACGGCGGGCCGCCAGGCGGGACGCCGCGATGCGGATCGCCAGCGGCAGGAAACCGCAGGCCGCGACCACGTCCAGGGCGGCCTTCCGCTCGGACGCCACCCGCTCCTCGCCGACGATCTTCGTGAACAGCGCCAGCGCCTCGTCCGGGGACATCACGTCCAGGTCGATGAGGTGGGCGCCCGCCAGGTCCACCATCCGCACCCGCGAGGTGACCAGCGCGGCGCAACCGTCCGTGCCGGGCAGCAGGGGGCGGACCTGGGCGGCGTCGCGGGCGTTGTCCAGCAGCACCAGGACACGGCGGCCGGCCAGCACCGAGCGGTAGAGCGCGGCCCGCTCCTCCAGGGAGTCGGGGATCGCCGAGTCGGCCGTGCCGAGCGCGCGCAGGAACGAACCGAGGACCGTCTCCGGCTCCGCCGAGCGGGCGCCCGCGCCCTGGAGGTCGACGTACAGCTGCCCGTCCGGGAACGCCGCGCGCGCCTGGTGGGCCACGTGCACGGCGAGGGTCGTCTTGCCCACGCCGCCGATCCCGGCCAGGGCCGAGACCGCCATGACACGGCCCTCGGCGGCGGTCAGGATGTCGCCCAGCTCGCGGACGAAGCCGGAGCGTCCGGTGAAGTCGGGCACCGTCGCCGGCAACTGGGCCGGGCGCACCGGGACGGAGGCGGGCTCGGCGGCCGGGGAGGAGGGCTCGGCGAGGCTCGGGTCGGCCTGGAGGATGCGCTGCTGCAGCTCGCTCAGGCCGGGGCGCGGGTCCACGCCCAGTTCGTCGGCGAGCAGGCGCCGCGTGTCGGCGTACACCGCGAGGGCCTCCGCCTGACGGCCGCTGCGGTACAGCGCCAGCATCAGCAGCTCGCGGAGCCGCTCGCGCAGGGGATGGTCGGCGGTGAGGGCCGTGAGCTCCGAGACGGCCTCCGCGTGGCAGCCCTGCTCCAGGTCCATGTCCAGGCGGGACTCGATGAGCTGGAGCCGCCACTCCTCCAGACGGACGCGCTGCGCCTCGGCGTACGGACCCGGTACGCCGGCCAGGGTCTCCCCGTCCCACAGGTCCAGGGCGCGCCGCAGGGTGTCGCGGGCGTGGCAGAGGTCGCCCGCCGATCTGGCCTTCTCCGCCTCGGTCGCGAGGTCCTGGGCGACGGCCAGGTCGAGGGCGCCCTCGGCGAGGCCGCGTACCGCGTAGCCGCCGGACTCGCTGACCAGGACGCCCGGGTCCAGCACCTTGCGCAGCCGGGAGGCGTACGTCCGCAGCGCCGCCAGGGCCTGCGAGGGCGGTTCCTCGCCCCACAGGGCGTCGATCAGCTCCGCCGCGGTGGCCGTACGGCCCTCGCGCAGCAACAGGGCTGCGAGCAGGGCGCGTTGCTGGGGGGAGCCGGTGGTGATCGGCTCGTCGCCGCGCGAGGCGCGCACCGGTCCGAGCACGCTGAAGCGCAGCGTCGTCGAGGTCACCGGTTCCGCCGACTCCGGTGACTTCGGTGACTTCGGTGACTTCGGTGACTTCGGTGATTTCGACGAGGCATCGGGACGCCGCTGCTCCGGTACGCGCGGCACACCGTCCGGTACACCGTCCATGCAGTCCCCCTAGACATCCTGAGCAACCACGCCAGTCTGCCTTGTGTACGGGGATACGTCAGCTGTGGGGGACACCGATCACAGCCCGACGCACGGGAGTCCACAAGGTCCGCACACTCTCTCCGCACGTGAAGGAGCAGGGGCCGTTTCTGAAGGGGAGTTGGAGCCTTTGGGCGCGCCGGCCAAGCGCCGTGCCCAGGTCAGGAACGGGCAGGAGTGCCCAGATGCTCCAGTTGGCGTTCTCGTCGTCCGGCCCGGTGTCCTGGAGCAGGCAGCGCGCTCTTCGGAGCTGATCGCGGGCCTGCTCACTCCTGCTCCGTGAAGTGGCGCTCGAACTCTCCACGCTCAGCCTCAGCCGCCGCGCGTTCCTCTCCGGTGACGGGGCCGTACTCCTCCTCCAGCCAAGCCACCAGCTCACCGAGCCCGCCCTGTTCAGCCTCACGATCCAGCTCCCCAGGCGGCGTGATGGTGCACTTCCTCGTTGCCATACCGCAATCATGTCCGCCCTGGGCATCTCCGTCCTGGCGGAGATCCGCGCCGCTTCAGCCGTCGGGTGTCAGTACGGACATGGACCGCCGCCGCGCGCGATAGTGGGTCCGGCAGATCAGCCCCAGCCCGCTCAACCCCGAAGGCGGCCGCATGCCCGGCGAGCAACCCCACCTCTACGAGACCCTCGACGAGCGGTTCCGGACAGGCCGGTGTCAGGCCGGGGACTCGCGGCTGGAGGTGTTGTACGAGGGGTGCCGGTGGGCCGAGGGGCCCGTGTACGTGCCCGCCGGGCGGTATCTGCTGTGGAGCGACATTCCCAACGACCGGCTGCTGCGGTGGGACGAGACCACCGGGGCCGTCGGCGTCTTCCGCTCCCCGGCCGGGTATCCGAACGGCAACACGCTGGACGGGCAGGGCCGGCTCATCACCTGTGAGCAGGGCAATCGGCGGGTGACCCGGACCGAGCACGACGGGTCGGTCACCGTGATCGCCGAGCGGTTCCGGGGGCAGCGGCTCAACAGCCCGAACGACGCGGTGGTGAAGTCCGACGGGTCGGTGTGGTTCTCCGACCCCGAGTTCGGGATCTCGTCCGACTACGAGGGCCATCGGGGCGAGAGCGAGATCGGCGCCCGGAACGTCTACCGCGTCGATCCGGGCAGCGGGGAGGTGCGGCTGGTGGCCGACGGGTTCCAGGGGCCCAACGGGCTCGTGTTCGGCCCCGGCGAGCGGCGGCTGTACGTGTCGGACAGCCTCGCCAACCACATCCGCGTCTTCGACGTCCAGGACGAGGGGACCGGCCTGACCGGCGGCGAGGTCTTCGCCGAGTGCGCCAACGGCAGCTTCGACAACATCCGGTTCGACGACGCGGGGCGGCTCTGGGCCGGTGCCATGCACGGGGGCGTGCACTGCTACGACCCCGACGGCACCCTCCTCGGCCGCGTCCTGGTACCCGGCACCGTCGCCAACATCCGCTTCGGCGGCGCCCGGCGGAACCGGATGTTCATCGCCGCCGACACCACCCTCTACTCCCTCGTCATGTCCGTGACCGGGACCCCGGCCCTGCCGCCGGCCGGCCCCTGAGCCCGCAGCACCCCCTTCACCACCTTCCCGCTCGCGTTCCTCGGCAGTTCCGCCACGAACTCCACCGACCGCGGGACCTTGTAGTTCGCCATCTCCCGGCGTGACCAGGCGATCAGGTCGTCGGCCGTGACCAACGCCCCCGGGCGCCTGACGACATACGCCTTGCCGACCTCCCCGAGCCGGGCGTCCGGTACGCCGATCACGGCCACGTCCGCCACGTCCGGGTGGAGGCCCAGGAGCTGCTCTATCTCGGCGGGGTAGGCGTTGAAGCCGCCGACGATGAACATGTCCTTGAGGCGGTCGGTGATGCGCAGGTTGCCCTCGACGTCCAGGACGCCGATGTCGCCCGTGCGCAGCCAGCCGTCCTCGGACACGACCTCGGCGGTGGCGGACGCGTCCTCGTAGTAGCCGGTCATGACGTTGAAGCCGCGGACCAGGACCTCGCCCGGGACATCGGGTCCCAGCGACCCGCCCCCGGGGTCCACGACCCGTACCTCCGTGCCGGGGATGGCCCGGCCCGACGTCGAGGCGATCACCGTCGGGTCGTCGCCGCGCCGGCACATCGTGACGACGCCGCCCGCCTCGGAGAGGCCGTACGCGGTCAGGACCGTGCCGATGCCGAGTTCGGCGCGCAGGCGCTCGACCAGCCGCAGCGGGACCACCGCCGCCCCGGTCACCACCAGGCGCAGGGCGGAGAGGTCGTGCGCGTCGCGTGCCGGGTGGTCCAGGAGGGACTGGAGGAGGGTCGGCGGGCCGGGGAGCACGGAGACGCGTTCCGCGGCGATGTTGGCCAGGACCGTGTTCACGCCGAACACCGGCTGGGGGATCATCGTCGCGCCCCGCATCAGGCAGGCGATGACCCCGGCCTTGTAGCCGAAGGTGTGGAAGAAGGGGTTGACGATGAGGTACCGGTCGCCCTCGGCCAGGCCGGCCAGCTCGCTCCAGATGTCGTACGCCCGCAGCGTCTGGGCGTGGGTGATGACCGCGCCCTTGGGGCGGCCCGTCGTGCCCGAGGTGAAGATGATGTCGGAGGAGTCCGTCCCCTGGACCGACTCCGCCCTCGCGCGCACCTCCGCCGACCCCACCCCCTCCCCGCTCGCCAGGAAGTCCTTCCAGGTGAGGAAGGAGGCCGGGGCGTCCTCGGCGAACACGACCACGCGCTCCAGGGCCGGCAGGCCGGGCAGCGGGCCGGTGCCCGGGCCCTCCCCCGCCGCTCGCCGCAGCGACGCCACGTACGACGTGCCGAGGAACGTGCCCGTCACGAACAGCAGCCGTGCCCCGCCGCGCCGCAGGACGTCCGCCGCCTCGGCGCCCTTGAAGCGGGTGTTGAGCGGCACGAGGACCGCGCCCGCCGAGACGGCGCCCAGGGCGCTCAGGATCCAGTCGAGGGTGTTCGGCGCCCAGACGCCGACCCGGTCACCGGGCCGCACGCCGTTCGCCAGGCAGGCCGCGGCCGCGCGCTCCACGCGGGCGCCCAGCTCGGCGTAGGTGATCCGGGTGCGGCCCTCGACGACCGCCTCGGTGTCCGCGTACCGCTCGGCCGCAGTCCTGACCAGGTCCGGAACGCTTCCCCATGCCGTATCCGCTCGCACCGCACGCCTCCCGAGGACATAGGAGCTGACTACCCGTCAGATTATCGGTAATCTGACGCTCTGTCAGCGACGGCTCGGCCCGGAGGTGCGCGCAGCATGGCAGCAGGATCGGGTGGCCTCAAGGACGCCACCGCCATCGTCGGGATCGGCCAGACCCCCTTCGCCAAGCGACTCCCCGAGGACGAACGCACCCTGGCCTGCCGGGCCGTGCTGGCCGCCCTCGACGACGCCGGGATCGCCCCCGGCGAGGTCGACGCCCTCGCCTCCTACACCATGGAGGAGACGGACGAGGTCGAGCTGGCCAAGGCCTGCGGCTTCGGGGACCTCACCTTCTTCAGCAAGGTCGGGTTCGGAGGCGGCGGTTCGTGCGCGACCGTCGCCCATCTCGCCGCCGCGATCGCGGCCGGGCAGGCGAGCGTCGGGGTCGCCTGGCGGTCGCGCAAGCGGGGCAGCGGGCCCCGGCCGTGGACCAACACCACCGTCCAGCTGCCGACCCCGGCCCAGTGGACCCGGCCGTACGGGCTGCTCAGGCCCGTCGACGAGATCGCCATGCTCGCCCGGCGCTACCTGCACGAGTACGGGGCCACCCGCGACCATCTGTTCAACGTCGCCCTGGCCTGCCGCAACCGCGCCAACCAGAACCCCGACGCGATCATGTACGACCGCCCCCTCACCCGCGAGATGTACATGACGTCCCGCTGGGTCAGCGAGCCGCTCTGCCTCTTCGACAACTGCCTGGAGACGGACGGGGCGCTGGCCTGTGTGGTCGTCTCCGCCGAGCGGGCCCGGGACTGCCGCCGCGAACCCGTCTACGTCCACTCCGTCGCCCAGTCGCTCCCCGCCCAGCACCACGGCATGGTCAACTACTGGAACGACGACCCCCTCACCGGCCCCGCCTGGAGCGCCGCCCGGCATCTGTGGAAGCACTCCGACCTGGCCCCCGAGGACGTGGACGTCGCCCAGATCTACGACGCCTTCACGCCCCTGGTGCTGCTCTCCCTGGAGGGCTACGGCTTCTGCGGGCGCGGCGAGGGCGGGGCGTTCACCGAGGGCGGCGCGCTGGAGACCGGCGGGCCGCTGCCCGTGAACACCGGCGGGGGCGGTCTGTCCGAGGCCTATGTGCACGGCTTCAACCTCATCAACGAAGGGGTGAAGCAGCTGCGCGGGACCAGTACCGCTCAGGTGCCGGGGGCCTCCACCTGTCTGGTCACCGCGGGTGAAGGGGTGCCGACCTCCGCCCTTCTGCTGAGGAGTTGAGAAGCCACCGATGCTGCGTCCTGTCACCGACCCCGACGGCGCCCCCTTCTGGGAGTACGCCGCCCGGGGCGAGCTGCGCGTCCAGGCCTGCGCCGGCTGCGGCGAACTCCGCTTCCCGCCCCGGCCGTGCTGCCCGCACTGCCAGTCCTTCGCGTCCGAGTGGCGCCCGGTCTCGGGCGGCGGCCGGATCTGGTCGTACGTCGTTCCGCATCCGCCGCTGCTGCCCGGCTACGCGGAGCTGGCGCCGTACAACGTGGTCGTCGTCGAGCTGGACGAGGCGCCGCGCGTCCGGCTCGTCGGCAATCTGGTCGCGGAGCCCGGCGCGGCGATCGACTCCGTGCCCGCCGGGCGGCTCCGTATCGGTGCCCGGGTGCGGGTCGTCTTCGACGACGGCCTGCCGCGGTGGGTCCTGGAGCGGTCATGAGCAGTGTGCTCGTCAGCGCGGACAAGGACAGCGGGGTCGCCGTCGTCACCCTGAACCGGCCCGGCCGGCTCAACGCGATCGACCTGGAGATGGCGGACCGACTCGCCGACGTCTGGCGGGAGTTGCGGTTCGACGACACCGTACGGGCCGTGGTGCTCACGGGGGCCGGGGAGCGCGCGTTCTGCACCGGCATCGACCGGGACGCCGTGGTGCCGCAGCCGAACTCGCCGTTCGCGCAGGACGATCCGCTGCTCGGGATCGGACCGAAGGCGAACGACCTGTGGAAGCCGGTCGTCGCCGCCGTACGCGGGATGGCCTGCGGGGGCGCCTTCTACCTGCTCGGCGAGGCGGAGTTCATCGTCGCCGACACCACCGCCTCCTTCTTCGACCCGCACACCGCCTACGGCATGGTCAGCGCCTACGAGTCCGTCCTCATGGCGCAGCGCATGCCGTACGGGGAGGTCGCGCGGATGGTGCTGACAGGGACGGCGGAGCGGATCTCGGCACGGCGGGCGTACGAGGTCGGGCTGGTGTCCGAACTCGCCCCGGAAGGCGGGGCACCGGCGGCGGCGATCGCGTGTGCGGCCGTGATCGCCGGGCATCCGACGGAGGCCGTGCAGGGCACGGTGCGGGCGTTGTGGGCGGCGAGCGCGGCGGGGCGGGAGCAGGGGTTCGCGCAGGCGCCGCATCTCATCGCGCTCGGGAACGCGACGGGTGAGCGGCAGGCCCGGCTGTTCGCCGGGCGGGGGCGTGCGCACCGGTTGCGGTAGTAAAAGTCGTTTACTCATACACGCGTATGCTCGACCCGTGGTTGAGCATCGGATGATCGACGTGAACGGCATACAACTGCACATCGCGGAGCAGGGCGAGGGCCCGCTCGTGGTGCTGCTGCACGGTTTCCCGGAGTCCTGGCACTCCTGGCGGCACCAGTTCGGTCCGCTGGCCGAGGCCGGTTTCCGGGTGGTCGCGCCCGACCAGCGCGGTTACGGCGGCAGTGACCGGCCCGAGGACGTGTCCGCGTACAGCATCTTCCACCTGGTGGGCGATGTGGTCGGGCTGATCCACGCGCTGGGCGAGGAGCGGGCGTTCGTCGTCGGGCACGACTGGGGGGCGCCGGTGGCCTGGCACACCGCGCTGCTGCGGCCCGACGTGGTGCGCGGGGTGGCGGGGCTGAGCGTGCCGCCGCCCTTCCGTGGTGCGCAGCCGCCGCTCAAGACCATGCGGGAGCGGTTCGGCGGGCACTTCTACTGGAACTACTTCGAGGAGCCCGGCGTCGCGGACGCCGAGTTCGCCGCCGACACCCGCACCGCCCTGCGCAAGCTGCTGTACTCCGCCTCCGGTGACGCGCCGGACGCCGGCCGTCCCGAGCAGGCCCTGGTCGAGGACCTGGGGCGCGGCTGGCTCGCGGACGCCCCGAACCCCGAGGTGCTGCCCGACTGGCTCACCGAGCAGGACCTCGACACCCTCACCGAGAGCTTCGAGCCGGGCTTCACGGGCGCCCTGAACTGGTACCGCAACCTGGACGTCAACTGGGAGCTGACGGCCCCGTGGCAGGGCGCGGTCGTGTCCCCGCCCGCGCTGTACGTGTACGGCGACCGCGACCTGGTCCCGGCCTTCCCGGGCACGCCCGAACTGATCGAGGCCCTGCCCCGGTTGATGCCCAATCTGCGGCGCGAGCCGGTCGTGCTGCCGGGCTGCGGCCACTGGACGCAGCAGGAGCGGCCCGCCGAGGTGAACAAGGTACTGATCGACTTCCTGACGGAACTGCGGGGCTGAGAGCCCGGGGCGCGGGTCAGGCGGCCGGCCTCGTCGTGGCCGACCGCCGGGCCCGAACAGCCGGAGCCAGGGCCCGGACCGCCGGGGCGACCGCCACCTCCGGAGCCGGGGCCCGAACCGCCAGGGCAAACGCCACCTCCGGACCGCGGCATCCCGACCGCCGGGGCAAACGCCACCTCCGGAGCCAAGGCCCGGACCGCCAGGGCAACCGCCACCTCCGGAGCCAGGACCCGGACCGCCAGGGCTCCACGTCCGGACCGCGGCATCCCGACCGCCGGGGCAACCGCCACCTCCGAACCGCACTGCCCGAACCGCCAGGGCGACCGCCACCTCCGGAGCCAGGGCCCGAACCGCCGGGGCTCCACCTCCGAACCGCGGCATCCCGACCGCCGGGGCAACCGCCACCTCCGGAGCCAGGGCCCGGACCGCCGGGGCAAACGCCACCTCCGGACCGCGGCACCCCGACCGCCAGGGCAACCGCCACCTCCGGAGCCAGGGCCCGGACCGCCAGGGCGACCGCCACCTCCGGACCGCGGCATCCCGACCGCCGGGGCGACCGCCGGCGCCCGGACCGCACGGCCCGGACCAGCGGGCCCGGACCGTCCGTCACGGGCGGCCACCGCGTGGCGACCGTTGCGCACCCGGCGTAACGTCTTGGGTGAGAGCGGTGATCGGGCCGCCTTCCCGAAGCGAACCGCTCCCCGTAGCGACGGCCGCCGTCTGGAACCCTTCCGTGCGCCGGTACGACGGCCGTCCCGGGCGTGTTCACGCGGTGCGTGCCGTGCCCGTGCCCTTCTCCGCGTCCAGCGCGTACACACAGCGGTCCTTGCTGCACGCGTACACCACCCCGTCCCGCACGACCGGTGAGCCGGTGATCTCGCCGCCGGTGGCGAGCTTCCAGCGCAGCCGGCCGTCGTCGGTCTTGAGGGTGTAGAGGAGATGGTCGGTGGAGCCGAAGTGGATGCGGCCCTCGGCCACCGAGGGGGCGCCCACGATGTCGCCGCCCGCCTGGAAGCGCCACTTGGGCGTGCCGGTGACCGCGTCGAGGGTGTAGAGGCCCTTGCCGCTGCCCACATGGACATGGCCGGCGGCGACCAGGACGGGCTCCACGGAGGCGCGGGACTCGGTGGCGATGCGCCAGCGGTCGCGGCCGTCGGTGGCGTCGAGGGCGTAGACCGTGCCGAGGTAGTCGGCGAGGTAGACGCCGCCGCCGGTGACGGCCGGGCCGGGGACGAAGGTGGGCGGGGAGAGGAAGGCCGCCGGGGCCTCGAAGTGCCACTTCACATGTCCGGCTGCCGCGTCGAGGGCCAGGACACGGGTGCCGGCGCAGACGTACACGTAGCCGTCGGCCGCCGGGGTGACCCTGACCGGGACTCCGCCGCAGGAGGCCGCGTCGCCGATCGGGTACGACCAGCGCTCGTCGCCGGTGCGGGCGTCCAGGGCGCGCAGCCGGGCGTCCTGCCACACGTAGACCGTGCCGTCGTGCAGGGCGGGTCCGGCCTCGGGGGACTCGAAGTCGGTCTGGCAGCCGGTGATCTCCCAGAGCTTCTGTCCGGCCGAGGCCTCCCAGCCCTGGACGCCGCCGCCCCGGGTGCCGGTGACGACGGTGCCGCGGCCGGCCTGGAGCGCGTAGACCCAGGCGTCCGTCTGCAGGCGCCACAGGTCGGCGCCCTCGCGGGCGTCCAGGGCGAACAGCGTGGGCCCGTCGGAGGCGTGGATGCGGCCGTCGGCGACCGCCATGGACCAGGCGACGTCGCGGGTCTTGAAGCGGCGGCGGCCGGTGCCGACGTCCAGGGCGTGCACCTCGAAGGAGGTGACGTAGACGAGGTCGCCGTCGACGGCGGGGGTGCCCCAGACGTCGTTGGACATGCGGAAGCGCCAGGGCCGCCAGCCGCTCGCCTCGGGCGGCGCGACGGGGGCCGGGGGCGCTGCGACGGCGGGGCCCACGGCGGGGTCGGTGCCGTTGACGCCGGGGCGGGGCTTGGACCAGGAGGCGGTGAGGGCGGCCTCCGGAGGGGGTGCCTTGACGGCGGCGGCACGGACGTCGGCGACGCGCGGGCCGGGGCCGATGGGCACCTGGGCGCCGGCCAGCCGGACGGGGCCGGTGTCGGGGCCGCCGCCCGCGGGAGCCGCCACGGACGCGGCCACGGAGGCGGGCGCCGGGACGACGGGGTCGTGCGAGGGCGGGGGCGGGATGGGCGCGGGACCGGGGGCCGGGACCGGGGCGGGGCGGCCGCCGCCGCTGCGGCCGGCGGGGGCGGGCTTGCCGGCCGGGCGGCCGTTGCGGCGGGACTCGATCAGGCCCACGGCCCGCTCGGGCAGCCACGCGGAGGCGGTGCCGCTGTCGTCGGAGCCGGAGCCGAAGAGGTGGGGGGCCAGCTGGGCCTGGAGGTCGGCCGGGTTGGGGCGGCCCGTCGCCTCCATCTGCATACAGGACTCGATGAGCGGACGCAGCTCGTCCGGGAGTCCCTCCAGGTCCGGGCCCTCGCGCAGCAGCATGAAGACCGTCTCGACCGGGTTGGCGCCGTGGAAGGGCGGGTGTCCGGTGGCGGCGAAGACCAGCATGGAGCCGAGGGAGAAGACGTCGGAGGCGCCGGTGACGCTGCGGGAGTCCTTGGCCTGCTCGGGGGACATGTAGGCGGGCGTGCCGACGGCGACGTTCGTCATAGTCAAACGTGTGTTCGATACGCCAGAGGCGATACCGAAGTCGATCACCCGGGGGCCGTCCTCGACGACGAGGACGTTGGAGGGCTTGAGGTCACGGTGGACGAGCCCGGCGCCGTGGATGGACTGGAGCGCCTCGGCCACGCCCGCCGCGAGCCAGCGCACCGCCTGGGCCGGGAGCGGCCCGCAGTCGTTCACTATCTCCTCGAGGGAGGGCGCGGGGACGTAGGCGGTGGCCAGCCAGGGCACGGCGGCGCGCGGGTCGGCGTCCACGACCGCGGCCGTGTAGAAGCCGGAGACGGCGCGGGCCGCCTCCACCTCACGCGTGAAGCGGACCCGGAACAGCTGGTCCTCGGCCAGCTCCGTGCGGACGGTCTTGATCGCCACACGCCGGCCCGACGCCGAACGCGCGAGATAGACCAGCCCCATGCCGCCGGCACCCAGCCGTCCCAGCACCTCGAACGGCCCGATCCGCCGCGGATCGTGCTGCGTCAGCTGATCCACCACTCTGCCTGCCACCTCCCCGTACGAGCCGCGCCAAGCCACATGTTCCACGCGACCCCGTGCAGCGTCTCACCACCGCACCGCCATGGCGGCACGCACCCCGATTCTTCCTGGCCAAAGCCGTGGTGGCGAACCCGGCGACGAATGGGGTGTCTCCCTGCATACAGGGGCAAAAGATGACCATAGGGCGCCTGGTCAGGCGCCTGTTCGGCGGCGCAGCAGCGCGAAGGACGCCCCCTGATCGTCCGTGACGACGGCGACCGTGCCGTACGAGGTCTCGAACGGCGGGACCTGGACGCGCCCGCCGAGCCGGGTGACGTCCTCCAGCGCGGCGGTCACGTCCTCGACGGCGAAGTGGACGAGGAAGTGGGGCGGCATCTCGGCCGGGAAACGGTCGGAGACGGGGGCGCGGCCGAAGTCGGGCTCGGCGTCCGGCCCGAACAGGGCCTCCTGGAAGAGAGCGCCGTAGAAGTCGTTGGCCGCCTCGGTGTCCCGCGTGTACAGCTCGGCCCAGGCGAAGGTGCCCGGCTCGTGCCGCGCGCCGAAGCCGGGGTGCTCGTCCGGCTGCCACAGGGCGAAGACGGCCCCCTCAGGGTCGGTGACCAGGGCGGTGACGCCCAGGTCACCGGCCGGCACCGGCGCCGACACGATCTGCCCGCCCGCGTCCCGGATGCGCCGGGCCAGGGCCGGGGCATCCGGGGTCGCGAAGTACACGGTCCAGACGGTGGGCAGCCGGCCGTCCACCTTGCGGACCAGGGCGGCCACGGGTTCGCCGTCCTTCAGCGCCTCGGTGAAGGAGCCGAACCACTCGTCCTCGAAGGTCCACCCGAAAAGCTCACCGTAGAACCGCTTGCCCGCCTCGACGTCGCGAAGCTGCGCGTCCACCCAGCAGGGGACGCCCTCTGCGTACACCGATGCCCTGTTTTCGGCCATGCCGCCAACGTAACCGCGACGGCCGCAGCCCGCAGACCAGGCACACCAGCCTCCGCGCTCCCTCACACCCCATTTGCAGTCGGCCGAATCGCGCCTCGATCCCGCCTCGGTAAGCTGACGTCATGACAGGACAAGTGCGTACCGTCGACGGCCGTGTGGCCGGCCGGCGTGGGCAGGCGACCCGGCAGAAGCTGCTCGACTGCCTCAGCGAGATGCTCAGCTCCTCCCCGTACCGGGATGTCAAAGTCATCGATGTCGCCCGGAAGGCGGGCACTTCGCCCGCGACCTTCTACCAGTACTTCCCGGACGTCGAGGGCGCCGTCCTGGAGATCGCCGAGCAAATGGCGACCGAGGGCGCCGCGTTGACCGAACTCCTGGAGGGCCGCTCCTGGGCCGGCAAGGCCGGCTGGCAGACGGCGCAGGAACTCGTCGACGGGTTCCTGGAGTTCTGGCGCAAGAACGACGCGATCCTCCGGGTCGTCGATCTCGGCGCCGCCGAGGGCGACAAGCGCTTCTACAAGCTCCGGATGAAGATCCTCAACTCGGTGAACAACTCCCTCGCGGACGCCGTCGCCGAGCTCCAGGCCAAGGGCCGGGTCGACAAGGACGTCAACCCGGCGGCCGTCGCGGGCTCGCTGGTCGCGATGCTCGCGGCCGTGGCCTCGCACCAGAAGGGTTTCACCTCCTGGGGCGTGAAGCAGGCCGAACTGAAGCCGAACCTGGCGCTGTTGGTGCACCTGGGTGTCACCGGCAGAAAGCCGACGAAGTAGCCGCCCCAGGCGGCCCTCTTTCCTTCTTCCCTTTCGCGAGTCCTGTCTTGCGGGCGGTGGTCCACTCTCGTGGGCCGCCGCCTGTCGCGCTTTCTAACGCCGCACGATCCGGAACAGCCGGATCTCCCGGTCCACCCGCGCCTGGTACGCCGCGTACGGCGGCCAGAACGCCAGCACCGCGTTCCAGGCGGCCGTCCGCTCCTCGCCCTCCAGCAGCCGGGCCGTGACCGGGATGTCCTCGCCCTTCCAGCTGATCTCGGCGTCGGGAAGGGCGAGCAGGTTGTGGCTCCAGGCGGGATGGCCGGGCCGCCCGAAGTTGGACCCGACGAGGATCCAGCCGCGCCCGTCCCGCTCCGGCATACAGGCCAGCGGCGTACGACGGGGCAGCCCGCTCCTCGCCCCGGTCGAGGTCAGCACCACCCCCGGGAGCAGTCGCGCGCTGAGCAGCACCTTCCCCCGGGTGGCCCGGTGGACGAGCCGGTCCAGAGCGGGTACGACGTACGGCGCCACCCGGGCGAAGCCCCTGGTCGACGACACCTTCTGCACCACGCGCACGCCCCTCATCGGCCGGCCTCCTCGAAGACATGCGCCGCGTCGGCGGCCCGCGCCCGCAGCCGGTGCACCGGCCCGAACAGCAGCTCGTCGCCCGCGGCGCGCTTGAAGTACAGCTGCGTGTCGTGCTCCCAGGTGAAGCCGATGCCGCCGTGCAGCTGGATCCCCTCGGCGGCGGCCCCGCGCAGGGCTTCGAGCGCCTGGGCGAGGGCCAGGCCACCGGCGGTCTCCTCGTGGGTGGCGGCCCAGGCCGCGTAGTACGCCGCCGAGCGGGCCGCCTGCACCTGGACGTACGCGTCGGCCAGCCGGTGCTTGACCGCCTGGAAGGAGCCGACCGGCCGCCCGAACTGCTCGCGCTGCCCGACGTACTCCACGGTCCGCTCCAGCACCCGGTCGGCGGCCCCCACGGCCTCGGCGGCGAGACAGACGGCGGCGGTGTCGCCGAGCCGGGCGAGGGCGGCGGGGACGTCGTCGCCCTCACTCCCCAGCAACTCGGCTTCCACATCACGGAGTTGAACGCGCGCCTGCGGGCGGGTCGCGTCCAGCGCGGTCTGCCGTGTGCGGGTGAGACCGTCGGCGTCCGCCCGTACGAGGAAGAGCAGGACGCGGGAACGGGCGAACCCCCCGGTGTGCGCGGCGACCAGGAGCAGCCCCGCGCTGTGCCCGTCGAGGACCTGCCCGGCCTCCCCGTACAGCCGCCAGCCGCCGTCCGCCCGCCGGGCCTGCACTCCCCCGGCGCGTCCGCCGCCGGCCCACGTCCCGTGCGGGTCGTGGCCGGTGAGCGCGAGGGCGGTGGTGAGGACGCGCCCCGGTACGGCGAGGGCCGCGGTGAGGGCGCCGGAGGCGATGCGCGGGAGGAGGCCGGCCCGCTGGGCGTCGGTGCCGAGGGCGAGGAGCAGCGGGGCCGCGAGGACGGCCGTGGCGAGCAGGGGCGAGGGGGCGAGGACCCGGCCTGTCTCCTCGCAGGCGAGTGCCAGCTCGGTGACCGAGCAGCCGACCCCGCCGTAAGCCTCGGGGAGGGCCAGCCCGGGGAGGCCGAGCTGCTCGGCGAGGGCGGTCCACAGGGCCGGGTCGTGTCCGGCCGGGGTGTCGAGCGCGGCCCGCAGTTCCACGGGTCCGCACCGCTTGCGGAGGAGTTCGCGCAGGGTGCGGCGGATCTCGTCCTGTTCGGGGGTGAAGCGGGCGTCCATGAGGGAACCACCTCCGCATCTGACGGTGCGTCATATTAGGGCGCTGGAGCGGGGATGCCCAGAGCCCCGGCGCTCCCCCGCGCGGATTATCTGATGTACCGTCAGATTCATGGTTGCCCGGAGGAAAGTGGCCGTCGTCGGCGTGGCCCTCTCGGACTGCGGCCGCGTGGACGACGCGACCCCGTACGCCCTGCACGCCCAGGCGGCCCGCCGCGCCCTGGCCGACGCGGGCCTGGACCGCTCGCTGGTCGACGGCTTCGCCTCGGCGGGCCTGGGCACACTGGCCCCCGTCGAGGTCGCCGAGTACCTGGGGCTGCGGCCGACCTGGGTCGACTCCACCTCCGTCGGCGGCTCCACCTGGGAGGTCATGGCGGCCCACGCGGCCGACGCGATTGCGGCCGGGCACGCGCGCGTGGTGCTGCTCGCCTACGGCTCGACGGCCCGCGCGGATGTGAGGGCGGGCCGCCGCACCGGGACGCTGTCCTTCGGCACCCGCGGCCCCCTGCAGTTCGAGGCCCCCTACGGCCACACCCTGATCGCCAAGTACGCCATGGCGGCCCGCCGCCACATGATCGAGTACGGCACGACGATCGAGCAGCTCGCGGAGGTGGCGGTTCAGGCCCGGGCCAACGCGGCACTGAACCCGGAGGCGATGTTCCGCACCCCGGTCACGGTGGACGAGGTCGCTTCCGGCCCGATGATCGCGGACCCCTTCACCAAGCTGCACTGCTGCCTCCGTTCCGACGGCGGGGCGGCGGTGCTGCTGGCGGCGGAGGAGTACGTACGGGACTGCCGTACGGCGCCGGTGTGGGTGCTGGGGAGCGGGGAGTCCGTGTCGCACTCCGCGATGTCCGAGTGGCCGGACTTCACGGTGTCCCCGGCGGCGGTGAGCGGACGGCTGGCCTTCGAACGCGCGGGCGTACGTCCGTCGGAGATCGACTTCGCCGAGATCTACGACGCGTTCACCTACATGACCCTGGTGACCCTGGAGGACCTCGGCTTCTGCGCCAAGGGCGAGGGCGGGGCGTTCGTGGAGAAGGGTCGGCTGCGGGTCGAGCGCGGCGAGCTGCCGGTGAACACCGACGGGGGCGGTCTTTCGGCCCAGCACCCCGGGATGCGGGGTCTGTTCCTGCTGGTGGAGGCGGTACGGCAGCTACGGGGCGAGTGCGGCGACCGCCAGGTCCGGCGCCCCGACGGCTCCCTGCCACGGCTGACGGTGGCGTCGGGGACGGGGGGCTGGTTCTGCTCGTCGGGGACGGTTGTGCTGGGGACGGGGTGAGGGAAGGGAACACGTGCGCCGGGGCCGGTGTTGGGTTCGTCATAAGGATCTGAGCGAGCCGCTGGAGGAGACCGGAATGGCCCTGACCCGCGAAGAGCGCGAACAGTTCCTGGCCGAGCCGCATGTCGCCGCGCTCGCGGTCGACGCGGGGGCGGGCCGCGCCCCGCTCACGGTGCCGATCTGGTACCAGTACGAGCCCGGCGGCGACATCTGGATCATGACCGGCCTCGATTCCCGCAAGAACGAGCTGATCGGCGCGGCGGGCCGGTTCTCGCTGATGGTGGACCGGCTCGAACCCACGATCCGGTACGTGTCGGTCGAGGGCCCGGTCGTCGACACGGCCCCCGCGACCCTCGACCTGCTCCGGGAACTCTCGGCCCGCTACCTCCCGGCCGACAAGGTCGACGGCTACGTCGACTTCGCCTGGAAGAACCACGGGGAACAGCTGGTGCTGCGGATGCGGCCGGAGCGGTGGGTGTCGTCGGACCTCGGACAGGTATGACGACACCCACGAGCACCCCCGGGTGACAATCAAGCCCATGGCACCCGATCTTCACGAGCTGCTGAGGTCACTTCGCGTCTGGGACCCGCAGTCCACGCACCTGCCCCCCTTCGACCCGACGGCCGCCCCCGCGACCCCGCTGCCGCTCTTCACCGAGTGGTTCGCGGCGGCGGTGGCGGCCGGGCAGAGCGAGCCGCACACCATGTCCCTGGCGACCTCGGACGAGTCGGGCCTGCCCGACGTACGGATCGTCATGCTGCACGGCGCGGACGAGACCGGCTGGTCCTTCGCGTCCCACGCCGGCAGCCGCAAGGGCCGGCACCTCGCCGCCCGCCCCTACGCCGCCCTCGGCTTCTACTGGCCCGTGCTGGGCCGCCAGGTCCGGGTCCGCGGCCCGGTGACGGCCGCCCCCTCCACCGACGCCCAGGGCGACCTGCACGCCCGCTCGACGGGCGCCCTGGCCGCCGCGCTGACCGGCCGCCAGAGCGAGATCCTGGGCTCGGTGGAGGAGCTGGCCCGGGCATCCGAGACGGCCTGGGAACGGGCCCGGACCGAGCCGGAGGCTCCCGTACCGTCCTGGACGCTGTACCGGCTGCGGGCCGAGGAGGTCGAGTTCTTCCAGGGGGACGAGCGGCGGCGGCACGTACGGCTGCGCTACCGGCGCGGGGAGGAGCAGGAGGAGTGGGTGCGGGAGCTGCTCTGGCCGTGAGGGCGGCCGGGTTCTCCGTCAGACCGTGCCCAGGGCGGAGAACAGGAAGTAGACGGAGAACGCCATGGCCGTCACGAACAGTGTGACGCCCGTCCAGATGTACCGGTCGAGGAGACGCAGCCGCCGGTCGCGGAACTCGCGGAAGCCCCTCTCGTCGCTCACGGTGGCGAGGGTGGGCACCAGTGCCAGGATGAACGCCACGCTGGCGAGCAGGAAGAGGATCATGGGCAGCACGCTCAGCCGACCGCTGAGGGAACCCGAGATCCCCTTGATTCCCACGTAGTTGAGCACGGCCGTGTAGACGGGGATGGCGCCACTGCTGGTGGCCAGCATGGTCCGGCAGAAGTCGAGTGCCGTCGTACGTGACCCCTTCTGCCACTCGGCCCGTTCGCCACCGCCGTCCTGAGCCACCGCTTCCCCCGCGGCCGCCGGCTCGGGGAGTGCGACGGCCCCGGTGGCACCCGCCGAAGGGTCGACAGGACCCAAGTAGGTCTCGTTCTCGCGGAGTTCCAGCTCGACGACGATCGGCCCACCCGTCGTCGGGCAGGTCAGGCCGGCGCCGGCCGCGGCACCTCCGAAGGTGAGAACGGCACGTCGGCCGAAGCCCAGCGCGAACCGGTGCCGCTCGGCGCAGTGGGGGCACCGCTCCACGGTGTACTGCTGAACGCGGGAGATGGGAATCGTCGGATCTGACACCCTTTCATGCTATCTGCTGGGTAACGTATTTCGATGGAAGAAATTCTGTTCTCCGGCGCCGGACCGGGCCGACAGGAGCCGGGTCAGCGCGACTTGATCCAGCCGGACGAGACCCGTGCCCGGGCCGTGGCCCGGCCGCCGGAAGTCGAGATCCTGGAAGCGGCGTTCGCGCAACTGACCAGCACCCCGGAGGGGCGGGAACTGTACGGCGACCCGCACCGGGGCGCCACCCTGGAACAGAACTGGCGCACTTTCGGTCTGTTCTCCGGCATGCATCCGGTCTGCCTTCTCGCGACCGGGCGACCCGAGGTGCCGACCTCCGCGATCGACCGCGTGATCGCCTTCTCCCCGACCGCTCTGGTCGACCTCCTGGCCAGGGGCCTCATCACAGGGAACGTCAAGGGGACGGCCGTCCAGGTGTACGACGGCCGCTCCGGACACTGCGTCAACCTGCTGGCCGCCGACGACGATTCAGTCCTCTTCCACGACCCCTGGCCGGGTCGCTCCCTGCTGTGCCGCGAGCACAACGCCGCGGGCGTGGACGCGGTGGAGCACGGGAACGGCTGGATCATCTCCAGGGCCGATCTCGCCAAGGTCGTCTTCTCGGCCTTCCTGTGGCCGTCGGAGTGGGGCGACCTCTCCGGGGAGCCCACCCTCGTGCCGTACGCGGACCTGCGGGGCGGCGACTTCTTCGGCTTCTTCCACGTGGAGGAGACGGCGGGCGGCCGTACGGCCGAGGCGGACAGGACGACGGTGCGCCTCAAGACCGGCGGCTTTCAGGAACACGTGGACCTCACGCTCGACCTGGACCCGCGTGAGCGGGTGAGACGTGCGGAGTTGTGGCTGCGCAGGGAGTGGATGGCGGACCTCAACCCGTTCGCGAGGGACATCGCCAAGAGCTTCGTGGGCGGTTTCGTCACCGAGCGCGGTGGCGAGCGGGCCGCCCCGATCGTCGAGCTGCTCTGGAATCTGGGCGGACTCGACGAGGCCACCGCCGATCGCGTACTCAGGGACGACGCCCCAAAGTACGCGATCGTACGGGCCTACCTCGGACTCCAGGAGCGGGCTTTCGCCGTACTGGCGACCGAGACGCTGGACGCCGAGAACACCGACCGGGAGGGCGCCGCCTGGTTCAAGCTGACGCTCACCTTCTGGTGAGACCCGTGGCGCTATCCGAAGTCGTACACCGCGAAGTCCGCCACGGGCCGGTAGCCGATGCGCTGGTACAGGCCGTTGCTGGTCGGGTTCGCCAGGTCGGTGAAGAGCAGCACCTCCTGCGCCCCGGAGACGAGGGCGGTGCGGCTGATCTCGGCCGTGGCCGCGCCCGCGTACCCGCGGCCGCGGAGGTGGGGCGGGGTGTAGACGGAGGCGACGCGGATCTGGCCGGCGATCCGCGGGGTCACGCCGGCCATGGCGACGGGCGTGCCGTCCGGGGTCTCCCAGAAGGTGACGCCGCCCTGTTCGATACGGGTATCCGCCCACTCGTCGGCCTCGTGGACGGTGCCCATGCCGATCGCGGCGCTGAACTCCGTGTGCCAGCGGACGAGCAGGGCGCGGTCCGCCTCGACGGCGATCCGGGGGCCGCCGGGCGGTGCGGGGCCGGGCGCGGTCAGGGCGCCGAGCCGGTAGAGCCGCTGGCGCTGGCGGAGCGTGGCCGTGGCGCCGGTGTGCCGCTGCCAGGCCTCGGTGAAGGCGGCGGCGGTGTCGCGGTCGGCGTTCACTCCGGGCGGCCGCTGCCCGAGGGCGGCCAGCCGCGCCGCGAGGGTGTCGGCTTCCTCGGGGGTGAGGGCGGTGAGGTTCAGCCAGTGGGGCGGAGTGCGGAAGAACGACGCCCGGACGGCGCCGTCCCGCTCCAGTACACCGAACTCCGGCAGCCCGGCGCCGTAGACGTGCGCTCCGCGGGTGCGCAGCGTCTCCGTGACGGTCAACGGGACGGTGTGCAGGGCAGGTTGGGAGCGGAGGAACGACCCCGCGCGAGCCAGGAAGTCGTCGAGGTCCTGGGTGAAGTACCAGTCGTCGGTGCGCATGCCCCATGGTGCCGCCCGCGCCCCCTCCGGCACCTCCGAATTACGCCCGGGCCCCTCGGCCCGCGTCCGCCTCCGGTTCCGGATCCGTCGCCAGCCGCGCGTGCAGATGGGCGTCCCGGAACGCGTCGTGCCGGTCCTCCTGGAAGATCGCCCCGCGCAGGGTTCCCTCGTACGCGAAACCGCATCTCCCGGCTATCCGGCAGGACACGTCGTGGCCGACCGCGTGGTCCAGCTCCAGCCGGTGCAGGCCGAGTTCGGCGAAGGCCCAGCGGGTGGCGAGCAGCAGGGCCCGGGTGGCGACGCCCCGGCCGCGGGCCTCGGGGAGCACCCAGTAGCCGACGCGGGCGGTCTTCAGGTGGTACTTGATCTCGTTGACGCCGATGTGCCCGAGGGCCGTGTCGCTGCGCGCGTCCGCGACCCGGAACGACATCGACGTGCCCTCCGCCGCGCTGTGCGCCCGCGCGAGCAGCGACTCCCGGGCGGTCGTAAGGTCCGTGACCGGCCTCACCGGGGTGTTCCAGCGCCGGAACTCCGGGTCCCGCAGGCCGCACAGCCATGTCTCGACGTCGGCACCGGACGTGGCGTCCCAGGGGCGGAGACGGAGGCCGTGGCCGTGGAGTTCGGGGAGAGCAGCCGAGGACTGGTCGCGTATGGGGGCCATGGGGGTATTCAAGCCGGTGGGGCGGAAGGGGTCACCTCTCTTTGTGATGCCGAAGTGGGCTCCTCCTGGCTGGAGGAGCCCACTTCGGGGGACGGGTGAGGGACTATTCCGTGCGCAGGCCCTCCGGGCGCATCATCCGCAGCAGCGGCGGCAGGCTGAGCAGCGTGACCACGCCGACCACGGCCGCGCCCACGCCGGTCATGGTCAGGACGCTCTCCCAGTCCATGGCCACCGGTGTATCGGTCATCTTCAGCAGCACCGAGCCGAGAGTGACACCCACCGTCGTGGCCAGTAGGAGGCCGAGTCCGACCGGGAGGGCCGTCTGCCACAGCACCGACAGACTCAGGGTGCGGCGCCGGGTGCCGAAGGCGACCAGCGCGGAGAGCAGCTTCCTGCGCTCGCGCAGCTGCTCCAGCTGGGAGACCAGCAGACTCGCGCCGATCAGTGCCAGCACGAAGACGGAGCCGACGAACAGGCCGGTGCGGATGGAGGCGTACTTGGTGTCCTCCTCGGTCGCCACCCAGGTGTAGGTGCTTGCCAGGGGGTCGATCCGGGCGGCGACGTTGCGTATGTACTCCCGTGAGTCCGGCACCGACGGGTCCAGACGCAGGTAGACCCCGTCCGAGGCCAACGCGGGCGCGGCCTCGGCGGGCAGGGCCGCGGGGGTGACCAGCACGCTGTGGGACTCCACCAGTGAGTCCTTGCGCGCGTCCACCACCCGCACGTTCGCCGGAACGGTCCAGGGCGCCTCCATGCCGCGATCGGTCGTCGCTTCGCCGTACGACGGGTCGAGGTAGAGCGTCCGTCCGGGCTTGAACAGGGCGATTTCGTCCGCGTTGCCGGGGTCTTCGTAGTGGCTCCTCGTCCGCGTGACGAACACGTCGCCGTCCTTGCAGGAGGGCAGCGTGGCGAGTTCGCGCAGGGCGGTGCAGTTGCCCACGGTCATGCCGCCGCTGTGCTCCGGGTCGCGACGGGTCTGCCCGTACTCCAGGTCGGCCAGGGACACCGCGGCCCGTACCCCCTTGGTGCCGGTGAACTCGCGCTCGACACCGGACAGCGGCTCGCGGTCGCTGAACTCGACCTGGATCCCGACCCGGCCGGGGTCCTGGCCGGTGGCCTTGGTGTACTGGCTCTCCGTTCCCGTGAACAGCATCTGCAGGGCGATGGCTCCGGCCACGGCGACGGCGATGCCGTTGACCATGCGTGCGGCGGTTCCGCTGCTCAGCTGCAGCCGTCGTACCGCGAGCTGCCAGGACAGCGCGCCCTTGCCGAGGCGGACGACGACCGCCTCCACGGCCCAGGGGAGCAGCGCGGTGATGCCGATCAGCAGCAGCAGCACGCCGCCGATGACGTAGTACTGGTTGAAGTCGCCGTTCTCACGCCCCTTGCCGATCATCGGGTAGAGCATCGCGAGGCCGGCCAGCGGCGGCAGCAGCCGCCACCACAGCCGGCGGCGGCGCTGCTTGGCCGCGCGCACGACGCCGAGCGGTTCCACCACCACGCCGCGCATCGCGAGCAGCGTGACGAGTACGGCGGCGACCGGGACCGCCACCGCGACCAGAGCGGCGAGCGCGGGGGAGGGATCGAGGTAACCGGGCCAGACGCTCACGCCCAGCAGCTCGGTGGAGCCCAGCGTCTGACGGCCGAGGAGGAAGAAGCCGGTGCCGACGACCAGGCCGAGCAGGGCTCCGGCGAGTGCTTCGCCCGCCGCGATCCGCCGGGTCATGTGGCTGTCGGAGCCGACCAGGCGCAGCGCGGCCAGCCGGCGGTCGCGGCGCTCGCCGCCGAAGCGGACGGCGGCGGCGATGAACACGGCGACCGGGGTCAGCAGCACCACGAAGACGACCAGGATCATGAGCAGCAGCACCGGGTCGGTCTTCTCGGGTGCCACGTCCGCGTCCGGTCTGCCGTATCCGGTCAGCCGGTGCACGGGGGAGAACTCCATGACCTTCAGCCCCGAGGCGCCCGCGTAGTAGGCCAGTTCGTGGGAGCCGATGAGTCCGCTCTCGCCGATCGTGCCGGTGATCCTGTAGGGCAGCCGCTCCCGCAGCAGCTCGGCGCCGTCCGAGGCGAGCAGGTCCTTGAGCGCGGGGGAGACGACCATCTCGCCGTCGCCGGGGAAGCTGTCGACTCCTGGGGGCAGCGGCGCCCGCTCGCCCTCGGGCTCGACGAGCCGCCCGCGGATGTCGTCGTCGTGCCAGGTGGTGTCGGTGCCGGCGATCAGGAAGGTGTTGTCGGCCTTCGGCGGGGCCTTGTCGGAGTACACGAACGTGTGGTCGTAGCGGGCGTCCTCCACCTTGCCGCGGGCGGCGAACACGTTGGGCAGGGCGGTGCACAGCAGGAGCAGTGCCACGCCGAGGCCGACGCCTACGGCGGTGAGCGTCATCCGGACCCAGCCCTCGCGTCCGCCGGTGAGGGCGAAGCGGGCCCCCATGGCCAGGTCGGTGCCCCACTGGCGAGGACTCATACGGCGCGCTCCATGGCGCGGGACCTGCCGTCGCGGACGACGATCTCGCGGTCGGAGTAGGCGGCCACGCGTGTCTCGTGGGTGACGAGGACGACGGCGGCGTTGGTCGAGCGGGCCGCTTCGGTCAGCAGTTCCATCACGCGTTCGCCGTTGAAGGAGTCGAGCGCGCCGGTGGGCTCGTCGGCGAACAGCAGGCGCGGTCCGGTGACCAGCGCGCGGGCCACGGCGACGCGCTGGCCCTGGCCGCCGGAGACCTCGCCGGGGCGCTTGGTCTTGAGGTCGTCGACCTCCAGGCGCTCCATCCAGCCGAGCGCGGTCCGCTCGGCGTCCTTGCGGGAGGTGCCGTTCAGCCGCAGCGGCAGGGCGACGTTCTCCACGCAGGTCAGCTCGGGCACCAGCTGGCCGAACTGGAACACGAACCCGAACTCGGAGCGGCGGAGCGCACTGCGCTGGGCGTCGCTCATCGTCGTCAGTTCACGCCCGTTGTAGGTGATCGACCCGGAGTCGGGCAGCACGATCCCGGCGAGGCAGTGCAGCAGCGTGGACTTGCCGGACCCGGAGGGGCCCATGACGGCGACGACCTCGCCGGGGTGGATGGAGAACCCGGCGCCGTCGAGCGCGGTGGTCGGGCCGTACGCCTTGCGCAGGTCGTGCGCGGTGAGCAGGGCACCGGGGGGAGAAGTCGTCATCGGGTCAGAGCCTCACGGAGTTTTTCGAGTCGGGCGGCGGTCAGTTCCAGCCAGCGCAGGTCGGCTTCCAGGTGGAACAGGGCGTGGTCGCAGATGAGCTGGTCGGCCAGGTCGCCCTTGCGCTTGCGGTCGGTGAGGATCCGCATGCCGCGCAGGTGCTC
>NZ_JBIBHN010000027.1:0-117279 GCF_042957035.1 Streptomyces sp. NPDC008137 | reverse complement strand
CAACGGCTCGATCACCGCCCACGACTCATCAGTCAGCTCATGACGACGCACCACGAACAAACCAACGATGCCGCCACTTTGCGGACACGACCTAGAGCCGAGGGGTCGCCCCCGCGCCTGGCCGGAGGAAAGGCTCAAGTAAGCCGGAGCCGGCTCAAGGCTCGTTGCCCTGGCCGCGTGACGGCCCCTCCCCGGCACGAAAGAGGGCCAGGCCGACGACCCCGCCCGCACCCCACGAGACCCCGGCTCAGGGCCACACCAAGCAATACGGCTGATGCCCCGCCTCATGCAGCCGATGCGAGAAGTCCTGCACCTGCCACTCGTGCAGCGATTGGGGGCGGGAGGACGTTGACCTGGTGTTTCGCAAGGAAATGTGCGTTGACCTGGGAAAACTCCTCTCGGTAGTTCTCACGGGTCAACGCCGTTTCCCGGGCTCATGTGCCCTGGATGTGCCCTCGGGTCGTGCGGGGGTCCCCCGAGTTTCGTGTCTACCGGCCCTTGATGGGGGCAGTGATGCGGACAAGGATCGCAGAGGGACAGTGTCCGGGGGGCGGCTTGGACTGTTTGGCAGGTGTGTCCGTACCCATACGGGTCGGATGAACGGCGGGGCCGCTGTACGCGGTCGAATCCCAGTGAGGCAGGGTGGGGGCCATGGTGACCTTGGCGAATTCCCTGATGGGCGGTTCTTTTAGAGCGGCTTCCCGCGCTCTCCTGGAGCCGGGCGGACAGGCTCGGACCGTCTCTGTCCTTGGGGTCGAGGCACTGTGTTTCTACCGGTTGGATGAGGATGAGCACGCGCGGCGCGAGGAAGTCTCGGCCGCTCGACTGGATCACATGGCTGACTTGGAAAGCCTGCTGACCCTTCCGGTGGGCATTCCCGTTCCGCTGGCGTCTTTGGACCCAGCGGCGCGGAGCGCGGTCCGGGCGTTGCCAGCCGGGGCCGTGGATCGAGACCGGAAAACTGCCACCCGGCGTGCTGTACGGCCACTGCGGGTAGACCTCGCCGTGGTGCGCGCATCGGGCTGGCGTCAGGGGCTTGAGCGAGCTGCTGAGTTTGCGCCCTTCTGTCGTCGCGCGATGCTGTTGGACCGGCGTCCCTCTCGTCTGGACGATGTCTTGGTGGAAGCGGACTTTTACGGCATCGGAGTGTTCCTCGCCGCAGGAAATGACGTTGAGATGGTGCTGGAGCCCGAGGATTACAGGCCGCGTCGGCACACTGCTGCGGCCTGGTGGTTCGTCGAGGACCTGTATCAGCGCTTGTGGTCTGCGTCGGCTGTTTGAGGTGTGCTGATCCACGTGGGCGCGGTGAGGGCCCACCGCTTGAGCTGCTCTGGTGGATCGAAGCCGCGGGGATGCCTGACGGAGGCGTTGATCAGGGCGTACTGATCAAGTGCCGTTCGACAGCGGTCGTACCACCACTTTTGGCGTGCTCTGCCTGGCTCGGTTGCCTTGAGAGTGCGCAGCCACTCCATGAGGACGGCGACGTTGTGTGCGACCGCTGCGGCGGGCAACCCACCTCGGTTATTGGAGAAGGCGTCGAGCGTCAGGTCACCGTCGCAGGCAGCGCAGTAGCAGACCGGGACGTCATCGGCGCCACCGTACCGCTTGGCGATCTTCTCGCCGAGGAAAAAGGCCATCAGGTCGGGGAACAGGACGTGCGGTGACCGGACTATGATCTTCTTGTTGGTCTGTGGCTTCTCGCCCGGAGCGACGATGTGCCGGTATGTGCTGCTCGCACCGAAAGCGGTGAAGGTCGCTCCGGCGGCCAGGGCGCCGAATGCCGCGAGGTCTGTGCGCAGCAGCGCAGCATGGGGAAGCTCCTCGATCAGCTGCTTCAGGTGGCTCACCGCCTTGGCGTAGCGGCCGAGGGGATCCATCTGTCCGCCCAGCATGATCGCCTTTGGCCCCTTGACCATTCGCAAATACGCGGTGAGCTGTCGGGTCGATTCCTCGTCCCGCAGCCATGAGACGTCGACGGGCACGGCGAAGATCACGGTTGGGTCGTCGAGTTCCCGAACACGGGTCACGGCTGCCCTGAGGGCGTCAGAGTCTTCGGCCCTGATGTAGCCGGTGGGGGTCATGGGGAGAGTTACCCCGGCGTCGCGTTGTTCAGCCAGCGACAGTTCCAGGGGGTCGTCAAGGAACAGTGTGGGCTCGACGTAGTAAGGGAAAGGGTTCTCCTCGGTTGCGGCGCTGACCTGGTACACGGCTGGATCGACGAGGAGTGGGCCGGCGTAGCCCTCCTTGAACCGCAATCCCCTGGCCTTCTGTACCGCGTCATCTCCGCACAGGACGAGGCCGCTGCGTCCCGCGTCGAGCTGCGCCTTGACGTAGCCGAGCCTGGCGGCGCTGACCTGGAGGAGCATGCGGTCCCGCAGGATGTCCAGGCCGTCCGGCCGGCCTTGGACGCCCACGGCGTCGGGAGGCTCGGTCAGGTCGGAGCGAGGACGGGGCAGCGGAGCGGAGCGGTCGGTCATGGTCACCTTCGAATGGCCGGGGACGATGATGAGTCGGCGCCCTCGACGTACAGGCGCTGGAAGTCTTCGGGGAGCAGGTGTGCGCAGGCTGCCGCGTCCTCCAGAGGCATCTGCTGATCGGTCAGCAGCGTCTGTACGAGAGCGGGGATGCGCTGTGGTTGCTCGGACGGAACCTCGACGGGCTCCGCGGTCCGGTAGCCGAGCGCCGACATTTCGATCACGAGATTGCGGTACTGCCACTCACTGATGGCGTTCAGCGTCTGGGCTCGGCGCAACAGCGCTCCCATTGACGTGCCCCAGATGCGCTTCAAGTCCGCCAACCTGGCCAGATCGACGCCGCCGGCGAATGCTTCCCGGATGTCGGAGGCAGGCATCAAGAACTCGGCCGCGAAAGCATCGGCCTGCTTCTCCTGCGTGGATCCGGCCCCGGGTTCGGGGTGCATCACGAGGTGCCCCAACTCATGCGCGATGCTGAAGCGACGCCGATCACCCGGTGCCCGCGTGTTCGCCAGCAGCAGCGGCTGTCCGTCCTCGTCCCACTGGCTCACGGCGTCCAACAAGTCGCTGTCAAGGTCAGTGGTGACTACGAGCGCCCCGGCGTTCTCCAGCACGCCGACCATGTCGGGTACCGGGCCTGGGGCCATGCCCCACTCCTTGCGTACTTGCCGGGCAGCGTCCTTGGGAGTGATGAGGTCGCTCAGTGGGACTCTGAAGAAGTGCCGTGGGGCCTTCGGCAGGGCTGCCGCTGACGCCAAGCCGTCCAACTGCAGCCGAGCGAGAGCCAGGTGAGCGTGCACGCGTCGTAGAGAGGAAGCGGACAGCGATGCCTTCTTGCGATGGTGGACCAGGCCCACTCCGATGCCGTTGACCTGCGGGTCCAGGCACAGCAGCTCAGGCGGGTATCCCAGCGCAGTGGCGTAGAGCTCTAGGCGCTCGTCGGAGACAACGAGACGGCCTGCCTCCGCCCGACTCACGTATCCCTGGGATACCGGCGTCGAGCCACCAGGCGACGCTTTCGTCATGGCCGTGGCGACCTCGGCCTGCGTCAGCCCACGAGACTCGCGGGCCAACACGAGCATCCCTGGCTGCGCTGGCAGCTCACCGATCGCCATACACGACACCACCTCGTATCAGACCTCGAAACAGTAGCACAAAATATTCCGCGAGTGATTCGAGGTAGAGCGATGGAGGTCGCTACGAGCGGCACCCGACCTCCCACTGCACCGGCCGACGGGGATCGGGCCCCTACCGGCGCGCGAACCCTGCCCAGGGCGGGTCGCCGGCCTCGCCCTCGGCTGCGGGCAGCTCGTTCTTGCGGACCTGGTCGTGCGTTAGCAGGACCCGCTCCGCCGGCCCAGCAGGCCGTGCGGCGCACCCAGTCCCGCTCAATGTCGGCGCCCGAGGCGTCGAAGTCCCCGACGGTTCTCCCGGGGCGCCCCAAGTGTGCGGTTCGAATTCACACAGCTCAGAAGCGGTCGAAGCCATCACATTCATCCGCCTGTACGCCATGGCCCCCTGCCGTGGAGGTGCCACACCCAGTCTCACATCTTTCAGTCCAAGGAAAACGAAGTTAAGGGCTTGTATCGCGTGCACCCTCCGCACTACAGTCTCGCTCGCAAGATGCACTTTTATCTGCTTCTTCTAGCATGGGAATGACGTGAAGCTCCACCTGATCGTTGAAGATCCCGCCCCCGCCTTCCAGAAGGCCCTCCTGGCTCTACTTGCTGAACACGCCGGCAGTCTGAAGACCGCCGGGCCGGCCACCGACTGGGCCGACCCGGAGACTGCCTCTCGCTACTACCTCTCCCTGCCGGCCACCGCCCGGCGCATCCTGCGTGAGGCTGCTACCCGCGAGGACGGTTACGTGCCCGCCGATGTTCTGCGCGGTCCGCACGGCGAGGGCAAGCTCACCGGCAGCAGCGGCGCGTTCAAGGCCGCGCTGAAGCGCGGCGTCCGTCGCAATTGGTGGATCGCGGACCAAGTCTCCCCCGTCCTCGCTGAGGGCCCCGGATTCGGAAAGGTCGCCGGCTACCGCATCCGCACTGATGCCCTTCCCGCATTTCAGGCCGCCGTCGCCACCCACCAGCAGGGCGAGCTCGCTAGCCAGAAGGACTGCCTCGCCGAGGCGATCACCGGCGAGGGCGGGGAATGGGACGCGCAGCGCTCCGTCGCCGCGCTCTACGAGACCGGCCACGCCGTCGACGAGAAGCGCGCCCGGCAGATCCTGCGCGACCTCGCCGCGGACGGCGTCCTCCAGCGCCTGGACACCGATCGAGCTGTCTACCGCCCTGCTGACGACCCGGAACAGTAGGCCACCGGGAGGCCGAACCCGCCCGGCGTCGGCCAACCCTCGGTGCCTTACAGGCTGGCCATGGCCAAGGTTGTGATCAGATGCCCGGCCTCAAGGCGGTGTGTGAGGTCGAGACCGCTGTCGATCATGGTGAGGACGGCGTGATGCCGGGCGGCGGGGATAGCGGCGATCTGATTCTCGTCGCGGTTGACCCTGATGGTCGCCGGCTTCTTGCCCGGGTGGGTCAGGGTGACCGGCCCGTCTCCGATGCCCGGGCCTACCCATGCAAGAGGGATGGTCACGGGGCGGCCTCGCAGCAGTTCGTTGAGCGGGTTGGTCGGCTTGCTCACGTAGTCGAGGAGATCCTCGACCTCGTACGTGTTGGCCTTGTACGCGGTGACCCAGCCGTCGATCTGCTGATCGGCGACCCAGGTGCGGAGCTCACCAGAGCCGATGCCGGCCTCCGCCGCGGCGCGGCCGATCTGGTGGGCCAGGCGGCGGGAGGTGATGCCGGAGGTCAGCAGCATGATGGCCTGCTCGGTGTCGACACCGTGCCGGATGTGCCAGGCCGTCTGTGCGAACAGGCGGGGCGTGGTGGGTGTCAGCAGGGGGTGGGTGTTGACGAGGTTGACCAGGGCGCCGGCTGTCCAGCTGATTGCGTGCTCGAAGGCCTGCTTGATGCTCTGGACGGTCAGCTCCAGCATCCGGGGATGGGATGACAGAATGCCAGGCGCCCAGACGCGGGCCAATTCCGGAATGGGTGTGCCGGAGATCCAGTCCCGGATCGCGTCGCCGATCGGCACGTCGACGCTGAAGCTCTCGTTGTGTGGGCTGGTGAACTTCCACTTCCCGAAGGCCTCGGGCGTCAGCAGGAGGTCCTTGAAGGCGCCCTGCTCGGCAAGGAAGTCCAGGGTTTGCTCCAGCTGCCACTCGGGTGGCCCGAAGAAGATGCTGATCTCGTCTGGGGTGTCCTCGGGGGCCGCGTAGGCGACGAGTTGCTCCGCGAGGCGTCGGGCGACCTGGTCGAGGAAGCGGGCGGATCCGATGCTGGTTCCGGTGCTGGCCCACCGACGGGTCGAGACGGGGTCGGTGGCGTCGTAGACCGCGGTGACCTTCTCCGCGAGCGCCATCCAACGGGCCGGGACCGAAGGCTCGTCGGCTTGTTCTATCGCGAGCAGCGACTGCACTGGGCCCAGCCGGTCGCCGGGCGCGTGGAGGGTCTCGGCGTGGGTCTGCAGGACCAGCCACACGAACGCGGCGAAGTCGGCGGCGACGGTTCCCATCACGCCGAACAGCCCGTCGAGCGAGTTCTCCAGCTGCCGCTCGGCATGGGCGAGTGACCGCAGGGCGTCTTCGCTGAGCAGTTCGGAGGTGACGGTGAGCCGCTGGCTGTCGGGGGTGAGTGTCTCGAACTCCGCGGCCCGGGGCGGATAGGGGCGGGTGAGGATGACCCACCCCTCGCTCTCGCGCCCGGCCCGGCCGGCCCGGCCGATGGCGTTGAGCAGTTTTGCGGGACTGAGGCCGCGCTGGTTCCCGCGTGTGGGATCACCCTCGACCGTGTGGTTGATGATGACGGTGCGCACCGGGAGGTTGACGCCGTCGGTGAGGGTGGTGGTGCTGGCGATGGCCAGCAGGTCTCCGTCACGAAGTCCTTGTTCGACGGCGTGGAGGACGTCGTCGGGAAGGTCGGCGTGGTGGAAGGCGACGCCGTGGCGGGTGCAGTCGACCAGGGGATGCTGCTCGCCAAGGGTCTCGGCCAGGAACTCGGTGAGCGCCGCCGCCTCGGGGCGGACGTCCAGGTGCTCGGCCATGGCATGCGCGGCGTTCCTGGCGATGACTTTGCTGGTGACGACCATCAGGACGCTGCCGGCCCGGGTCAGGGCGGCGGCGCCGGCGGCGAACACCTCGTAGTCGGGGATGCCGCCGGTGAGCTTGGTGGCAGCCTTCCACTGCCAGGAGTTGGGGGAGGCGTACGCTCTGGCGCCGACACCGGGAAAGGTCAGGCCGAAGGTGCCGCTGGCGGCGGTCGGCCGGACGTCGAGCCGGGGGGCCACCGGCACAGTGGCCCGGGTGGTGGAGGGCTGCTTCTGGCTCGGCTTGCGCGGGGTGCGGTCGGCCTGGCCCTTGAGCAGCAGCGGATACATGAGGCCGTGCAGGCGCCTCGGACCGCGCCAGTCGTCGGTGAAATACACCTCCTCCGCCGGCCGCGCCGGGTCCAGCCACGACGCCAGGGCAGCTCGGTTGCCGACAGCGGCGGACAGCAGCACCAGCCGGATGTCGGAGCGGATCCGCAGAAGGGCGAGCAGGCTCTCCAGCACGAACCCGCGCCGGCCCTGCGCGAGGTGGTGGGCCTCGTCGACGACGATGAGGCTGACCTCGTCCAGCGCTGCGCCCGGGTTGTTGCGGATCATGTGCATGAGCCGTTCCGGGGTCACGATGTCCACGTCCCCGACGAGGGAGCCGCTGCCGTCGGCGAGCGGGAAGTCCGGCTGCTCGGCGACCAGCTTGCGCTCCAGCAGCCGCAGCCGGCCCCGCAGCGCGGCCCGCATCTCCCGGCCCAGGCTGCGCATCGGCGACACATAGACCACGCGGCCGGGCTTCTGCGCCAGGTGGGAACAGATCACCAGCTGGGCCATCAGCGTCTTGCCCGCGCTGGTGGGCACGCTGATCAGGCTCCGGCCGGTGGCGGGGTCGACCGGGTTGCCCCGCTCCAGGCTCAGCAACTGGCGCTGTGGGCGCCACAGGGTCATCACCGGCGGATCGGACATCGCGAAGGTCCGGGCGACCGCGTCCGGAGTGCCCTTCGGAAGCAGCGTGTACAGGCTGCTGGCGGCCATCTCGCCGCTCAGACCGAGAAGGTGGGCTGCGACCCATCGGGCGGTCGGGTCACCGCGGCCGGCCCGGCCGTCGAGCACGCTGCCCAGCAGGTCCTGTGCGTCCTGCAGGCGGTCCGGATCGCCGAACGAGAGGAACAGGCGCAGGAGGTGGACCGCTTCGACGACGGCTTCGGCAGGTCCGTACATCGTGCCTGCGAGCGGATCGCCGTCCATCAGCCAACGGAGTTCCGCGAACTGCCGACGCCAGGCGGACAGGGCCCGGTTCAGGTCGGGCCGGTCGAATGCCAGAAACACGACGCCGGCCTCCAAGGCCAGGGTGTCCAGGTGCGCCGGAAGCGAGGAGGTGAAGTTCACCAGGTTCCTAACCTGGCGGTAGACGGCGGTGGCGTTGGGCTCCTGCTCGCACCTGCGGTACCCGGCCTGGGCGGCGAAAGCGATCCTCAGCCGCTCGGCGGGGGAGTGTCGCTCGTCGGCCAGAGCCAGGTCCATCACGTGCGCGCTGACCGCGAGGGCCTGCCGGGTCCGCATCGGGTCGAACCCGGGCGTCTCGGGCTCTACCGCGGCCAGCCCGTGCAGGAGCCATGCCGTGGCCAGCACGTCGTCCGGGATCTCCTGGTCCCTGCCGAAGGCGGCGATCTCCAGTTGCGTGATGGCAGCCAGCAGTTCCTGCGCCGAGGGCAGGACCCCGCCGGGGCGATGTTCGCCGAGCGCGGTCGCGAGTACAGCCGGATCTAGAGTGCGGTCCACACGTACTTCCTCACCTCATGGGCGAAGCCCTCGAGATCCTCGATCGCCACCACCAGGCCCTGCAGCGCGCCGGGGTGCTTGTGGGTGGTGAAGTGCTCGTGCGCGAGATGGAAGGCCTTCGTCGGGATCGCCGTGGCGTTCAGCGCGACGCTGACGCCGCCGCCGGCCGACTCCTCCTCATCGACCCACTGGTCGGCCAGACTTCCCACAAACTCCCGAGTGTCATCAGCGAGCAGTTTGTCGCCCCAGGAGAGCATTCCCAGGTAGGTCGCTCCCTTGGTGCTGAGCTGCGTCCAGCCCTTGCGTATCGCCCCATCCGGCTGGTTCGCCTCCCCGGTGTACTTCTTCATCTCCCACAGACGGAAGGAGAAGCCCCGGGCCGTTCCGCCTTCCCGGTAGACGATGAGTCCGTCGCCGCCTCCGTCGTTGACGGCGGCCTTCGGCGGTCCGAGGATTTCCACGGCGCGCGCCGGATCCTCGGGCAGGTCGCGGGTCAGGAGGTACCAGAGCCACTCGCCCACGTACCCGGCCAGCCCGTGGTTGCCCTTCTTCATCGCGGCGGCCGCTTCGAAGACAGGCTCCGCGAATGCCTTCACCAGGACGTGATCCTTCCCGGTCAGCTTCGCCCCGTTCAAGGTGGCCTCGCGCCACTTTCCGTAGGTCCGTGGGCGCCCGCCGGTGCGCTCCCGCATGATCTCGTCGGCGATGATCCACCCGGCGGCCGCCCGGTCCTCGGGGCTCCCGCTGAGAGTCACGACGAGCTCCCAGCGGCATGTCTGGTCGTCTCCTCGGGGCTCCCGTCGTACCAGGGCGGCCACTCGCCCACCGACGGCCGTTGCTCGGGCCAGCGCCTGCGCGGGCGAAACATCCGCCACCCGAACCCCCTGCTCGTCCCAGGCCACCCGCGCCGTACCGGTTGGGCGCAGGGGGCCGAGGCGGCCCTCGGCAAGGTCACCCTATCGAGCGGTCTGCGCCGGTCCTGGCGGAGGCCAAGGTACGACGTCTCATCTCAGCGCGCTGGAAAATCTCATCAGGTGTCGCCCTTGAGTCTCACTCCATGTTCCGCCCCGGCCACCGCTACCAGCCGCATGCGACACCGAAATGAAGACTGCGGCTGGCATCGAGGTATGTCGTCGCAATGAGAGTGACGCTCGGTCGGTAATGGCGAGGCGGGGTCCAGGGACCTCGCCGTTCTGGACGCCCGGACCGCTCATCCTTGAGTGAGCTTCTTCGAGTTGGCCACCGATCAGGTGATGGCCCGTGAAGCGCAACGAGCGAGGCCCCCAGGCTGTTGATCGAGATGTCTGACGTCTCAATCACGTTGCTCGGGAGCCTCGTTGGCGGTCGACTGCTGTGGGTCTCGCCCGCTCTGCCGGGCCGCACTCACCACCTGACCGCCGCCTGCCCCCACCGGATCATCCGTATCTGCGAGCGCCAAGGCGTTCCCATCCTGGCCGATCTCGCTACCAGGGCGGCGGCCCATGGCTGACCACCGGCATCAAACGCAGGCCCCTGCAGGAACTCACCCCCACCGAAAAGACCCTCAACCGGCCACTGGCCGCTGCACGAGCGCCAGTCGAGCGGGGCATCGCGCGCTTGAAGTCCTGGCGCATCTTCCGCAGGTCCCGATGCAGCCCGAATCGAATGACGTCAATCGCCAAGGCCATCCTCACGCTGGAGCGGCAACGCTGAAGAAGCTCATTGAGGCTGAGATTGCGCTCTGGCACGGATGAGTCTCGGCTTCTGGATCCTCGTGGTCTCCTTCCTGGTGCTCACGGGTGTCGCCACGGTCGGCGTACGGGCCCTGATCACAAGGTCGGTCGGTATCAGGCATCCGACAGCCGGTTGTAGCACCCGCCAGACGCCAGGACTACGTGCTGGTGATCTCAGCTAGATCCCTTGGCCATCAATGTGGAAGGCCGCGCTGCCTCACAGGCCCGTGACGGGCTGCCCGGTGAGTGCTTGGGCGATCTGCCAGAGCTGGCTACCCCGTGATGCCTTCACGAGGACGATGTCGCCGGGGCGGATGATGGATTTCAGGTAGGCGGCGGCGGTCGCGTTGTCGCCTACCATCGCGATGTCCGGCACGCCTGCCGCTCCTGCCGTGAGGGCGAGTTGTTTGGCGAGAGCGTCGCCGACTGCAACGACGAGATCGACGCCGTACTCGGCCGTCATGCGTCCGACCTCTCGGTGGGCTTCGACGGATTCGTCGCCCAGTTCCAGCATCTCTCCGAGTACGGCGATCCTCCGGCCGCCGGCGGCCTCGGTCGTGTCGCCGTCTGTCTCGGTCATCAAGACTCTCCGTTGTGAGGGAGGGGCGCGAAGGTGATTGCGCGGCCGGTGTAGGAAGTGGATACGCGGCTGAGGGGGACTCGATCGTGTGTCTGGCCCCAGGCGGACGGGTCTCGGAAGTGGATCGTTGGGTCGGGGCCGTCCTCGTAACCACGAAGGATGACGAGGTGGCCGCCTGCGCGGCCGTCGTCAGGGAACTGCTCGGTCACGGAAACGATGAGCGGGGCGTGGTCGAGCCGCCTCGTCAGATCTTCGACGGGCACAGGCTCGGCGGTCGAGGGGACTCCGAGGTCGGTCGCCAGGCTCGCGATCCCCGCGTGGAGCGCTCCACGCGGGGTCAGAACCTCCTGCTTGACCGCGAGCCTCAGGAGTTCCGTGACCGACGGTGCCTCGCACCCGTAGGCGAGCAGGATCATTCTCAGCGATGCCAGGCCGCACGCTCGGTTGGACCACTCGACCCTGTCCCCTAATGCCCATCCGCCGTGTAGATCCCACTCGGCGGGATCGATGAGTTGACGGCACATGGGGACATCGTGGACTCGCGGCACAGTGGCTGGCTCCTACGGCGAGACGGCAGCCTCCCGTGTCAGTGGTGTGGTGCTGGAGAACGCGGGAGTGGGCAGGGGGACATCGTATGGCGGGCGGGCCAAGGCCTCGTGGAGCATGGCCAATACGACGTCCGTGTGCGTGAGTCCGACCATTGCCGCTCCTACCGCGAAGTTGCTGTCGCGGGACATGCCCGGTGTGGTGTTGACCTCCAGCACGTACGGCTCGTTGTCCTCGGTGAGGATGAAGTCGATGCGTGCCGAACCGCGCAGCGCGAGTCCGTCCCACAGTGTCCGGGCATGCTCGGTGATCTTGTCCAGTGCGGCGGGAGCCAGGTTGGCGGTGCGCACGGTGACAGCGCCCCTGGAGTCCACGTCGAGCTTCGTGTCGGCGTCGTAGAAGTCGGCTTCGGTGGCCTCGGTGGCCAGCGGCGGGAAGACGACGGCCGAGCCGCCGGGCAGCTCCAGCAGTCCCACGGTCATCGGTGTGCCGGTCACGTACTCCTCGATGAGCACTGGCGCGCACTCGTCGCTGGCGGCGTCCGCCAGAGCACCCGGCAGGTCTGCCGGATCACGTACGAGGCTCATGCCCACGCTGGATCCGCCGAAGGGCGGCTTGATCATGATGGGTCGCCCGTTCCAGGCCACGGGGCCGCCGGACCAGACGTGCCAGCCGGGCGTGGGGACGCCGAGGGTCAGCATCACCCGCTTGCAGAGGATCTTGTCGGCGGCCACTGCGGATGCGCCGACTCCGCTGCCGCAGTAGGGGACACGTAGGTAGTCGAGCAAGCCCTGCAGCCGGCCGTCCTCACCGTATGGGCCGTGCAGGTTGGAGAGGGCTACGTCGTACTCGGCCAGTTCCGTGATGAAGTCGGGCTCGCACGGGTTCAGTACCTTCCAGCAGGTGCCGATCTCCTCCAGCGCTTCGGCCAGGGCGGTGACGGATCGCTGTTCGATGGGGCACTTCGAGTGGTAGAGCCGGTCCTCGGCGGACACGGGCCCGTAGACAAGCGCGACGCGGAGGCCCTGGCGGCTCTGGCCCCACTCGCGAAGCTCTTCAGCGGCCTTCTGCACAGCGAGGGCCGAGCTAGGGCTGAGGAAGAGAGTCATGCGAGTACTCCTTCGAAGGTGTGGGTGACCGGGCCGCCGACCCAGTGAGTTTGGTTCGGTCGGGCGTCGTGCGGCCGGACAGTGAGCGGCTCCCCTGCGCGGTTGTGGACGGTGACGGCGCGTCGGGTCACCAGGCCGCGCATCGTGGCGACGACGACGGCTGCGACTGCCCCGCTGCCGCACGACAGGGTTTCCGCCTCGACGCCGCGTTCGTAGGTGCGGATCTTCAGCTCCTGCTGGCCAGCGGACTGGACGAAGTTGACGTTCGTCCCCAGTGGGGCGAGATCGGCGTGGTGGCGGACGAGGCGCCCGACCATGACCGCGTCGACGGCATCCACGTCGTCCACGATGGCGACTACGTGTTCGGTGCCGGTGTGGGCGCTGTCGAACCAGGTCAGCCTGCCGTTGATGACGGTTTGTAAGCGTCGAGGGAGGATCGTGCCGGCTTCGGCCGTGACCCACACGGAGTCGTCGGACACCACCGCCTCGTGCATCACGCCGGCCATGCGCAGGCTCATCTGCTGGAAGCCGTGATCGCGGTGAGCGGCCCAGGCGGAGCACCGCAGGGCGTTGCCGCACATGGTGGCGATCGAGCCGTCCGTGTTGAAACAGGCGATTTCGAGGAGGGCAGGGCTGTCGCTGATGAGCCTGCTGATGACCAGACCGTCCGCGCCTACGCCGGTACGTCTGGCACACAGGCGTTCCGCCTCCTTGGGCCAGTCGTTGTCGTTGTCCGGGCCGAGGTCGGAGAGCAGGATGAAGTCGTTTCCGGCGCCATGGATCTTGCGAAAGCGCATGGCGAAGCTCCTCGCAGGTGAGGTGAGGTGAGGTGAGGTGAGGTGAGGTGAGAGTGACGGTGCGACGCCCGAGCAGGGCGGGGTCAGTGCAAGCCGATGGGTCGGTACGTCGTCCGGGCTTCTCGCATGACCCAGGGGACCCGCCGGGCAAAGATCAGTACGCGGTGGGCTGCGGTGCCGGCCGACCGCATGTCCCGGACTCGCTGGTACGTGCCGTCGAGGTAGACGAAGTCTCCGATGCGGACATCGCTCGGGGGCCGGGTGCTTCCTATGGTTCCGCGAGGCGGGGGCGGTATGGAGGGCGGTTCCTCGGGCCTGCGCTCGTGCATCAGCCCCTCCAGATACCGAGCAGGAGGGAGCCGCCGAGCGCGAGGAGGCTCACCAGGTAGGCGAGTTGTTGGTGTCGGGGACTCATCCGGTTCCGATCAGGTGGCGTTCCACGCGGCTGCGGACTGACACGATGCCTATGTGCGTGAGGGGCACCCAGGCCGCCGCACCCGTCTCGATCGCCGTCGGGAAGACGGCGCGCGAGTGGGATCGGAAGAGGTAGCGGATGCCGACCCGAAGGCGAGAGCCGTACCTGTGCTGCCCCGGCCTGGCCACGTCGACCAGGAAGGGCCCTTCGGAGCCGGGCTGTGTCCACACGTCCCGGATGCCGACCTCTTCGGCCAGCAGGCGCAGGGCCGCTCCGCTGAGGGAGTCGTCCGCTTCCTCTGGCTCCGCCTCCGCGAGGGCATAGCCTCCCTGGTGCCGCAGACAGAGGACGCGGTTGCGTTCGTCGACGACGACGGCTCCTGTGACCACGAGGGGGCAGCGCCGGTCGTGTGTGCAGGCTCGGCGCTGGGAGTGGTCGCGGGCCGCGTCGTAGACCGGCAGCAGCGCCATCCTGTCGGCGGGGTGCTCGTGGAGGTAGTGGGAGAGCTCCCGGATGATCTGGTCGTCCCTGACACTCACGGCGCCGCGAGTCCGTTCCGCTCGGCGTAGACCCACAGCAGGCGCCGCGTCAGAAGGGCCACATCGCGGAGGTAGAGGTAAGTCCCGAAGGCCGGCGTTTCCGCGGTCGGCCGGTTGGTGAGGTCGACCAGCCTGGTCCCTCTGCGCAGCAGGCTGCGCACCTCGCTGTCGTCGTCCGCGCCCAGGTCCTCGCGGAGCAACCGGTTCAGGTGGTGAGCGATCGCCGGCACCTGACGGTCCATTTCCGCGCGGGTCGTGGTGCCCATTTCCTGGCCGAGGACGGTGTTCGTCTGCGAGGAGATCGCGTCCACGTCGATGGGGGTGTCGGCGCCCTCAGCATCCTTGGCTGTCTCGCCCCTCTTGCCCGTACTTGCCAAAGTCATCACTGGCCCCTCCAGAGCACGCTTTCTGCCGTGATGACAAAGCTAAGAAGAGGGGCGGCCGGGCCTCTATGAATGTGCCTGAACTTGCCCGACGTTCACCCTAGAGAATCGATGGCCGCCGTGAGTAGTTCACGCGCTGCGGGGCCGTAGACGGCAAGTTCGGCCAGCTCGCCGAACGTCTTGGCATACATGGCAAGTTCGTGTTTCTGGACGACGCTGAGATGTGCCGAGATCAATTCGACGTTCACCAGCTCGTCGTCGTACAGGAAGAACCCCTCGACGGGCCAGATCCCCGATCGGTCGGCGTCTTGGGGGATGATGCCGATGCTCACCGACGGGAGCGCCATGACGCTGAGGAGGTAGCCGAGTTGACCCGCCATCACGTCGGTACCGCCGATGCGATACCGCAGAACGCTTTCTTCCAGGAGAATGGCGAACGTGTGGTTGCCGTAGACGACCTGTTGCTTCTCCACGCGCACCTTGACGGCCGCCGGTACATCGTCGATGAGCCCTCGGCGGTCACGAATGGAGGTCAGAAGTGCTGTGATGTACGAGGCCGTCTGCACAGGGCCTGGGATGAGCCACGGCGAATAAATGCGAAAGCGCTCCGTGCGCTCCCAGAGGGGAAGAACGGATTCCTGCGCCCACTTGAGCCCATGGCGCTCCATCTTGCGCCACTCGACATACATGCCCTCGATTCCACGGGCGGTCGAGATGAGGTCTTCTGCCTCACCCTCTGCGGCGCACGCGGAACACCACTCGCGAAGGTCGCGCTCCGAGGGCGCGCGGGCGCCGCTCTCGAAGCGCGAAGCCTTCGACTCGTGCCAACCCAGGCTCTGGGCCAGCGATCGTTTGGTGAGTCCGGCCGCCTTTCGGATCTCGGCGAGGCGTTGTCCGAGTGCCTTGCGGGCTTCCTGGACGCTTGAGGAGGGGGAGGTCATGTCAGTGCGGGGATGCTGTTCGAACCGTCAGGCCAGTGCGAACTGCGCGTGAGGTGTCGCCCGCTGCCAGACGGCCTCGAAGGCCGACTCACAGAGCTTCGCCACCTCGGGGGCATCCGTGAGCTCCACCTCCATGTTCTCGCCGTCTCCGTCGAAGTGGTTGACGAGGACCAGGCTGGAGTCGAAGAGCCAGAAGTCGTTGCCCGGAAGCGCGAGATCCGTCGCGCTGCGGCGCGAGAGCCAGCGGACGTCCTCGCCGGCGGCGATGTTCAGCCCTTCGGTCACGTCGTACTCGAAGCGGATGTACTCGCTGACCGGCGTCGAGACAATTCGTGCCCGGCGCACTTCGACGCCCCGGGAGGTGGCGGCGGTGACGAGGCTGTGCCAGTCGGCCCAGCGCTCGGCGGGGTCGAGGGCCTGGCCGGCCTTCCAGTCGATGAAGGCCGGGTCCGACTTCATGTAGGCGTCGCGCATCTCCAGGTGGACCGCGGTCCTCTGGCAGTCGCGGAACAGTTCCTCAAACGTCGGAGTCCTCGTCATCCCTCTTCACCTCCAGGAAGAACTGCACCATGCGCCGGGGGATCTCCACCACCGACTCGTGACCGGGGATGTCCATCTGGCGGAGGCGCTCGATGTCCTCCACCTTCCACCCCTGGACGAGGTAGCTGTCCTTCTCCTCGTCGAGGTAGATGGTGGGTGAACCGCCACTGGGACTCTCCGGGTCCTTGCCGAGCTTACGCAGGGCCATGATGTCCTCCTCGGAAGCCGGTAACGATCTCTGTGCCAGAGCTTGCCCGCGACTGAGCCGCCAAGCCAGGAACTTGCCGAAACTTGCCAGCACTTCGGGCTGCGACATCTCGGCGAGCGCATCAGCAGGGGTGAAATCAGCGGTGTCGGGGATGTGATGCCATTGCACTGGGTTGGTGGGACGTGCCAGGCACATGTGGTTCGGCAGACCGTGTCGCTCGCGCGGTCGCGGCACTGCGTGCTTGTGCGGCCCGCGCTCGCTGGCTGGGTGCCCGCCTTGTGCCGAGGCGCTGGATGCGCCAGGTGAGGGTTTTGGCGGTGGAGCGGGCGTCATCCAGTGAGCGCTGGCGGGCGGCGAGCTCAAGGAGTTGCCGGGGTGCGTGGCCGGCTGTCTCGGCTCGGGTGAGTGTGGCGGCCAGTGCCGGCCAGGCGGGGTCGTCGAGGAGTTGCTCGGCGTATTCGGGCAGCACGGCTCGTATGTGCTGAGCGTGGCGGTCCACGGTGTGGGCAGGCGGCCTGTGCTGGGCCAGGACAGCCAGCGGCCGATCCGCCGCCTGCTCGTAGGCAGCCTGGAGGTGGAACACGGTCTGGTGGGCGGCGGCGACCTGTTGGTCGTTCCTGCGGGCTTGGTGCCAGCGGCCGGCTGCGATGACGACCAGGATGGTGATGTCGAGGAACATCGCCAGGCCGGTCCCGTCACCGGTGACCGGTGCGGTTCGCAGTGCGCGAATGGCGCCGCGCAAGGCGCGGGCCTGATCCTGCTGGGCGCGGATGCGGGAGCGGGAGGCGCGTTCGAACGCGAGGGCAGCCTGCTGAAGCTGTGCTCGTAGGTGGTGGCCGGCGGCGACCAGAGGCAGGACGTCGAGAGCCTCGGCGAAGGCCGCGATGTGCGCTTGGGCGACCGTGTCGTCACTCCTGTCGAGGTGGTGGGGGATGCGTTCAGCCGCAGCGGTCGCCTGGTGCCAAGGACTCGGCCTGCGTCGGCTGCCCGACTCGGTCACCGGCGGGGCTTGGATGCTGGTGAGGCGTTCGGCGATCTTGGGGAAGGACAGGTCGGGGGCGAGTTCGGAGCCGGAGAACCAGATCGGTTCACCTGCGGCGTTGGTGTCGCCTTCGACGGCTACCTTGTAGCCGCGTACGTCCCCGGAGGGGAAGTGCTGGATGTCGACGCGGACGCCCTCGACGTCGCCAAGCATGTTGACGAACTCGTCCGGGCTGGTGGCGATGGACACCAGTTGGCGGACGGTGGTGCGCAGTCGTTCGCGGGAGGTCCTTTCCTTGCCTGCGCGACGGGCCTTTTCCTGTTCGGCTCGGGTGGGGCGCCTGGCGGCGGTGCGGTCACCGCGCACGACTTGGTGGAGGCCGTAATCCTTCTCGATCGCAGCGAGTTCGCGGTCGGCTGTGAGGTAGTCGTTCCAGTGGCGTGCGGTGCGCAGATCGCCTCGGATTTTGGTGGCGGCGATATGAATGTGATCGGGGGCGTGGCGGATGGCGACCCAGCGGCAGGCGTCCGGGTCACCGTCGGATGCGATGCCGGTGGCCCCCACAACACGGCGGGCGATGTCGGCCCAGTCCTCGTCGCTGAGATGGCGGTCGGTTGGGGAGGCCCGGATCGAGCAGTGCCAGACGTGCCGCTCGGGCGCTCGGCCGAGTCGGCGGGCTTGCTTGACGCGCAGGTCGAGATCGGCCACAAGGCGCCTCTTGGCGGCGTCGAAGTCGTCGCTACGGCCAGGGTCGGGGGCGAAGCCGTCCCAGGAAGCGACCAGGTGCGGATCGATGTGGTCCTTGGCCTTCTTGGTGTCGAACAGGTAGCGGATCAGGCCGGCCGTGTCCTTGCCGCTGCTGATCTTCGCGATCATCGGGTCGCCGTCTTGGCGACGGCCTCGTTCGCGGCGGACGCTATCTCACCGACGGCGGTACGGACTGCGGTCAGGGTGCGCTCGGCCCGGTCCAGAACTGCGGTGTTCCCAGGGTGTGGACGGCCGCCGGAGTTGAGCTTCTTGGCGATCTGGTTGACGTTGTTGCCGATCTTGGCGACCTCGCTGCGGAGGGCATTCAGCTCGTCGATGTAGTCGTCGAGCGGGGTGCGCTGGCCGGGCAGAGCGAGGTCGCCGTCGATGTAGGCCATGACCGCGGCGCCGACGAGATAGGCACCGCTGACGTTCAGTTTCCGGGCCTTGGCGAGGATCTTGATTCTCTCGTCGACGCTGTAGCGGGCGTCGACACGCTTCTTGCGCTGGCCGTTCGGATCGGGCTCGCGGCGTCGGGCGACACGGTGCAGGGCAGCGGCTTCAGCAGCACGCGGAAGCGGCACAGCGGTGCTGGCGACGGAATGTTCCTGCTCGGGCACCCCTTGGTGCCCGAGCGCCTCCGCCACCCCCGGGGCGGACGCTTCGCCGATGGGGCCGTCCTTGGACGGTCCAGCGGCATACCTTGCTGGCGCGGTGGCTGAGTTGGTGGTCATCTCCATCCCGCTGGTGGGGAGTTCGTTGGGGAGGTCAGGCATTACGAGGTTCTCCATGTGGTGTTGCCGGTGCGGTGTCGACGGGCTTCGGTAAGCGCTCGTCCTCGCACTGGGCAGCGTGAGGACGAGCGGAGAAGCCGAGCGCCCATGGCGATAGGCGCGACTGGGAGCATCAGAGCGCGTCGGCGGGTTCCTTGTCGGGCTCCGTCTGCCGCTGGAGGGCGGCCTGGACCTGGTCCTTGATCTGGGTCAGGCGGTCCTTGCCGATAGGGAAGCCGGCGTCTCGGATCACTGCCTCGATGTTGCGGCGTGACGCACGGCCTCCGCGGCCCAGTGGTGCACTGCGGGCGAGAGCGAGGAGTTCGTCAAGGCTGTCGTCGCGCTCGTGGCCCTCGGCCGTGGCGAGTGGCCTCCGGACCTGCGGCACACCCATGGCGTCCCGCGCCACGTCGCGAGGGGGACTGGCCGCATCGAGCATCTCTGCTTGCTCCGTCAGACCGGCGTTGCCGGAGGACGTCGGAGTAGGTGCGGAGCAGTCGGAGTGGTTGTGGCCGTGGCCAGGGGCGCTGTGGCGCTTTGTGGCCTCAGCCTCTTCAACGTGGCGCGTGGGGTGGCGGCGGATGACCAGGTCGAGATGGACAGCACCGGCCAGTGCCAGCGGGGCGATGGCTGACAGGGCGCCGACGGTGACGTCGTCCAAGCGGAACCCGGCCGTGTGGGCCTGCTGGTTGAGACGGATGGCGTGCAGGGCATTTGCCCAGATACTGGTGATCGTGGCGATGCCGACGAGTGCCCAGACGTACAGCCGGGACCGCCAGGGTGCGGTGCGCAGGATGAGCAGGGCGGCGACGCCGATGGCGATGAACCCGTCGATCACCAAGGGGAAGGCGTACGTGAGGATGCCGCGGATGTGGATGGCGACGGCCATCTGCCGCAGAGCGTCGTAGGAGAGGGCGAAGCCGATCGTGCCGACCAGGGCGACCCCGAGGCGGATCGCTGTGGTCAGTACCGGCACGGGGGCTTGGGCGGTGCGCGAAAGCAAGCGGGGTACTCCAGGCGGGAGCGGGTGCCATGGGCACTGGGCGAGGCTGGTGGGAGGGGTGCGGTCTCGTCGCACTCGTCGCGTGCCTGGTCAGGGCAGGTACGGAAGGTCGGCGTGATACGAGTGGACTCGTCACGGCGATGACACTCGTCGCGGGGCTGACCTGCGACGCGACGAGTGCGACGACTCTTTACGGGTGCAGCCCCGGAGCAGGGGTGGTGCTCTCGTCGCCGCTGTCGGGCGTCGGCTCCTCGGGGCAGTAGCGGGCCCAGGCGTCGGCGAAGCGGAGGCGGGCGAAGCCCTTGGCCTGCCGACCGCCTTCGAAGCGGTGGGTGGCGGCCTTGATGTCGAAGTCCTTCAGGAGAATGCCCAGGTGGCGTGGGCCCAGGCCGGAGGTGCCGTACTCCGTCCATGGCGCCTCCTGGTCCTTGAGGAGTTCGTCCAGCAGGTCCCGGGTGCGCATGATGTCGGGATCACCACAGCGTGCGAAGGCACGCCGGATGTCCTGCAGCAGCCGGGTCTTCAGGTTCGACTCGTCGTCCTTGCCTGCCTCGGCCGCGCACATGGCCGCACACGCGGTACGGGCCTCCTCGGACCAGGCGCCGCCCGCCAGTTCCGCGACGATCACGAGCGGTTCCCAGGTGTCCGCCGCCCGGTCCTGCACCGGCATCGGCGGTACCAGGTCCGCCGCGGTGTCCATCAGGGGGCGCAGCCAGGCGGTCAGCCGGTCGCGTAGGGCGTGCAGGGCGGGGATGTCGCGGCGGGAGCGGAACTGCTCCACCCGCTCACCGTCCTTGCGCCGCTGCATGCGGATCACCACCGCACGGTCCATCACGGTGTCCGGCAGGTCCCCGATTCCGGCCAGTGCCGCCATAGCGAAGGTGGGGAACGCCTGTGGCTTGTGCTCCGGCCCGGAGATCCGCAGAGCCGGCCGGTTGCGCTGATGCCCAGCGTTCAGCAGACCGCGCAGCTCCTCGTTCTTCTCTGCGGCCTTGATGCTGCCGAAGATGGTGTCGGCCTCGTCCACCAGCAGCGTGGGCGGGTCGTCGCCGATGGCGCGGAAGACCACCGCCGGGCTGGTGTTGACCGTGATCAGCGGCTCGTGCACGGTCTCCGTGATCACATCCAGGAGGCGGGACTTGCCACACCGTTTCGCCGGTCCGACCACCGCGAGGCGGGGCGCGTGCTGGAGCGCGGGCTGGATGTGTGTTGCCGCCACCCACAGCGTGACTGCGGTCAGCGCCTCGCTGCTGGGCAGGATCACGTACCGGGCTACCGCAGCCCGCAACTCTTCGAGCAGGCCGGCTCCTTCGGCAGGGTCAGGCATCTCGGCAGCCGACCGTGCGTTGGAGTCGGGGGCAGGTGCTTCGGGGATAGGAGAGGGCGTAGGTTCATCCATAAGCGTTCCTCCAGGGGTGCGGCCGGACGGGCAAGGTCCGGCCGCACCAGATCGATCGTTCAGGCATGGGCGATGCGGCGGGGGACTCTGACGGCTCCCGGCGGTGGCTCGCCGGGGGCCGCTTCGCTCTCCGTGCGGGTTCTCAGCCCGCGAGGTCGTACGTGGCCTGGGCGTTCAGCCAGGCATCAACCTCGCTCCAGCGGTAGCGCAGATGGCGGCCGACCTTGTGGACGTTGGGGCCAGTGCCCCGGTACTTCCACTGGTAGAGGGTCTTCGCCGGCACGCCGAGGTAGGCGGCTACCTCGGCAGGGGTGGCCAGGGCGCATCGCTCGGCGCCATCGGCGCTGGCGCTACGCGGAGAGGTATTCGGCACAGGGCTCCTTTTCGGTTTTGGACAGCGTGCTTGGACAACACAGTCACACCTCGAGCGGAGAAGTCCAGACTTGGTTCTAGAACTCTCCACTACTCTTCGGCGTGACCGGCAACGCCAAAACGATAAGGGCAGATTGGCGGCTGCTGAAATCGACTGAGATCGAGGTATCGGAATCCGATACCTCCCGTACTCCGGAGCACCCTGAGAAGGTGTCCGGCAGACAGCGTCGCGACTCAGGGGAACGACTGAGCAGCTCAGGGAGGTGCAACTTTGCGGATGGCACCTGTGCCTCTAGATGCCGAAATTGCCCACGGGTTACGGGTCGAGGGAACTTAGTGCGGCAATCCGCCGAAGCCCCAGCAGACTGATCAGGAATCGATGAGATGAACGCCACTTAGTCCACCAACGACCTTTGTAGAGTTTAAGAACCAACTCTTGCCACAAAGCCCAGCGGCAAGTTACAGCTATCTGTCATGGCAACCCGAACTGTCGAAATAGGCCACGCTGGCCACCACACCGCCCGCGCCATCGAGCATCTACGGCTCGCGCACGGCCTGACCCAGCACCAACTCGCCGCCCGGTGCACTGCCCTGGGCCGCCCGATGACCAACACCGCTCTCAGCCGCACTGAGCGCGCCCGCCGCCGCTGCGACGTCGACGACCTCGTCGCGCTAGCCACCGCGCTCGGCGTCGCTCCCATGGCCCTGCTCCTCCCGCTCTCGTCGATGCCCGTCAATGCCCGGAGGGGGTGCTAGTTGGCGCGCGTCTGGATTGAGGACCGCATGGCGCACGCGGCCTACGCGCGTGCCCTGACCGAAGCCAAGCGAGCGGGCCGCACGCCGCCAGGGCGCTACCGCGTTCGCTGGTACGACCCCGATGGCAAGCCGAAGATGAAGACCTTCACACGCAAGGTCGATGCCGATGCTGAGCGGACCCGGATGGAGTCCCGCCTCAACGACGGCTCTTACCGCGATCCCGCTGCCGCGCGCGTGAAGTTCGCAGAGGTGGCGGAGTCCTGGCTGTCCACGCAGATCCATCTCAAGCGCTCGACCCGGGCCCGCTACCGCGGCGTTCTCGACGTCCACGTGATCCCCAAGTGGGGCACCACCCCACTGGACCGCATTCACTTCGAGGACATCGCCGAGTGGCTCGCGGACCTGCTGTCAGGTGAGGCGGCCGGCGGAAGGAAGCTCAGCCCCCGTTCGGTCCGCAAGGCGTACGTCGTCCTCAGTCGCGTTCTCGGTTACGCGGTCAAGGCCCGTCGTCTGGCGGCCAACCCGGCCGTCGGCGTGCCCCTGCCGAAGGCGGCGCCAGCCGACCACGTGTACCTCGACGACATGCAGGTCGACGCGCTGGCCAACGCGTCAGGCGCCTACCGAGTGTTCATCCAGCTGCTGGCCTACACCGGCCTGCGCTGGGGCGAGGCGTCCGCACTGAAGGTAGGCCGCGTCGACCTTGGCGCCTGCCGAGCGCACATCGTCGAGGCGTACGCCGAGGACAACGGCAAGCTCTACCTCGACACCCCCAAGAACCATGAGCGCCGTTCCGTCCCGATCCCGCGCTTCCTGGCCGAGGAGTTGAAGCCCCACGTCCGGGGCCGGGGAGATGAGGAGTTGCTCTTCACAGCCCCGCAGGGCGGACCGCTACGGGCCCGCAACTTCCGTCAGCGCTTCTTCGTGCCGGCGGTCGTGAAGGCCGGGCTGGGGCACCTGAACGTCACCCCGCACAAGCTGCGCCATACGGCGGCCTCGCTCGCCATCGCCAGTGGCGCGGATGTCAACGTCGTACAGACGATGCTGGGCCACAAGTCCGCGACGCTGACCCTGGACACGTACGGGCACCTCTTCCCGGACCGTCTGGACGAGGTGTCGGAGAAGATGCACAAGCGCCGAGCCAAGCAGCTCGCCAAGGCGAAGGCCAAGCTGGAGAAGGCGGAGAAGAAGGCCCGCAAGGCTGCCGAGGCTGTGGCCGTCCTGGAGGATCCCGCGGCGTGATGTGTGCCTTATGCGTGCTGTTTATGACGTCAGGGGGCGCTTCGGAGGCGGGGCGGAACGCCCCTGCTTTCGGGCTGCTAGGGCAGGTCGCGGCGGACCAGCGCCTGGGCGAACGGTTCTCCGGTGGCCCGGGCGTAGGCCATCCGTTCGCGCACCTCGCTGAGGGTGCGTGGGCGGTAGCCGGGTCCGCCGCAGCAGCTCTTGTGGAAGCGCACACTGGCGTGCAGCAGCAGGGAGAGGGTGCGCCAGGCGGCGGTGTCCCGCCTCTTGGGTGCAGCGAAGGCGGAGCCGACGTGGATCAGTGGTTCGGCGCAGCGTGGACAGACCCGGTCGTGGTCGTAGTGGCCTGGGTAGGGCTGCTTGTACGAGGCCCGGCAGGGCAGGCAAACGTACGAGGTCTTTCCATGGGCCATGCGGGAAGGTTAGAGCCGCAACGGGGTCGGGCTCGACAGATTTCCGGCATGCTGCGCAGGCTCTCAGCAAAGGTGGGGCGGTGACGGTTGACCGTGCTTGCTTCTACTCGCGGCCGCGGAGTCCTGCGTCGATGGCGTCAGCAGCATCCCTGGCGGCCAGGTCGCTGATCTCCTTGGGGACCTCGCGGTCGTCGTACACGAAGAGTCTTGCGTCGACGAGGTGGGTCTTCGGTTGCCAGTTGAGACGGCGGCCTGCCTCGCGTGCAGCGCGACGGACGTCCTTCAGTTCGCCCATCTCTTCAAGCTCGTCGCTGCTCAGGATCAGCTGCCCGTGGTAGCCCTGGTAGCGAGGCTTCAGCGAAGCCCGCATCAGGCTCTCCAAGCGGTCGACCAACTTCTCGTACCGCGGCCGGGCCAACTCGTCTTTCGCGGGCATCGCGCACAGCTCCCCACCTCAGCCCGCAGCCGCATGTGTGCCATATGTGGGCTGCGAGGACGAAGGCCCTCCCGTCCGATGGACGGAAGGGCCTCTGACCAGGTGTTTCTCTGTGCCCCCGGCAGGATTCGAACCTGCGACACCCGCTTTAGGAGAAAACGTAAAGCGATCATGAGATTCAGTGAGGCTCAGTGAGGCTCAGTGAGTCCACGATGACAAGGGCCTGACGTGCAAAAACGCGTTTCAGTGAGCCTCAGTGAGGTTCAGTGAGGGGGCGTTGTGGACTCTTTGTGGACTCTCATGGACTCTCACCCCGCTACCGCCCTCAGCGTTCGAACACCCTCCGTCTCGGGAGCCATCCGAGCCCGCACCTTCGCGGCCACATCCTCAGGCGCATGCTGGTAGATCCAGGTGACCTTAGACCCTCGCTCATGGCCCATGACCGCCTGCGTGTCCTTCTCGCTGACGCCGAGATCCTTCAGCCACGTGGCGAACAGATGCCGCGTGTCGTGCACCCGCGGCCACCACTCCAGCCGCCCCGTCTCCGGGTTCGTCACCTCCCGGGCCAGGCCCGCGTCCTTGATGGCCGGCACCCACACCCGGCGGAAGTTGTGCCGCGTGAGGACGCCGCCCTGCGGGCCGCGGAACACCAGCTCCTCGGCATGCAGGTCGTACGGGTCGTCGCCGATCGGCGTCACCTTCTCCGGCGGGCGCCACCGGTCGACCATCGTGCGGACCGCGTCGGCTGCCTGCGGGGTGAGCGGCACCGTACGGAAACCGGCCACCGACTTGGGCGCAGGCTTCCGGAACAGCCTCCCCGAATCCTCACTGAGCACCTCTTTCACCTTGAAGTGCTGAGCCTCGAGGTCGACGCATTCCCACCGCAGCGCGGTCGCCTCACCCCACCGCAGGCCCGTGTGCTCGAGGAACACAGCCAACGGACGGTAGTACCTGGGCAGCTGCTCGACGATCAGCGCGAACTGCTCCCTCGTCGGCGGGCGCAGGTCGTCCGGGTGCTTCCTCGGAGCCTCACCCACCTCGAGGTCGGCGGCCGGGTTGAACGGGATCCGCTTCCCGTCTTTCACCGCGGCCCGCAACATCTGGTTCAGCAGCTCCTGCACCTTCTTCCGCGTGTGGTAGCCCCTCACCTCCCGCGTCAGCCACGCCTGAAGCTCAATGTGCTCGAGGTCGCACAGCTTCCACTGACCCCACTTGGGCTCGACATGGACGGTCCAGTTGGACAGCTTCCTGTTCCGCGTCGTGACGGCGCGATCGGGCTGCGCCTCCCACCACAGTTCCCACCACTGGGACAGGGTGATCTGGCCGCGCTTCGGGTCGCCGTACGTCCGCTCCCGCACGTTGGTGCGGATCCTGTCGAGGAACGCTTCAGCTGCCTTCTTCCCGCCCTTGTCGATGGGGAAGTTCTTGGCCTTCTGTTTCCCGGACGGGTCCCGGTAGCGGGCCTGCCATGAACCGATGCAGTCCCGCCGGCGTCGGCGGTCGCTGTACGTCTCGCCGGGCGGGTAGACCTCCATGCAGCGTGCGCACCCGCACTCTTTGGACGCCTTCTGTCGCGGGTTGTCTGCGGCTCTACGCCCCATGCTTCACCACCTGCTCGCTCCTCCGCTGTTGAGGTATGCGGGGGGTCAGGTCGACCGGATCCCCGCACCAGCAGACTGCACCCAACTCAGGCTGTTCGACGACGAGTTCGGTGAGAATGGCGCGGACGAGTGTCACCGTGTGTGGTGGTTCGAGATCACGCGGGATGGCGATGGTTCTTGCCCCGGCATCGAAGCCGGGAAGCGCGTCGGGTGGAACGAACCGAACGCGGACACACATGCACGCCCCCAGGATTGCAGGTAGAACGGGACCTGTTTCCGATGGGGGAGGACATCGGCAGCGTGTCTGACCGTACCTCCGTCTGGTGGAATTTTCGACCATTGGTGAGCGTGTTGTTGCTGAGGACTCACCGAGAGTGAGCAGGTCTATTCCAAGTCGGACCGGCGGGTAGGGCAGGCGGTTGTGCTACTGCCCCGTGCGATTCATTTCAGTCACCGCGCGCATCTGCGCCTCGACCATGCGCTGTTGCTCCTCAGTGAGGCTGCGGTACAGCTCGAGGACGCGGCCCTCAGCTTCGGGGCTGAGGGGGCCAGGGGACTGGCGGCCGGCGGCGGCGAAGATCTCGGCCTCGGTGAACTTAGGGAATTCACGGGCGAGCGCGCGCAGTGAATCGGGGTGCACGCCCCGTTTTCCGCCCCTGGTTCGGTGCTTCCAGCTGTTGACGGTGGAGGCGGCGACCCCGATGCGGCGCCCGATCTCGCTCTCGTTGACGTTGTACGTGTCCTTGAGTCGTGCGAGAAGTTGCGCCAGGTCTTCGGTTCGCTCCTGGTCTGCCACGAGCTAAGGGTGCCCTTTGATCTTCTACTTTTGCAAGCCAAAGTAGAAGCATGGCGCGTTCTGAACGCGCCCCGTAGCCTCCCCGCTACGCGACGTCGCCCGTGTCATATGCGTCCAAGCTAGAACACGCTTTCGAATTCTGCCACCCTCACTGAAACTCACGCACACTCACTTGACCTCACTAACACTGACACAGTAGAAATGTGTCAACGGCACCGCAGGGTGCCCCGCAGTCCCCGACAGGTGCGAGGCCCACATGACCGACCTGATCCGCAAGGGTGAAGGCAAGCCACTCAGAGACGCCATGCGGCGCCACGGAGTGACGCAGGCCGAACTCGCCGCACGAACCCAAGAGGTCGACGTGCGCGGACAGGGCGTGAGCGTCGCGACCGTCGTGAAGGTCACCGGCTCCGGTCGGACCGCGGCCGAGAAGTGCCGGCTGCGGACGGCGTGGCTCATCGCCACGGCGTTGAACGAGCCCCTCCAGCAGCACTTCGACATGCCCTCAGTTTCTACTGACACAGTGGAAAGGTGTAACCCCCATGGCGACTCAGACCCTCGCTGAGCGCTCCGTGACGCTCGCCCCCACCGGGCTCGCCCCCCTGCTCACCACCGCACAGCTCATGGCCCGCTACGGGGTCTCGAACTGGACGGTCAACGAGTGGGTGAAGAAGGGGTGCCCCGTCGAACCGACGGCCATGCGCGGCCGGCGCTTCGACCCCGAGGCCGTCCGTACGTGGATGGCCAAGCAGGCCGAGCAGATCACCGCCTGACCCCCCCATGACGCGCCGAAGGGCCGCCCGACTTCCCGGCCTGGCGACCCCTCGTTCGGCGCCCCTACCAATCGCAGAAAGAGAGGCCCCGATGGGGACCCAGACTACCGATTCGATGACCAAGGGCATGCAGGCCCTTGTCGCGATGGAGACCAACGCGGCGCGCCTCAGTGAGGTGGCGGTGCAGCTGCTCACGGCGCACGCCGCTGGTCTGCCCGAGCTGCTGGCCGTTCGCGCCGAGGCGACGCAGGACCGTCCGCACTTGGCGTTGCAGCCGAAGACGCCGGACGACGCTCGGCTGTGGGCCCGCGCCCTTGGCATGGACGTGAAGGTGACCGTCGAGGACGGCGGCGAGGACCAGCTGCTCGAGCGTGCGGCCGTGGAATTCACGGTCGACGGTGTGTTGGTGCGGTTGGCGGCGTGCCGGTGGTACTCGGCGGACCAGTGGGCGGAGCGCATCGCCGAGGCGGTGGCGGCATGAGCGACTCGATCAACGTCCGCGTCACGCTGGACGCCTACGACATGGCCTCGACCGGCCGCCAGACGCAGGTGTATGTGCAGATTCCCGAGGTGGCCCGCGTCTCGTGGCTACTGCCCGAGGACCGGTTCCACGGGCTGGTGGATCGCGCGTGGCCCGAGGTGCTGGACGTCACGCACGACTACGTCACGTACGGCAGTGCTGCGTCCAACTCCTCGACGACGGCGGCCTGGAAGGCCGTGCGCGAGTGGCTGCGGGACAACACCAACCGTGACGAGATGCAGGCCGCGTGGGAGCAGGACCAGGCGCAGCGGCACCCGGTAGCGCGAAAGCTGCTGCAGGAGAACACCGAGCTGAAGGAGCAGCGCGAACGGCGCCGGGCCCGGCTGGTGGCGCTCCAGAACGACGCACTGAACATGCGGGGCGTGCTCTCTCCGAACGGTGAGGACCGCAAGGTTCCCTTCCCGCTGGGCGAGACGCTGACTCCCGCTGTGGAGTGGTTGGTTGGTCGCGTCGCCGAGTTGGAGGCGGAGCGGCACACCACGAACGAGGCGTTGTCGGACGCGGCCGAGCAGCTGCGCGCGAACCGGGACCAGATCGCCGGCCTGGAGTTGGCGGAAGGGCTGGCGTGTGCGGCCGAGGCCGACGCAAAGGCCCGCGTCGCCGAGTTGGAGGCTGAGCCGCTCGCGTGGGCCACGCTGCTCGACGCCACCAGTCTCGGCAACTTCCTCCACACGCTCGGCATGGCGACCGAGGTCTACCCGGTCGACGGGGCGCTGTCTCAGGTCCGTGAGGTGATCCGTTCGTTCCGGGAGGCGCTGCCTGCCGGGGCTGAGGAGGAGCGCACGCGGGCGTTGCACGACCGCACCGTGGCCAGGGACGCGGAGATCGATGGGCTGCGGGCGCGGCTGGCCGAGTACGAGCGGCCGGTGGACGAGGAACCGATCCGGTTCACGCTGACCGAGCAGGCCGAGGGTGAGCCCACCGAGGACGACGTCCGGCCGCAGGTGCGGAAGCTGCGGTCGATCCTCGCCGGACAGCGCGAGCAGGCCGAGGCCGACGACCAGGCTCGCTGCCTGAAGGCCCACCCCTTCAGCCCGCGCGACGGCTGGCGGATGGTCTGCGGCAACTGCGACCACGGCAAGGACGCGGCGTGCCACCAGGGCGGTGACGCCTGATGCCCGCCGCGACCGCCACCGAGTGGCTCACCGCCGCCGCGATCGGCGCGACCACGCTGCCGCCGCTGTGGCTCGTCGCCCACCTCGCAGGCAGCGACTACCAACTGCCGCACGTGTCCCTCGCCCCGGCCCGGGCCGCCGCCCACCGGGCGCACGACGCCGCCGAGCACGCCGCGCTGAAGGCCCGGGTGCGAATGGCCGCGTGGCTGCTCGTCATCGCCTGGCACCTCGAGACCCGGGAGGCCACCCGATGAGCACCCACGACGTCATCGAGCACGCCCTGCGCGTCTACTTCGCCGACAGCGCCGAGCCGAACGCCATCGCCCGGGAGCTGCTGAAGCAGCACGACGGGCAGCAGGCGAGGGCCGCCGCCGAGCAGTTCCCGGGTGAGCTGGCGATGCTGCGTCAGCTGGTCCGTACCCTGCGCACGGTCGTCCGCGAGAACCACGTGTTGCCCGAGGTGCGGCGTCTGCTGTGGCACCACGCCACCGACGAGGCCGCGGCGCACGCCGAGATGCGGGACGACGAGACGTCCAGCCGTGAGCAGCGTCTCGCGCAGCTCCTCGACACGATCCGCACCCACCGAGGTGCCTGGCCCGCCCGCCGCGTCGTCGACCTCCGCCGCTTCACCGGTGGCCCGACGAAGCACACCACCGCCCGTGGAGACCTGGCCGAGCTGTACCGGCGCGGCCACCTGCGGCAGCACGGCGGCGATCACGACCGCTTCTACACGCTCAAGCTCAGGAAAGACGGTGACGCCTGATGACGACCGTCGTGCAGGCCGGGGCTCAGGCCCCGGCCGCCGGCCCGGCCCCCATCACCGAGCCCGGCATCTACGAGATGACGAACGAGGTGTACCACTCCCACCGGTACGCCCTGTCATCCAGCGGCGCACGTGACCTGCTGGACCCGTCCTGCCCCGCCATCTTCCGGTACAAGCAGGACAACCCCGAGCCGCCCAAGAAGATCTTCGACATCGGGAACGCCGCCCACAAGCTCGTGCTGGGCAACGGCCCCGAACTCCGCGTCGTCGACTACGAGCGGTGGGACAGCAAGGCGGCCAAGGCCGAGGTCCTCGAGGCCCGCGCCGCCGGAGCGATCCCGCTGAAGCGGCACGAGCACGAGCAGGTGCACGCCATGGCGGACGCCCTGCGCCGCCACCCCGTCGCGAGCCTGCTGTTCGACCCCGAGCGCGGCACCCCGGAACGCTCCCTGTTCTGGCGCGACGATCGTACGGGCGTCATGCGCCGCGCCCGGCTGGACTGGCTCCCGAACCCTCGGTCCGGTCGTCTGATCATCCCCGACTACAAGACGTGCGCCTCGGCCCACCCCGAGAAGCTTCAGCGGGCCGTGGACGACTTCGGCTACCACCAGCAAGACGACTGGTACCGGTCCGCCTGCCACGCCCTCGGCATCGCCGACGAGACGGCCGCGTTCGTGTTCGTCTGCCAGGAGAAGACGGCCCCGTACGTCATCACCGTCATCGAGGTGAACGCGACGTCCCGCCGGATCGGCGCCGCCCGCAACCGCCGCGCGCTGGAGACCTTCGCTGAGTGCACCCGCACCGGCTACTGGCCCGGCTACAGCGACGAGATCGCCCCCGTTTCCCTGCCCCCGTGGGCTGAGACCCGTGACTCGCTGGAGTACCTGTGAACTACCCCGCCACCACCGACCACCAGTTCGCGGCCCCGGCCGCCCCGGCACCGTCGTTCGTCGGGCAGGGCACCGCGGTTGAGCAGTCCCGCGCGGTCGCCGAGGTGCAGGCCGCCGTCATCGTCGCCCGCCAGTTCCCCCGCAACGAGGCCATCGCCGTGCAGAAGATGCGCACCGCGTTCCGGCAGCAGACCCTCGCCGCACGGTCGTTCTTCCGCTTCAACCGCGGCGACGGCAACGTCAACGGCGAGACGATCCAGTTCGCCCGGGAACTCGCCCGCTGCTGGGGCAACATCCACCACGGTCTGAACGAGCTGCGCCGCGACGACACGGCCGGCGAGTCCGAGATGCAGGCGTGGGCGTGGGACCTCGAGAGCAACGAGCGCGCGTCGACCACGTTCGTCGTGCCGCACGTCCGCTTCACCAAGACCTCGGGGCGCAAGCCGCTGGAGGACCCGCGGGACGTCTACGAGAACAACACGAACAACGGTGCCCGCCGGCTCCGGGAAATGATCTTCTCCGTGCTGCCGGACTGGTACCGGGAGCAGGCCAAGGAAGTCGCGAACTACACGCTGGAGAACGGCCAGGGTGACAGGCCTCGGTCGCAGCGCATCGCCGACGCCATCGCCACCTTCGAGCGCATCGGCGTGACCGTCGAGCAGCTGGAGGAGAACCGAGCAGGCCGGAAGTCCGACAAGTGGACGAACCTCGATCTCGCGCAGCTTCAGATCATCTTCCAGTCCATCGAGCGCGGCGAGGTGACCCTCGAGGAGGAGTTCCCCGAGCAGCGGGTGACGGTCGCCGAGATCACCCGGCAGCATGCCGAGCAGCCGCCGGCCAGCACGCCGCAGCCCGAGCCCGGCCCGGCTGCTGGTGACGACAACTCGTCGTGGCCGGAGGCCCGGAAGCCGGGGACGGGGGCGACCTCGTGAACGAGCAGTCCATCGCGCTCGGCGCCCTCGTGATCCTGCTGTCCCTCGGCGCCGGTGCGCTGTTCTCCCGCTGGTACTTCGCGCCGACCGGCAGCCACCGCGCGCCCCGCGTTGTCGAGGAGCAGGTGCCGTTCGCTGACCTGCTGCGCCCGACGGCCGCCGGGGTCAACGATTTCGCGTTCTGCCCGGCCGAGGAACAGGACCGGCTGCACCGCTTCAACGGCGACGGCACCCGCACCTGCTGGACGTGCCGCTGTGAGACGCCCACGGCGGTGCCCCGTGGCTGACACGCTGTTCACCCCCGAGGTTCCGGCCGCCACCACGGCGGCCGGGCCCCGGCCCACCCCGACCCCCGGCATCTCCCTCACCGCCTACGGCCTCCCGGCACCGCAGGGCTCCAAGCGCCACGTCGGCAACGGCGTCATGATCGAGTCGTCCAAGAAGGTCAAGCCCTGGCGCCAGGACGTCAAGCAGGCCGCCCTCGACGCCGTCGCCGGGCTCACCGACTGGACGCCCCTCGACGGCCCGCTGGTCGCCTCGATGGTGTTCACGTTCGCCCGACCCAAGGGGCACTACCGCACCGGCCGGAACGCGCACCTCCTGCGCGACTCGGCCCCGGCCCGGCCGCACGGCATGCCGGACCTGTCGAAGATCCTCCGGTCCACCGAAGACGCCCTGAAGGGCATCGTCTGGGCCGACGACGCGCGGGTGGTCGGCTACGCCCGGCTCGGCAAGTTCTACGCCGGGGCGGACGTGCCGGACGTGCTGTCGATGCCGGGCTGTGTGATCCGCGTGTGGCCGCTCGACGAGGCGGTGGGCCGATGAGCCGCCCGGCGAACGCTTCCCGCGCCGACATCATCGGCATGCTCCAGAACGGGCACAGCAACAACCGCATCGCAGGTGAACTCCGCGTGGACAAGCATCGAGTCCGACGCATCCGTGAAGAACTTGGCCTCCCCGCCTACGTCCCCGTCGAGCAGACCCGCACCCTCGAAGAGAAGTGGGCGCTGTACGCCCGGCCCGTCGACGACGGCCACGTCGAGTGGACCGGCGAACGCGTAGGCGCCGCAGGCACACCCGTCATGCGGTACAAGGACAGCACGTACAGCCCGGCCGCCCTCGCATTCGAGATGCAGCACGGCCGGCAGCCGCAGGGCTACGTCATTGCCGACTGCGGACGCAAGCAGTGCATCGCCCGCGGCCACGTCGACGACGAGGCCGGGCGGCAGACCAAGCGGCAGAAGCTGCGTGAAGCGAACGGGCTCACCGAGCGGCCGGACACGTGCCCGTACGGCCACGACCAAAGCGTGCATGGCCGCCTGCAGGGAGACGGACGCCCGTACTGCGAGGCCTGCAAGCGCGAGCGCAAGACTGATCCCGAGGCACACCGCGAAGCGCGTGCCAGCGCCCGAGAAGCCGTCCGGCAGGACATCGAAGCGCTGCTCCGCAAGAACACCCCGCAGATGCACATTGCCCGCCAGCTCGGCGTCGCCCCGGCCACCGTGCAGCGCGTCCGCGAGGACCTCGGGCTCCCGGCGCCGAGGGCTGGGCGGCGCGAACGTTACGGCTCCCTCGAGGAAGCGTTCCACGCGAACACCGAGGTGATCTGCGACGGTCACCTGCGGTGGAAGCGCAGCACGGTGCACGTGTGCTACCGCCAGCAGCGCATCCCGGCCGCCCGGGTGTCCTTTGAGCTGCATCACGGCCGACCGCCGGTCGGTCCGGTGCTGCCCGGTTGCGGGATGGACGGCTGTGTTGCTGGCGGCCACCTCGAGGACCGGCCGATGCGGGAGGCCAACAAGCGGGCCGACAAGGCTTTCGCGGCGATCTTCGGGGACGTCGCGTGACCGCCCGCCGGCGCCGCCGCGCCCCGCCGGCCGAGCCCGAGTACCGGCCGGGCCAACTCCTCGACTGGCGCTCCTCGGAGCACTGGTCGGAACGCGAACTCCCCTGCCGGTACTGCGGGTTCCCCACCCACCTCCGGGACTCCCGCATGAAGGCCGCGCACAAGACGTGCGCCGAGGACGCGCTGACCATCCAGGCCGCTGAGGCGGCCGACGCCTACCACCAGAACGGACAGACCACGTGACCGATCGCCCGTACACCGACGACGACCTCCGCGCCGAGGCCGCCCGCCAGTACAAGAACGCCACCGAGGACCCCGACTTCTCTGGCATCGGCGAGCAGATGGAGGGCCACAAGATCCCCAGCCGGGACGACTTCCAGTGGGACCAGCTCGGCGACCACGACTTCGACACCGCGATGCGCGCCGTCGACAACCTCCTCAGCACCGCGGTCGATGCCTCCCGGTGGGCTGTCGAACTCGGCGCCGACGGCCTCCAGCCCAGCAACGAACACGCCATCACCATCGACGGCAACGGCGCCCCCATCGCCCGCATCCACTTCGCGTTCGAGCCCGGCATGCCCGAGTCGATGCGCAGCGCCCTCGTCGAGGGAATCGGCGGGGCCATCGCCGACGCCCTCTGACCTCACGGCCCCAGCACCACCGATCCAGAAAGGCACAGCACATGCCCAAGCTCCACAAGGACGCCCAAGTCGAGGTCAAGCTCGACGCCACCGCGGGCCTCGTCGAGGTCGCCCTGTCCGACGAACAGCGCCGCCAGCTCTTCGAGAACCCCGGCGAAACCATCGTCGCCATCGTCGAACTGTCCTCCGTCCAGTACACCGGCCACGCCAAGGGCGAGGAGAAGCAGCCGCAGGTGAAGCTGCGCGTCACCGGCTGCGAGGCCGCCCGCGACGACGAGGAGCAGGCCGCCCTGCTGGAGGCGCAGCGCGCCATGTGGAGGGCCCGCCGCATGGACGGAACCCTCGACGAGATCGGCAACGGCCCCCGTAAGGCCGGTGACCTGCTGGGCGCCTCGTTCGCGGGCTACCCCAGCGAGGCCGAGTACCGGCAGGCCGAGCGCGAGAAGGAAGAGCGCCGCCGCGCCGAGTACGTCCGCTGACCGAGCACCGCCCGGGGCGACGACTCCCGCCCCGGGCGGCACCGCCGGAACGGTTCCGCAACACACCTGAGAGAAGACCCGAGTTGAGCACTGAGGAGCAGGCACCCGCCAGCGGCAGCGTCGCCCACGCATACGGCAACGCGCTCGTCTGGCGCTGGGTACCCAGCATGCCCGCCGCGCTGAAGCGCGCGCACGTGCACACGCTGCTCTACGCGCTCCGCTCGATGGCCAACCCCGCAGGAGAACTCCGCTTCAACGGCGACCGCAAGCCGTTCCGCATCAAGGACATCGCCCGCGCGGCCGGCGCCGACGAGAAAGACACCCGCGACCGGCTGGAGGCCGCCATCAAGGCCGGGGTGGTTCGGGTCCTCGGGGAGCGCCGCCGGGGCCGCACCGCCCTGTACTGCCTCGCCATGGACCCGTGCCCGGACTGGGCGGCTGCGGTGGCGTATCTCGAGGGCGTGAAGGGGCTGCGGGAGGAGGCCCGGCTGAAGCGGAAGGCCGAGCGGAAGGCGGCCCCGTGGACCGAGGAGAACGGGGGGCGGTCCCCCGAACTCGACGAGACGGAGAACGGGGGACCGCCCCCCGAACTTACCGACGGTACGGCCGGAGAAGAACGGGGGACCGCCCCCCGACCGAGAACGGGGGACCGCCCCCCGAATGGTTCGGGGGACCGCCCCCCGAACAACCCAGGGGGGTTCCCATGGGGTTCCCATGGGCGGGCTGATGTCGGTTTCCAACCTCAGGTAGTTGGGCCCCCCGGTGATCAAGCCGAATCCCACGAGACCCACCACGACGACGCCACGGCGCCGGACCCCACCGACCACACCACGTGGCCCATCTGCCCCGCCTGCGAGCGCCGCGTCATGCCCGACCCGAGGCGCCCCGGCCGCACCGTCCACGCCCGCTGCGAACCCCACCTCGCCGACCGAGAGAGGCACAGCGCATGAGCCCCATCCGGCCCGAGAACCGCGACCGCTACCCGAGCGACTGGAAGGCGATCAGCCTCCGTATCCGCACCGTCCGCGCTGCGGGCCGCTGCGAGTGCCTCGGCGAGTGCGGACGCGGCACCCACACCGGCCGCTGCCCGAACGTCAACGGCGGCACGGCATACGGCACTGGTAGCCGCGTAGTGCTCACCGTCGCCCACCTCAACCACACCCCCGAAGACGTGCGCGACGACAACCTCCGCGCCATGTGCCAGGGCTGCCACCTCCACTACGACCGCGACCACCACCGCCAAACCGCAGCAGCCACCCGCCGAGCAGCCATCGAAGCCACCGGACAACTCGCCCTCGACGCCTGACCAGCACCGCCGACCAACCGCCCGACAGCCAACCCCCGGGGAGCGCCATGACCACCCTCGCCGAACTCACCGCCCGAACCCCCGGCCTGCCCTGCCGCCTCGACCCCGAGCCCTGGTTCAGCACCGCCGCCGCTGACCGCCGCTACGCCGCACGCCAGTGCCACGGCTGTCCGCTGCTCCTCGACTGCATGCGCTACGCCCTCGACAGCAAGCAGGAGCACGGCGTGTGGGGCGGTGTCGACTTCGAAGCCCGGGCCATGGGTTGCGGCACGAGGCGCGGCTACCAGATCCACATCCGCCGCAAGGAGCCCGCGTGCCCGGCGTGTCAGAGCGCGCACGACGAGGCGGTGGAGGCCAACCGGCGGCGGAGCCTCGCGGAGGCGCACAAGGCCGGCGGGACGGCCCGCGGCTACTGGATGCACCGACGGTTGGGGGAGGCGGCGTGCGTGCCGTGCAAGCGGGCGTGCGCGCGTCAGTCGCAGGAGCGGCGGGACAGGGAGCGTGCGGACGCTGAGCGGGCTCGTGAGGCGTGGGGGGACTCCGGGGCCGCCGAGCCGCTCCCGGGCCCTCAGGCGGCCGTACAGCCCCTCGCGCTCGCCGGGTGACCGCCGTGCCACGCCCCCGGTGCCCCCGCGGCCACTTCCTCCCCGCCACCGGCACCTGCCGCTGCCAACGCCCACGACCCCACACAGACCTGAAGGGCCAACGAGCCACCCTCCGCCAGCTCTACACGATGACCACCGTCGACCTCGCCGGGAGCTACCTGTGACCCGCCGACCCCAGGAGAAGACCATGTCCGAGCTGTCCCGCAAGGTGTTCCTCGCCGAGACCGCCGCCGTCCGCGAGCACCACGACGAGCAGGAGCAGGCGGCCACCGCCAAGGCCGAGGCCGCGCTCGCCCCGCTGGAGGCCAAAGCCCAGGAGCTGCGCGAGCAGCGGGACGCCAAGCTGCGCGCCGAGGCGCTGCGCGAGGCCGCGGACCGGATCGACCGCGAGGACCTGCCGCAGGACCAGGTGGACATGTTCGACAACGGCGCCCGCTGGGCCACCTCGCTGCTGCGCCGCATGGCCGACGAGGCGCAGCGATGACCCGCCACCTCACCCACGCCCTCGCCGTCCTCTACGGCCTCACCGCAGTCGTCCTCCTGCGCTGCGCCATGGTCAGCCACCGAAACGACAGCTGGCCCTACACCCTGTTCTTCACCGGGGCCGCCGTCCTGCTCGTCACCGCGATAGCCCACCACGCCTACCACCGCGACGAGCTGCGCGCTGCCCACGTCCGCCTCGAGCGCGCGGCCAGACCACCCAACCAACGGCCCGGCCTGGAAGACGGCGTCATAGCGGTCGCCCTCGCCGCCGCCTGCTGCGAGCGCTGGTGGACCTCGGCCGGCGCCGAGCACGAGCCCGCCACCTGCACCCGGAAGGACCAGACCACATGAGCACCACCCCGTCCCCGGCCATGGCCGAACTAGCCCGCGCCCGCCAAGAGCTGGCCACCTGGCTCTACAAGGGCGTCACCGGATCACGCGTCCACGAGCGCGTGGCGCAGCTGATCGACGACCACCAGACCGCCCTGAAGGATGCGCACGCACACCAGCTCGCCGAGCAGCAGCGCGCATGGGCCAAGGCCGAGTACGACAACGACATCTGGGTGGACGAGGAGACGTACACCCGCCTCAAGGCGCAGGCCGACCTGATCGATCCGGAGGTGCAGCGGTGAGCCAGCCCAGCCCGGACGCGCGGGCCGTCGTCCGCGCCCTCGCCGACCTGACGACGCAGGTCCGACGCCTCGCCGACTACCGGCAGTCCGACTTTGCACTGACCCCCGACGCTGACGACGCCCCGACGACGACGGCCGACGACGAGGCGACGACGCCCGCGACGACGTGCAGCGCCCAGTACCACGGCCCCCACCACGTGCCGACGCAGTGCATCCGTGCCGCGCACCACGAACACCCGCACCACACCGACGAGGGCGGGTTCCACTGGTCGGACACCGTGGCCGTCTATCCGGTAGCCCCGGCCGTCCGGAAGGTCGCGCAGCAGGTCCCCGCCGAGGCGTACACCGCATGGACCGAGCAGGCCCCGGCCGCCGACGAGGACGCGCAGCACACCACCGACGAGGAGCAGACCCTTCGCCTGCTCCGCCGCGAGTCCCTCCTCGTGCTCCTCACCCGCCTCCAGCGCGGCCGGACCCTCACTGAGACCGAGGCCGACGCACTCCGTCAGCACGTCGAGACGGAGATCCGGGAGGCCGACACCGCCCGCTCCGTGGCCCGGTCGAACCTCCGGCACGTGAAGACGATCGTCCCCGAGCTGGAGCAGGCGCAGGCCGAACTCCAGCGGTACGCCGAAGCGGAGAGCGCGGACGCCGCGGCAGGCTCCTACGCCGGACGTGCCGAGCAAGCAGAGGCCGCCATCGAGCGCGTGCGCGCCCTCGCCGATCAGTTCAGCCAGGAAGACGACCGCGGCGCCCTCGGCATCGGCTACCGCTCCGCCGGACGCCAGCTGCGCGCCGCCCTCGACGGCACCGAGCAGCCCACCACCACGGGAGACTGACCCCATGGGAGCATCCTTCGAGTACCTCGACATCGACGGTGACGTACTGGTCATCGGAGCGCGCGGCGCCATCCGACGGAAGCACGCCGCCCCATTCGCCGCCGTCCAACTGGGCACCGAACACGGCGAGGAACAGACCGGCGTACTCATCCGCGTGGACGACGTCGACAAGGTGATCGAGGCGCTGCAACGCGCGAAGTCCGAGTCACAGCGCCTGTTCGACGCTGGAGTCTGACGCAGGCCAGACGCCCCGTCACCCCGCCCGACGACGGCCGGAGACGGGGCGTCGTCACGTCTACCGCTTCGGCGGCACCCGCAACGGCGCCAGCTCTTCCTGACCGTCCCAGCGCGCGAACAGCTGCGGAGGGACACCCCCAGCCATCAGGAACTCGACGGCCTCACCCTGCTCAAGCGACACCTCCCCAGTGCCACGCAGGGTGAAGACGTACGGCAACTCCTCGCCGTCGAAAGTAATGTTCCGCGCCGGCGCCGTCCCGTCATTGCACAGCCGGAAAGCGTCCTTCTCCACATGCTCCAGACGCAGGACAACGCGCGGGCGGGCCGCTTCCTCGTCCGCCGCAACCTGCCGGGCAAAGGCCGCCTCGGCCACGTCGGCCGCCCGCCTCCCGTCCCGCTGCGCCCTGAGGCTCACCACCAGCGCGCCAACCGAGACCAGCAGCGCAGCCAACCCGAGCGCGTCCCCCCACCCCATCAGTCCATGCCCTTCCAGATGCGCCACGCCCGCGACCGATCCGTACCGATCAACTCACCGATCTCCGGGAAGTCGAGACCCTGCCGGTGCAGCGCATCAACCGCCTGCTGCCTGATCTCCTTCGCCAGCGTCCGCTCACCCGGCCACTCCCGCAGCACCAGGCCCGCAGCCCGCGCACGCAGCGCAGCATCCGGGATCGCCTCCAGCCCACGCAGCGCAGCACGCACCGCCTCGAGGACATCGTCCGCCGCGCGGCGCGCCTCGTCCGGCTCCTGCGTCTCCTCGGCCATACCCCGCCACCTCCCCGCCGGAGAGTAGGTCTGCACATCGGGGCCCGTGTCGGCTACCCTTCACGGTGTCGGGTATCCGACACGACGCGTCTGGACGGGCCGACGACGCCCGACGACGCCCCACAACTGAACGAGCCCCGGACGGGACGGGCATCCCAACCGAGGCTCTGACCAGGGAGAGTGATTCCCTTGGCTGACCAGCAGCCTACGCACACCCCACCCCCCGCGGCTACCGGCGGGCTCGGCCTCGCCATTGGCGCCGCCGCCATCATCACCGCGATCACCGGCATCGCGTTCTGGCTGTCGTACCACCACCTTCACGACGTGGCCGAAGCCAACGGGCTCGGCACCGACCCCGCGAGGGCGTGGGCCTGGCCCGCCGTGCTCGACCTGTTCTACCTCGCCGGTGAGCTGCTGATCCTGCGCGCCTCCTACCTGCGAACCGTCGACCCGTGGGCGATCGCCCTCACCGCAGTCGGCGCGTTCGGCTCCATCGGCCTCAACGTGGCCGGCGTCGGCGAGGGCGCGGACCCGCTGGAGTACGTCGTGGCCGCGGTGCCGCCGGTGGCCGCGCTGCTCGCGTTCGGTGCGCTCATGCGGCAGCTGCACGTCTGGTTCGCCCGCCGCGCCGCCGCCGAGCCCGTGGCACCGGCCGCCGCGCCTGTGGTGACCGTCGAGCGGGCCGAGGTGCCCGTACCACCGAAGCCCGAGCAGCCGCCCGCGCTCGAGGCCGCCGAGAAGCCGCAGCCCGAGGAGCAGCCGGAGCCCGAGCCCGTACGGCCGGCCATCGTCTACCGGGACCCGCGCTGTACCGCCGTACGGCCCCTGTACGACAACGGCACCCGCCCCGGCACCGCCGCCATGCGCGACGCGCTCCTCGCCGCCGGACACGGCCGCGTCGGAGACTCGACGATCCGCGGCACGATCCGCGCCGAGATCGAGGAGCACGAGCCCGAGCTGGCCGACTACCCGCCGGCCATCGGCCGCACCGCGTAGGCCGCCGTGCTCGCCGTGTTCTTCGCCGGGTCCGCCTTCCTCGGCCTGTTCGGCCTCTGCGCTGTCGCGCTGCACGACGTCCCCCGCATCACAGGGACCGTCGCCTTCATCCTCACCCTCGCGGCGCTCGGCGTCGCCGTCCTCCGATAGGACTCCGCATGCCCCCGCTCGACATCCCCACGTACGGAATCGTGTCCCTCGGCGGCGTCACCGTCGGACTGTCCCTCGCAGCCTGGGACGTCTCCCGCTGGTTCGCTAGCCACAAGAAGCGCCTTGCCCTCAAGGCCCTCCGCGACCTCGCCCCGTTCCTGCTGTGCATGGCCTACGGGGCGCTGCTCATCCTCTCCGCTGGCGGCATCATCGGCGCCGCCGCCGACTGGTCCCTGTGGGGCACCAACACCGTCGGTGAAGTCGTTCTCGTGTACGGCGTCGGCGGCACCAGCCCCGACGTCACCCGCACTTCGCAGCTGGCCCTCACACCGGGTGGGCACGCGGTCGTCATCATCGTCACCGTCGTGTTCGCCGCGGTCGCCTCGCGCCGCGGGTTCCGCCTGGACTTTGTTCGCGGCGTGCTCTCCGGGGTCAGTCTCGGTCTCGCGTCGAGCATCGCCGGGGCTGTCGGCTACGTCCTCGCGCCGGTCGTGTCCACGGCTGGTGACTACGTGGCAGGTCTGCTGTGACCGGGCGCGCGGCCGCGGCGGGCCGCCGTCTCGCGTCCGGCACGTGGCGCCAGCTGGAGGCGTGGTCGCGCTGGCAGCTGGCCCTCGACTACGCCCCGGGGAAGGCCGGGCTCGGCGTCTTCGTTCGACGCTTCGGAGTGGCCCTGCGGCGCGCCGCGGCCATCGTCGCCGCCCTCGTGTTCTACGGGCTGCTGCTCCAGCGGGTGCCGGGCGGGATCTACGTTGTGCCGCTGGTGTGGGCGGTCGGCGCCTGGCAGATGTCCGATTCGTCCGCCACTCCCCCACCGGAGGAGGGGCGCCCCTCGTGCCGCGAATGCGCTGGTCACGAGCTTATCGGCGTGACCCCTTCTCGGACTCAGAAGGGGATGTTGATCTACACCACCGCGCCCCCGGACCGGCCCAACCACACCCACGTCCACGTCGTGCACACCGCCGACGAGACGGCCGCATAGACCCCGGGGCGGCCCGCGCCTGCCAGCTACCGGCCGCCCCGGTCCCATCCCAACGAAGAGACGGAGCGCCCATCATGGCACTCGGATTTCCCAAGCCGATCAAGGCCGAGGACTCTCGCCTGAAAGGTCACGAGACGACGTACCAGGCGTCGCGCGGCGGGTACTTCCCACAGACGCCGCAGCAGCGCGAACACGATCGCGTCGAGATCACCGTCGAGCGCGCGGACAAGCCGAGGAAGAAGCCGAAGAAGTAGCCGCCGCCCCGTTGTCAGACCCTCGTCGTACAGTCGCAGACATCCATTCCGCGTCTGCTGGCTGCGACGCACTCCGGGCCCCGCCGTGAAGTTCCCCCGACGGCGGGGCCCGGCCCTGTTCGCCGTGCGACACTGCCCCGACCACATCACCACCAAGGGGGGCGCACCATGCCAGAGATCAAGACCCGGCGGAAGATGGGCTGGATCGCCCTCGGCTTCCACTGGACGATGCTGATCTGCACCGTCGGACTGTGGACGCCGTTCTATCTCGCCGCCCGCCGACGGCGCGTCACCGTCACGTACATCCCCGAGGGCTACAACGGGCCCGTGCCTGGCCAACACGGCTGACCACCTGCACCACCTCAACGCCCCGCCGACGCAGGTCGACGGGGCGTCGTCATGCCCGCGAATTGCAGCCCCCAAGATCCTGCCCGCCCGAAAATCCGTACCTTCCTGCCCAGGGAGGTGACATGGCGCGGCGGCACGCGGACCACGATCTCGGCCTAGTGCGGCAGCACGAGGTCGTACGCCTGCGTACCCAAGAGAAGCTCCAGTTCCGCGAAATCGCCGCCCGCCTCGAGTGCGACGTCAAGAACGTCTACCAGGCGTGGAAGCGCGGCGTGGCCGAGCTGGCCGCCAAGGCCGCCGAGGCGCACGGGGAGTACCTCGGCGAACAGCTCGCCAACCTCGGCATCGCCATCGACGCCCTGATGCCCAAGGTCATCAAGGGCGACGTCCGCGCGAACGAGGCCCTCGTCAAGCTCTTCGACCACCAGGCCAAGTTGCTCGGCCTGTACGCCCCCGTGAAGGCCAACGTCACCGTCACCGACGAGATGACCGCCCGCATCAAGGCCCTCGCCGACGAGATCGCACAGCTGGAGGAGACATGACCGAACCCGCCCCCGAACCCCCCGTCGAGGACCCGCAGCCCGAACCGGACCCCAACCCCGAGCCGGACGAACCCCCCGCCGAGGAACCCGAACAGCCGCCCGTCGAGGCGCCGGCCGCCTGCCCGCCGTACCCCAACGACCCGTCCATCACGTGCGAGCTGGAGCCCGGCCACAGCGTCCGCATGATCCACCGCCGCAACACCGGACCCGACCAGCCGTACTACGAATGGGAGTAGCCGCACAGTGCACGCCGACCTCGACGCCAAGCTGGCCGGGATGTCCCCGGCCGAGCTTGAGCTGCTCGAGGCCGAGCTGGCGGACCGGCTGTGGCACAAGCGGTGGGGGAAGTGGACCCCGTACCCGTGGCAGGTGCCGCCCGAGCACATCGAGACCCTCGGCTGGTGGCTCCAGCTCGGCGGGCGCGGCACGGGCAAGACCGACGGATGCGCGAGGTACATGGTCGCCCACGTCAACGGCCCCCCGTGCGACCCGCGCCTGCCCGGCGGCCACCGCATGGCCATCATCGCCCCCACACAGGGAGACGCCGTCGAGGCCTGCGTCAACGGGCCGTCCGGGCTGAAGGCCCACGACCCCCGCGTCATGCTCCGCACCACCGTGGGCGGCACCTTCGCGCGCTGGCCGGGCGGCGCTGAGGCCAAGCTGTTCGGCAGCCACACCCCCGACGACGTCGAACGTCTCCGAGCCGGTGGTAACCGCTGCCTCGTGTGGATGGAAGAGGTCGCCGCGCAGCGACGGCTGAAGGACGCCATCACGCACTCGGAGATGGGCCTCCGTATTGGCCCGAACCCCCACTACATCGGCAGCACCACGCCCAAGCCGCGCACAGAGCTGATCGAGCTGACCCGCAGTCCCAAGACCACCGTCACCCGCGGCCGGACCCGCGACGCGATCCACCTGCCCGAGGAACAGCGCCTCCACCTGATCCGGAAGTACGCCGGCACCAGGACCGAGGCACAGGAGTTGGACGGCGTGCTGCTCGAAACGATCGAGGGCGCCCTGTGGTCCATGGAGAGCCTCGACACCACCCGCGTCGGCGCCACACCCCCCATGACCCGCGTCGTCGTCGCCATGGACCCCGCCGCCACGTCGACCGACGAGGCCGACGAGATGGGCATCATCGTGGCCGGGCTCGGCCAGCAGTACATCCCCGACAAGAACGGGTTCCTGCGCCAGCACGGCTACGCCTTCGACGATCTGTCCGGCCGGATGCCGCCGATCGAGGCCGCACGCAAGGCGATCCGGGCGTACCACGAGCATCGGGCCGACGCGATCGTGGCCGAGGTCAACAACGGCGGCGAGTGGATCGGCACAGTGGTCCGGCAGGTCGACCCCACCGTCAACTACCGCACCGTGCACGCCACCCGAGGCAAGCTCACTCGTGCCGAGCCCGTGGCCGCGCTCACCGACCAGCTGTCCGCGCACATCGTCAGCAGCCTCCCCGAGCTGGAAGAGCAGCTGACCACGTGGGTGCCGGGCGATGCCTCCCCGGACCGGCTCGACGCGTACGTGTGGGCCCTCACCGATCTCATGCTCGCGCCCGCGGGCAACCTCGCCGCGGTCGCCTGAGGAGGACGACGTGAGCCAGTACAGGAACCGAGCGCTACGCCGAGCAGCCGAGACCCGCGCCGGCGCGCTGGACACCCTGCGCGACCGAACCCCGATCACCGTCGCGTCCGTCGGCGGGCAGCAGTCCCTCACGATGGCTCTGGACGCCGAGGCCCGCGGCTACGCCAACTCGGCCGTGGCGTACCGGTGCGTGGCCGCGATCGCCGACAACGGGTCATCCGTGCCGCTCGTCGTCCGCCGCCCGGACGGCGAGGCCATCGAGCCGCACCCTGTCGCGCAGCTCTTCAACAAGCGTCCCAACGAGCTGATGTCCGCCCGCGTCTTCAAGTCGCTGCTGCTGCAGCAGCTGGAGCTGGCCGGCCAGTCGTTCGTGTGGCTGGACCGAGGTGAGACCGGCCTCGGTGACGTCACCGAGATGCACCTCGTGTTCGATCAGGTCGACGTCATCGTGGACAAGCCGCTTGCGCAACGGCCGACCACGGCGAACGTGATCGGGTTCATGATCCGCAGGGCGGACGGCACGCAGGTGCCCGTCCTGCCGGAGGAGATGCTGTGGCTGCGCTACCCGCACCCCTGGGACCCTCTGGGCTGCCTGGCCCCGTGGCGCGCGGCTCGGCACGCCGTCGACATGGACGCCTACGCCCGGGAGTGGCAGCGCTCCAGCTACGCCAACGGTGCCCGGCCGTCGAACGTCGTCTACGTCGGCGACATGGACGAACAGAACTTCGCGGCCACCAAGGCGGCGTACCGCTCCTCGATGCAGGGCCCGGAGAACGCGGGCAAGACGCTGTTCGTCCGGTCGCAGCCCGGGGCGGGCGGCCAGTCCGGCGGGAAGGGCATTGCCGTCGAGCGGCTGACTTTCACGCCAGAGGAGATGGAGTACCTCGAGTCGCGTATGGCCAACGCGGCCGAGGTCATGCTTGCGTTCGGCGTCCCCCACGACTACCTGAGCGCGGGGACCACGTACGAGAACCGCGCTGCCGCCCGCGCCACGCTTTGGTCGGACACGATCACGGGGAAGCTGGAGGTCATCGGGTCCGAGATCGACCTGCGCATGCTGCCTTCGGACACCGAGGAGGCGCAGTTCGATCTGTCGACGGTGGCGGCCCTGCAAGAGGCGCAGGACTCGGTGGCCAACCGCACCAGGGCCTCGATGTACGCGGATATCACCACCGTGGACGAGGCCCGAGCCGTCCTCGGCCTCGACCCGCTCCCCGACGGCATCGGCGCCCACACCCTGACCCCGTACCGGGCGCAGTTCGCCCCCGTGCAGGGCGCGGCTGGCACCGATGGGGCACGGTCGTGGGACGCGGACTTCTCCCGTCTGCCGCAGCCGACGCCCGACGTCGGCGCCGTCGTCGAGCGGGCCGTAGAGGCGGCGCTGGCGCGTCTCCTCGGCGGGCCGCCGCCGCAGGTCGACGCACGTCCGACGCCCCGTCTGGCCCGAGCCGACGACGCCCCGTCGTCCCCGTCCCTGAGCGACATCAATGCCGCGTACGACGAGCTGGAGGGCACGGGGCGCCGCGCCGTGCAGTCCCTCGCCCGAGAGCAGCGGGACCGGGTACTGAGGGACTTCGATCGGCTGATGAAGAAGCCCGAGCGCAGCGCGGCATGGCTGGAGGAGACCCGGGCACAGGCCTGCGCCCTCGCCCGCGAACAGCAGCTCACCCTCGCCCCGCCCGACCCCGAGCAGGTGCCGGCCGCCCGCCTCACCGACATGGACGTGGCGACCGGGCCGGAGGGGTGGGAGGAGCGAATCGCGCTGCGGGACCTGTTCGACCCGCGGTACTGGCGGCGGCGTACGGGGGAGTTGCTGCGGCCGTTCGTCGAGCGGGCGTGGAAGCGCGGCGGCACCTCGATCACTGGCAGCTTCGACCTCGACGAGCCGTTCGTGACTGCCGCATTGGACGACCGGATTGAGGAGCTGGCCGGGCAGGTCACCGCGACCACGGAGCAGGTTCTTCGGTCGCAGCTCCTCGCGCACGGTGTCGCTGAGGGCGAGTCGGTGCCGGAGCTGCGGGCCCGGATACAGCGGGTGTTCACGAACCTGTCCGACTACCGCGCGACGATGATCGCCCGCACAGAGACCGTCGGCGGCTACTCGCAAGCCTCGTTCCTGGCCGCCCTCGACGCCGGGGCCACCCGCAAGATGTGGCTGGCCACCAACGACCAGCGCACGCGCGAGACGCACCGGCAGGAGAACGGCCGGTCGGCGCCGATGAACAAGCGGTTCACGCTCACGAAATCCCGGTGGCCGGCGGATCCGACCGCCCCGGCCGCGCAGTCCATTCAGTGCCGGTGTGCGCTGACGTTCGAGTTCGAGGAGTCCTGACTATGGCGACGCTGCTGCGCGGCGAGGTCCGCGCCATCCTCCAGCCCGCCGGGCACGCCCAGTACAAGGGCGCGTACTGCCCGCCCGGCGTGCCTTTCAAGGAGGTCCGGCGGGGCCCGTTCGACGGTAAGGCGGACGTGGCCGTACGGCCCGACCCGGACGGCGAGCTGCCCAAGCTGATGACGTTCGGGAACGGGCAGGTGGTCTACGAGTACGACGGCCGCGACAAGCAGAACCGCGTCGTGTACCGCTACGCCCCCACCCTCAGCAGCTCCCACCGGGACGTCATGGACGGCGTGGCCGAGGTCTACGCCGAGCACGCGATCAAGACAGCGAAGGAGAACGGCCAGTGACCGAGATCGAGTTCCGCAGTCTCGACGAGATCGAGTTCCGCGTTGGTGATGGCGAGGACGGCACGTTCGACGGCCGCGCCTGCCAATACGGCGTCGTCGACTCCTACGGCACCACCTTCCACCCCAAGGCGTTCCGGAAGGGCCTCAAGGGCTCGTACGCCCTGCTTTTCATGCACAGCCCCATGCAGCCGGTAGGGACGTTCAGCGCCGAGGAGCGGGACGACGGCCTGTACATCAAGGGCAGGTACGACGACACCGCCGCCGGGCGGGACGCGCGCACCATGGCCCGGTCCGGGTCGGCAGGTGAGCTGTCCGTGGGGTTCGTTCGCACTGATCTGCCGGACTGGAAGAAGCTGGCCGAGATGAGCGACGAGGACCGGGACAAGGTGCTCGCGAACATCAAGGGTGCCCGCCTCGTCGAGGTCTCACAGATCACCGCGCGCATGGCGGCCGTCCCAGGCAGCAAGCTGAAGACCGTGAGGAGCGCGCTCGGCGAGCTGTACGCCGAGGTCGACGCGCCGACGATCGCCGACCGGATCCGCGAGGAGCAGGAACGCCGGGCAGCCGAGGCCGAGCAGGACCAGAAGATGCAGGAGCGGGCCCGGCGCGCGGCGCTGCTGCGGCTGACGACGGTCGGCGGTGCCTGATGCCGTTCCGGTCCCGCGCACAGTGGAGGTGGGCGTTCGCTCGCAAGATGCCGTGGGCCCGCCGGTGGGCGAAAAACAGCCGCTCGTTCCGCTCCCTCCCCGCGAGGAAGGGCCGGACGGGCGGTGGCCGACGACGCCGGTAGACGCCCGTCGTCGCTGCGAATTGCAGCCCCCACCAACAGACACACCCGTGATCGTTCTACCCTCCCCCCATCCGGGCCGCTCGCACCGGACGTGAAAGCCGCGAGCATGCCGGGCGCGATCCACCGGCCGTGACAGACGGACCGCAGCAACCCAGACAACTGGGCGGCTGTGCGCCGTCCACGGACCGAGAGGACTCGCGGTGAGCAACTTCGCGAAGATCCGCCCCATCGGTCGCCGCCGCGACGGACGGCCGATCTACCCCATCAAGGGCGGCGCCCCGACCCTGACCGAGCAGCGCGACGAGATCGTTCGCCTGCTCCAGGACCCCGACTACGACGGCGACATGGCCGAGCTGCTCCAGCGCGCCGACCATGTCACCGCGCAGATCGAGCAGGCCAACCAGAGGGACGCCCGACTGCGGGCCCTCCGCGGTGCGCAGCTCCCCGCCGGTGACCCGGACCCCGACACCCGCGTCCAGCCCGGCATGCAGCCCGACGAGCGCGGCAACCCCGACCCTGTGTCGGCCGCCGAAGCTTTCGTCCGCTCCGCCGCGCTGGAGAACTTCCGGGCGAACGGCAAGCAGGGCAAGTTCGCCGTCGAGCACCGCGCGGCCCCGGCCGGCACCGTCACCACGGGCACGCAGCCGCAGCAGAACACTCGGGTGCCGGGGATCATCCCGCAGAACCCGGACTTCCCGCTGCTGGTGGCGAACCTGCTGGACCGGCAGACGTCGGACGGTACGACGCTGGAGTACATGCGGGACACGTCCGGCCCGGTCACCGGTGGCGGCACGTGGAACAACGCCGCGGTGGTCGCTGAGGGCGCGGACAAGCCCAAGTCGGGCCCGTTCACGTTCGACCTGATCACGACCACGCTCAAGACGGTCGCGCACTGGGTGCCCATCACCCGGCAGGCCGCCGACGACAACTCCCAGCTGATGGGCTACATCAACGGGCGCCTCACGTACGGCCTCGAGTTCAAGCTGGACCGGGAGATCCTCACCGGCAACGGAACGACGCAGATGCAGGGCATCCTCACCACGCCCGGCATCGGCTCGTATCAGCCCGGCGTGGGCTCGACGGACGTCAAGCTGATCACTGTCCGCAAGGCGAAGACGCAGGGTGAACTCGCCCTGTACCCGCCGACCGCCGTGGTCATGAACCCGATGGACTGGCAGGACATCGAGCTGGACGAGGACGCGAACGGCCAGTTCCGCGTCATCGCCAACGTCACCGACCCGGGCGCGCCGACGCGCCTGTGGGGCCTGACCGTCGTCACCACCGTGGCGATGGCGGCCGGCACCGCGCTGCTCGGCGGGTTCCGTACCGGGGCCACGCTGTGGGAGCGGCAGGGGATCACGATCCTCATGACCGACAGCCACGCGGACTATTTCACCGCGAACACGCTGGTGATCCTCGCCGAGCGCAGGGCGAACGTCGCGGTGCACACCCCGGCTGCCTTCGTGAAGATCACGTTCGCCGCCGCGACCTGATACCGGGCGCGGCTGGCCCCCCGGCCGCGCCCACCTCGCCGTCATCCACACCCATGTGAGGAGCCATCGTGGCCACACGAGGCAGCAAGTCCCCCGATCCCGAGCAGACCCCCGAGCAGCCGAACCCGGCCGTCGTCCGCACGCAGCAGTACAGCGCGGGCGAAGGGTGGGAGGTCGGCCAGACGGCCCCATCCGACGCGTTCCGCGCCCTCGACGCTGGCGGCACCGGCGCACCGACCGGGCCCGTCGTCCACTCCCACCCGGGCGGCATCGCCCGACAGATCGTCGCCAAGGGCGGACTGGTCACCGAGGGCGTCAAGCGCGAGCTGGACGCCGCCGAGGAGTCCGAGCAGGGCGACAGCGAGCAGGGCTGACCCATGGCGTACTGCTCGATCCAGGCCGCGAGAGACGCGGGGTGCACCGGCACTGACGCCGAGGTCGCCGCGTGGATCACGGCTGCCCAAGAGGGCATCGAGCGGTACACACAGCAGCTCTTCGAACCAACTGACCGGGCGGTGGTAGCGGACGTGGCGGCGGGGGGACTGGTCATCCTCCCGCGCCGCGTCCGTACGGTCACCGCAGTCATGCCGGTGCTCGAGGCCGACGACGAACCCGGCCTGCCGGCCTCGTCGTACCGGGTCACCTCGTCGGCGGTGCTCGGGCAGATCGACGCTGTGCACCTGGCGTGGGGTGGCTACGACGATCTCGTGGTGGGGGCGGAGTCGTACAACGGGGGCTGGCTCGGCCTGTGGGAGCGGTGGGGCGCTGAGCAGGTGAAGGTGGTCGGCTCGTTCGGCTACGACGCGGTGCCGCTGCTGGTGGGGCAGGCCTGCGCGCTGCTCGCCGCGCACCTCCAGGCCGAGGCCACGCCGACCGACGGGGACGCCCCGGACGGTGGGCTCGACGTGGACGACGAGGGCAACAACGTCGCCATCGAGGACAGCGACGACGAGGCGTCGGGCGTCGTCTCCCCGTCGTCGTCGACCGGATCGACGCAGGTAGACGCCCTGTTGGCGGGCTACCTGAACCGCGGCTACAACCTGATCGGCGGTGTGTGATGGCGCGCTTCCGGTCCCGTTCCCGTCTGCGGCTCGGTACCTCGGTGTCGACGCAGATCAACACCCGTGCCGCCGAGCGCGGCCTACGCCGCTGGATCGGCGGCATGTCGGACGACGTGAAGCGAGCCGTGGACCGCACCCGCGTGGACGTGCAGAACGAGGCGCGCCGCCGGGCACCGGTCGACACCGGCCGGCTGCGCTCCTCGATCGTGTCTCGGGCCGAGGGCTCGGGCCGCTCCGTCGGATACGTGATCGGCACGAACGTGAACTACGCGGCGGCCGTCGAGTACGGCACCGCCCCGCACGTCATCAAGCCCCGGTACAAGCAGGCGCTGTACTGGCCGGGCGCCGCCCATCCGGTCGCGCAGGTCAACCACCCCGGTACGAGGGCACAGCCGTTCCTGCGCCCGGCGATCGAGATGTCCGAGATCTTCTGGCGGGTCCACGCCTCGCAGATCGGTAGGCGCTGATGGCCGCCACTACCGAGGGCGCGATCAAGGCCCGGCTGGAGTTGCTCGGCTCCGGCGTACCGTTCTTCCGCGAGGGCCCCCGCACCGGGCAGGCCCCGCCGTACGGCGTGATCCAGCGGCAGGACATCCGCCTCAACAGCATCGCCAACGGAGACTTCGGCGACCCCGATGCGGACCTGTCCGTCGTCGAGATCCTCACCGTGGACCTGATCCAGCCCGCCCGCACCAAAGTGAACACGCGGCTCGCGAAGAACGCCGAGCGGTACGGGCTCGCCGAGGTGCTCGCCGCCGCGCTGCACGGCTGCCAACTGCCGGAGGCCCCCAGCAAGGTGACGGCGGTGCGGGTGCAGGACATCGACCGGTTCCCCGTGGCGGACAACCAGCTGCGCGAGTCCATCACCGTTGAGGTGCACCGCGAGATGCGCCGCACGGAGGTGATCCCGTCGTGAAGGTCACCTACACCGAACTGCCCCGGGACGAGGTGCTCGCCGCGCTCGGCCCGCACTGGCCGCCCCGCCCCGGAGCCACCGTCGCCCTGATCGGGGAGACCGTCGCCGTCACCCACGGGGCCGTCGCCGTCCACGGCACCGACGGCCGCCCCGGCACCACGTGGTGGGCCATTGACGGGCTGATCGTGCCGCAGGACGCCGGGCCACCTCCCAACCTGCCCGGCTGTCCCACGGCCACCGTTCCCGAACCCGCAGTCGACACCCCGCCCCTCACGTAACCGGGCCGAACCCCGGCACCAGGAAGGAACCCGATCATGGCCATCTCCCGAGTGACCAAGCTCTACGCGGTCGAGGACGCAAAGATTTTCCCGCTGATCTCCGACCCCGAGGGCGGCACACCCTCGTACGGCGCCGGCATCGACGTGCCCGGCATCAAGTCGATGGAGATCTCCGGCGACGTCGAAGTGAAGGAGCTGCGGGGCGATAACGGCCTGCTCGACTCCGACGCCACGATCTCGAACATCAGCGTCAGCTACCCGCACGCCAAGCTGTCGCTGGACGTGCTCGTCGCCCTGATCGACTCCACCGTCACCGACTCCGGCACCGGTACCGCAGAGTCGTCGAAGTGGAAGCTGCAGCGCGGCGCCAAGCCCCTGCCGTACAAGCTCGTCGGGAAGACCCCGACGGGCGGCGGCGACATCGTCGGCGGTGACGTCCACTTCTCCCTCCTCAAGTGCGTCATGTCCAGCTTCCCCGGCCTCGGCCTGGCGGAAGAGGACTACCGCACGATCGAGAACGAGGCGCGCTGCGTCCCGCTGATCTCTACGGGCGACTGGATCGACATCGACATCAACGAGACGGCCGTAGCGATCCCGACCGCCGCGACCCCGTAAGACCCCGGGCCGGGCGCGTCCTCGCTCAGCGCGCCCGCCCCGGTCAACTCTCCCCATCCGCAGGCCGAAACCCGGCACTGACCCAAGGGACACCACCATGACGCAAGGCCTTGACCTGCTCGGCGACGGAGGGACCATTCCCCTGTCCGACGGGACCGAAGTCACCCTCCGCTACCCCATGCGGGCGCTGGCGCTGCTGGAGGCCCGCTATGGGTCCGTCGCGGCCGTACAGAACGCGATCGACGCCACCGGCCAGGGCGCTGCATTCGGCCCGATCGTGCAGCTGGTCGGTGCCGGATGCCTCGGCCCCGGTGGCTTCGAACCGCACTTCCGCGAGCACCAGGACGCAAAGGGCGAGCGTCGCATCTCTGGCGACGTCACCTTCCGGCGCCGCACCGACGGCGCAGACCTCGCAGACCTGATGCTGCCCAGCCAGCTCGGGCGGTACGTCGAGGCATGGCGGGCCGCGTTCGCTAAGGCGCTGGAGGGACTGGGAAACGACGACGCCCCGGAGCAGACCGGGGCGACGGTCGAGACGGTTTCCCCTGGTCTGAGTGCTACTACCTCGCAGTCGGTGCCCTCCACATTCCTCCCGGCGACTTCTGGGACATGACGCTCTGCCAGCTCATGACGCTGGCCGAGCAGCACCAGGCCGCCCACCAGTCCGGTGGCCAGCGCGAACCCGAACCCGCAGACGGTGCGAGCCTCCTTGGCTTCGCCTCGATGAACCGGAGGTGACCCGTGGCTGACGACATCAACCTGCCGAACCTGGTCAGCCATCTCGCGGTCAACCTCGACGGGTTGCAAGGCACGATCGCCGACGCCTCCCGGCAGGGCTCCAGCGTCGGCGCGGCCCTCGGCGGTGGGGTACAGCGCGAACTGCAAGGCCTGCTCGCGAACCTGCCCGAGGTCCAGGTCGACGCGAACTCCGATGAGGTGGACCGCGACCTCGCGCGGGTGCGTCAGCAGCTCGAGGAACTGTCCAACCAGCGCATCGGCGTGGACGTCTCCGTCGCCGATGCGATGCGCCGCATCAACGAGCTGACCCCCCACCTGCAGCGGCTCAGCGACACCCACCCGAACGTCAACGTGCAGGCGTCCACCCGGGCGGCGGCACGGCAGCTGGACGAACTCCTCGCCGCGGCCCGCCGCGTGGATGACACGGACGTCCGGATCGACGTCGAGGTGGACGAGGACCGGCCCAACCGCCTGTCCGGCGTGCTCGGCCGCCTCACCTCCGTGGCGGGCTCGGCAGCCGGTGCCCTGGCGGGAGTCGGGAAGGCGGCGGCCAGCATCGGCGCCGCCGTGCCCCTCGCGGCCGGCCTCGTACAGACCCTCGCGAACGTTGCCCCGGCGGCGGGTGTCGCTGTCTCGGGTATGGCTGCGATGCAGCTTGCGTCCGGCGCGGTGAAGCTCGCTGCCGTCGGGATGGACGACGCGCTGTCGGCCGCACTCGACCCTTCCAAGGCCGAGGAGTTCAACGAGGCGCTGAAGAACCTGTCGCCCGAGGCGGCCAAGTTCGCGACGGCCGTGCGCGATGCCGCGCCCGCCCTGCGGGACATGCAGCAGGCCGTGCAGAACGAGGTGTTCCGGGGCCTCGCCGGGGAGCTGGAGCGCACCGGCGCCAAAGTGCTGCCGATCCTGCGCACCAACCTGGTGTCCTCGGGCAAGGCCATGAACGACATGGCCAAGGGCGTGTCTACCTCGGCGCGGGAGCTGGCCGAAAACGGCACGCTGGGCAAGGCGCTCGGCTCCGCCAGTAAGGGCCTGCACAACCTGTCCGGCATCCCGGGCATCGTGGTCAAGGGTCTGGGGCAGATCGGTGCGGCGGCTGGCCCCAGCTTCGAGCGGCTGACCAAGGCAGCAGGCGAGAAAGCCTCAGCGATCGGCGAACGGCTCAGCAAGGCGTTCGAGTCGGGCCGGATGGAAGAGGCGATCGACAAAGCGCTTGACCTGCTCGGCCAGCTGTTCGAAGTGGCTGGCAACGTCGGTGAGATCGTCGGCGGCATTTTCAAGGCCGTGCCCGAGGGCGGCGGTGGGATGGTCTCGGTACTCCGGGACGTCACGCAGGCCATCGCCGACATGGTGAACACCGCGGGCGTGCAGTCCGGCCTTCGGTCGCTGTTCGAGACGATGGGCACCGTCGGGCAGACGGTCGCCCCGCTCCTCGCCTCGGCGCTCGGCGCGATCGCCCCGATCCTGACGACGCTTGGGCCGCCGGTGCAGGAACTCGTGACGACCCTGGGCGCCGCCCTCCAGCCGATCATCGAGGCACTCGGCCCCGTCCTGAACGAAGTGGCCGGCGCGGTGGGTCAACTGATCGTTGCGGTGTCGCCGCTGCTGGAAGTTTTCGGCCAGTTGATCACTGCCCTGCTGCCTGTGGCCATGCCGCTGTTCGAGGCTTTGCAGCAGGTGTTCGTGGCGCTCGCGCCGGTCCTCCAGCAGGTTGCTGATGCGCTGCTTGGGGCGCTCGCGCCGATCCTCGCGCAGATGCCCACCTACGTGCAGCCGTTCGCGGACCTGCTCGGCCAGCTCGCGGAAACCCTGCTGCCGATCCTGGCGGACCTGTTCGTCCAGCTGGCGCCGAGCCTGGCCACGCTGGGGGCCGCGTTCGGGCAGCTCCTCGCCGCAGCCGCGCCGATCATGGCTGCGCTCGGTAAACTCGTCGTGATCATCCTGAACGCGCTGATGCCGATCATCCAACCCCTGATCGGGCTGATCGCTGGTCTCGCCGGGATCCTTGCGTCGCTGCTCGCTGGGACGATCACGAACGTCGTCGTGCCCGTCCTGAAGTTCATCGCCAAGCTGTTGACCGGGGACTTCTCCGGGGCCTGGAAGATGGCGCAGAACGGCGTGGGCAAGGCCGCGAGCTTCATCAGCGAGAAGGCGTCGGCGATCGGGAAGTGGATCGGCGAGGCGGTAGGGAAGGCGGTCGCCTGGCTCCGCGGCATGGGCAGTCGAGCGCTGTCCGCGCTGGGCAACCTCGCGGCCAGCATGGTTGCCCCCGCGGTGCGTGCCGGTCAGTCGATGGTGAACGCGATCAGCCAGAAGATCTCTGCGGCGGTCACCTGGGTGCGGGGACTGCCGGGCCGGGCCCGTGCGGCACTCGGCAGCCTCAACGGTGCGCTGGTCGGCGCCGGTAAGGCTCTGATCCAGGGCTTCATCAACGGCATCTCGTCCATGGTCGGCGCGGTGAAGGGGAAGCTCGGCGAGATCACGGGCAAGCTCACCAGCTGGAAGGGTCCGCCGGCGAAGGACGCGCGCATCCTCACCCCGGCGGGCAGGCTGCTGATCCAGGGCTTCATTCGCGGCATCGACGACTCGACGGCCAAGCTCAGGTCGCGGCTGGAGTCCATCACCAAGGCGCTCCCGGCGAATGTGCGGTCCGGGGTGGGCAAGTCGCTCGCGAAGTCCACGGCTGAACTGCGTAAGCAGGTGACGGCCCGGGACAACGTGTTCAAGCAGCTGGCCACCGTCGAGAAGAAGATCAAGGATCTGGCGGCGTCCCGGGACAAGGTCCGCGCGGACATCACGAAGGGCATCCTCGACGAGGCCAACATCGTGCAGGGCCGCAACGACGTGAACAGCGTCAGCGCCATCACGGTCGGGTTGCAGCAGGCGTTGAAGAAGACGAAGGAGTTCCAGGCCAACATCGCCAAGCTGCGGAAGTCCGGGCTGCGGGCGGACTTGCTCCAGCAGATCGCCGACGCCGGGGTGGATGCGGGCAGTGCCACGGCAACGGCTCTGGCCCGGGCGACCCCGGCCGAACTGAAGAAGATCAACGACCTTCAGGGGCAGCTTGCCGGGGCCGCGACGGCGACCGGTAACACCGTGGGCGACGCCCTGTACTCGGCCGGGATCCGCGCCGCGCAGGGCCTCGTGGCCGGGCTCAGGTCGCAGGAGGCCACGATCGAAAAGACCATGCGCCGGATCGCCACCGGCATGCTGACGACGGTCAAGAAGGCGCACAAGACCCGCTCCCCGTCCCGCGCTTTCGCCGAGATCGGCGTCATGGATATGGAGGGCTGGCGCGGCGGCCTCATGTCGAGTTCGGCCCGCGTGCTGGAGGCGGCCCGCTCGGTCGCGGCCGGCGTACTCGACGCCGCGTCCGGGGTGGGCGGTGCCCTGTCCGCCACGCCCTCGGCCGGACAACTCGCCGCGGTCTACTCCGGCGGCGTCTCCGGAGACACGACGAACAACTTCTACCTGTCCGGCGGGGACGCCTCCCCGGACGGCATCCTGCGCGCGCTGTCGTGGCAGGGCCTCGTAGGGAGGCGGTGACCGTGGCTCAGCAGGCACTCGGCCGTGTCCAGTGGGGCGACCTCACGTTCGGCCCCGGAAGCCCGTATTCGGTGACGGCGATCGAGGGGCTGGACGACCTGCCCGGTATCCGCTCGGAGGATGTGGAGCGGCCGGGCCAGCACGGGGACTACACCGGCCCGGACTACACCGGTCCCCGCACGGTCCAGCTGAAGTTGGGGCTGCGCGGTGAGACCCCGGACGATCTGCGTGCCCTGTCCATCGCGCTGCGCAATGCGACGCAGCCTCAGCGGCAGCCCGCGCCGCTTCAGTTCCTCGACCAGGGCATCCTCGTGTGGGGCAAGGTGAGGAAGCGCAACATCCCGTATGACGCCGAGTACCTCTGGCGCATCGGAGACGCCGCCCTCGAGCTGTACTGCGCCGACCCCTACCTTTACGGGCTGGAGGAGAAGAGCGCTTCCACGGCCGCCTACAGCCCGTCGGCGGGCCGCTCCTACCCGCTGGTGTACGCGGGTGCTGGGGCGGCCGTGCGCAACCTGGTGCTGAACCCCAGTTTCGAGGAGTCGTTCACGACGGAGACGACCGGGTTCGGCAGCAACAGCACGCGCTCCCGGGTCAGCACCGACTCGTACGTGGGCGCGTACAGCGTCCAGCACGCCATCTCGCTCGCCTCGTCGCAGGGCGGCACCTCGTGGAACATCGAGCCCGTGGCCGCCGGGAACCTGGTGCGGTTCGGCGTGTGGGTGAAGATCCCCGTCACGGGTATCAGCGCGCTGGAGCTGTGGTGGCGGAACCAGACCACCACCCTGGGCACGGTGTCTGTCCTCGCGCAGGCCCAGCCCGGTGTGTGGACCCGCGTATCCGGCTCATTCACCGTCCCGGCCGGGCAGACCGTTGACCGGGTGTCCGCGGTCGCTACCACCTCGGCGGCCGGGGCCGCCACCTGGTGGGCGGACGCTGCGATGGCGCACGTCGGCGGTACGACACTGGCTGGCTACTTCGACGGCGCGAACGGCGGCACCTGGGAAGGCACCCCGAACGCGTCGGTGTCCTCGAGGCCCGCGGGCTCCAACCGCGTGTACGGCAGCGCGGGCGAGTCCGGCCGCCTGACCGCCGTCAACGACGGCGCCAGCCCCGCGTACCCGGTTCTGCGGCTGGACGGTCCCGTCGCGAACCCGGCGATCGAGCAGCTCGGCGGCGGCATCCTCACCCTCGACGCCACCCTTCAGCCCGGCGAGTACCTGCTGATCGACACCCGCACCCGTGCGGTGCTGTTCATGGGCTCGACGCCGCGCCGTACCTGGGTGCGTGCGGGGTCGGCGTGGCCACTGCTGTACCCCGGCTCGAACGAACTCGCTTACCGGGGCTCGGCGCTGCCGGGTGCCCCGGGCCAATCGTCCCTGCTCACTGTCACCTGGCGCGACACGAGCCTGTAGGAAGGAGGCCACACCGTGGCTGTGATCAACCCCCCGGCGTGGATGCAGGCGGGCTCGTACCCGGCCCGCAATGACCGCCTGGCGCTCACCGCGCTGCTCAGCTACCCCGGGTTCGCGGTGGACGAGGCGACGCCCATGCGGATCCGGCAGGGTGTCAAGCCGTCGTACACGAACTACCAGCTGAAGGTGCGGGCGGCGGCGACACCGAACATGACGGTCATCGTCAGCGCCGGGTTCTGCTACATCGACCAGCACGACACCGGCGGCGTCGGCACGTACGTGTGCGCCAACGACGCCGACGTGACGCTGACCGTCGCCCCGGCGGGCGGCGCCGGTCAGTACCGCAAGGATGCGGTGGTCGCCTCGGTGTATGACGCCGAGTACGCGGGCAGCGCGAACGAGTGGCGGCTTGAGATCATCCAAGGTGCCTATGCCGCGAGCGCTGGGGCGGCGGTGCGCCCGGCCCTGCCGGCGAATGCGCAGCTCCTCGCTGAGCTGGCGATCGGCCCGTCGCAGGCTTCGGTGGCGGCGGCGAACATCACGGATTTCAGGCAGTACTCGGTGGCGGCGGGCGGCATCGTCCCGGTGTCGTCGAACAACGCGCCGCCGAGGCTGGCGCCGGGGCAGGCGCTCTATCTCACTGACACGGACGTGTTGGAGGTGGGGCAGCTGGCGGGTACGAAGCGGCAGGTGCGCGAGTACCTGCGGCCGTCGTCGTCTCTGCAGGCGGCGAACCCGCCGTTCAACGTGGTCGCCACCTATGTCGACTTTCTGTCGGGTTCGTGGGCGCCGATCACGGTGACGGTGCCGCCGTCCGGGATGGTGCGGGTGTCGGTGTCGGCGAACGCCGAGAACACGAACACCTCGACGTCGACTTGCCACGTCACGTGGCGTGCCTCCGGCGCGACGACGATCACGGCGAGCGCGTTCAACTCCCTCACGGCGGCGGGCGGCCGTCTCGCTGGCACGCGTACGCGGCTCATCACGGGTCTCACCCCGGGCGCCAGCCTCACGATCACCCCGCAGTGGAACATCTCCTCCGGCTCGTCGTCGACGGCGACGATCTCCGGCGGCACGCTGGAGGTGACCCCGATCCCGTGACCACCGACCTGATGATGCTGTCGGCGATGCTCACCGCGGGCCCGCAGGCCCAGCCCGAGCACACGTACACGTACCTGTTCTGTGACCTGCGCACGGATACCCTGCTCGCGGAACTGCCCCTCGCGAACGTCTCGTACAGCTTCGAGCTGAACGGGATCGGCAAGCTGTCCGGGACGATCCCGTACTCGGATGAGACGCTGCCGCTCGACCCGGAGACGGCGAGCACCCCGGGCCGCACCGCGGTGTACGTCGACCGGGACGGCGTCCTCGTGTGGGGTGGCATCGTCTGGACCAGGGACCGGGTGAAGGGCGGCAAGTCCATCCAGGCCGCCGAGTTTCTGTCGTACTTCCAGCACCGCTACGTCAAGAAGACCTTGTCCACGGATGCGTCGATGGTGATCAACCCGGCCTATGTGGACCAGGGCGGACAACTGCTGTACGCCGACCAGAAGTTCATCATGTGGAGCCTGCTCCGCTACGCGCAGGACCAGACCGGCGGCAACGTCAACATCGACATCGACCCGCTGACCGCCCCGGGCCACGGCATCACGCGCACCGTCACCTACCCCGGATATGAGCGGCCGGAGATCTACAAGACGATCGGTGAACTCGCTGCCGCTGACAACGGGTTCGACTTCGGCGTAGAGGTGGGCTGGACCAGCGCGGCCAACAACCAGGCCCCGACCCGCTACCGGCGCGCCCGAGCCTGGTACCCGCGGCGCGGCCGGACCGCGGCAGAGTCCGGCCTCGTCTTCTCTAAGGGCGGCGGCCACGGCTCGATCATCGACTACGACTGGCCGGAAGACGGGACGTCCCTCGTCACGGAGATGTCCGGGCTCGGCGCCGGCACCGGCGAGGCACGCATCGTGAAGACGGCCGCCGCCTCGGACCTGATCGGTTCGGGGTGGCCGCTCCTTGAGGGTGTCACCACGTATGACGGGGTGGTCGACGAGGCGCAGGTGCAGGGCATGACGAACGCCGACCTCGACGCGCGGTCTCGGTCGACGACGCAGCCCACGTTCGAGGTGGCCGCCGACGCGGACCCGCAGTTCGGCTCGTACCAGGTGGGCGACGAGGGCCTGTTCATCATCGACCCCGAGCCGCAGAGTCCCGCCGGCCGTGAGGGTGTGCTGCGCATCGTCAGCATCGAGAACACCGCGGTGAACGGGCCCGAACGTATCCGGCTGACGTGCGTGGGGGTGTGACGTGCCCAAGGTGCGGAAGAGCGTGGACTTCCTCCAGCGGCTCGCCGAGCTGGAGAACACGGTGGCCGGGCTCCAGCGGGCAGGGTGGGAGCGGGACGAGTTGCCGTTCTACCCGACGAGCCTGCACACGTTCGTGTTCGAGGACACCACCAGCTTCGCGACGCTGTGGGAAACGGTCATGTCCCCGCGCACCGCGCAACTCTCCCTCGGCCTCGTGTTCATCGGCGACCAGGTCTCCAGCGTCAACACCGGCGGTGAGTGGCAGGTCGTGTTCAACGATTCCATCGTCGTCGCCAGCGGCAGCGTGCCGGCCACGTTCGCCTACACGCTGCCCGCGCTGACTCTCGACCTGACCCCGTACCGGGCGGCCTCGCTGCTGAAGGTGCAGATCCAAGTGCGCCGCACGGCAGGGGCGACGACCGGCGGGAAGTTCGGCGGCGGCGGCTCGATCGGCGGCGCACCCCGCTACGCCCGACTCCTCTGAAAGGACACCGTGATGAAGCTCGTGACGCGCGCGCAGTGGGGAGCCCGGGACTACCGCATGCCCAACGGCGCCACCCTCTACAGCGGCAGCCGCCGAGGCGTGAAGCTGCACTACCTCGGCACCCCGTACGCGGACCGGCCACACACCGGATGCGCCGCCTACGTGCGGCAGATCCAGGCCCAGCACATGGACGGCAACGGCTGGTCCGACATCGGCTACTCGTTCGCCGTCTGCACCCACGGCTACGTGTACGAGGGCCGTGGCCTGCGACGCCGCAACTCCGCGAACGGCAGCACCACGCTGAACAACCAGGACTACGCGGTGCTCCTCCTCGTCGGTTCCTCCGGCCTCACCAAGCCGACCGACGAGCAGCTGCACGGCGCGCGCGACGCCATCGACTACTGCCGCAAGGAGGGCCGGGCCGGGACGTGGCTCGGCGGGCACCGCGACAGCTACGCCACATCGTGCCCCGGCGATGCCGTCTATGCCTGGGCCAAAGCCGGGGCGCCCCGCCCCAAGACCGAGGAGGAAGACATGCCGCTGACCAAAACCGACGTGGCCATGCTGTGGAAGACGGACGGCGTGATCGGCGTCCCGGCCGACTGGTCCCCGGGCAACGAGCACTGGGCGCCCGCGTCGCTGCTTATCGACATGGGCAAGCGGCTGCGCGTCCTCCAGGCCAACGACGCCGCACAGACGGCAGCGATCACCGCCATGGCCAACGCGCTCGGCCGCATCGACGCGGCCGTGGACGTGGACGCCCTCGTGGCCACGGTCCGCGCCGCGGTCACCGAGGCCGTGGAATCCATCGACGTCCGCCTGGACGTCGCCGACACCCCGAAGTGAGAGGCACACCATGTCCGAACTCAACCTGCCCAACGCTGAGACCGTCGTGAAGACGGCCAAGACCTACGCGAGAGACCTCGCCGAGCGGACCATGGCGACGTTCGTCGTCACGGCCGGCGGTGTGGCTGTGGCCGCGGGCCCGGCCGACATGTTCCGCGCCAGCTTCTGGGAGACGATGGCCGCGGCCGGTGTGGCGGCGGCGGGGACCGTGCTGAAGGGGATGCTGGCGCGGGCGTTCGGCACCAAGAACAGCGCCTCTCTGGCGCGCGGCGTCTAGGAGCCGTGTTGGACGCCACCACCCTCGGCAGCCTGCTCGTGGGCGTAGGCGCGGTCGTCGGTGGCGTGGTGGCGTACCTCGGGAAGCGGGGCGAGAACGCCCTCACCGGTTACAGCAGCCTCACCGACAACCTGCAAGAGGAGCGGGACCGCCTTGACGCCAAGGTGACCGAGCTTCACAAGGAGCTGGCCGAGGCTGCCAGCCTGCGCGCCGCCGACCAGGCCGAGATTGCTCGGCTGCGCAGCATCATCACCCAACACGGAGGACAACCGTGACCCGGACAGAGCGGGCGCTGGCCCGCCGTTGGCGCCCCCTGGCGGTGCTGTGCTGGCTGGTCGCCCTGTCCGGCGCGGTCGTCATCATCTGGGGCCGTATCGACGCAGAGACGACCGCACGTCAGGACGCTGTCGCTGAGGCGAACCGCAGAGGCGAGGCTGTGTCGACGCTCGCGACGGACGTGCGGCAGCTGCGCGCGCAGGTGAAGAGCGAGGGGCAGACGCCCGTCGCCCCTGACCCTTCCGTAGCAGTGGACAACCTGCCCGACCGAGCCGAGGTGCCAGTGCCTATCCCCGGCCCGCAGGGCGCCCCGGGGAGTCCGGGACAGGACGGCTCGCCGGGCGCCGAGGGACAGCCCGGGGAGGACGGCACGCCGGGGACGCCGGGCCAGGACGGCGAGCCCGGGGAGGACGGGGCCGCAGGCGCGGACGGGTCGCCGGGTGCGGACGGTCCGGCCGGGCCATCCGGACCAGCAGGACCGGCAGGCGATCAGGGCCCGCAGGGAGAGCAGGGGGAGCAAGGCCCCCGTGGCGAGCAAGGGCCGCCGGGCCCGGACTGCCCCGACGGGTACAGCCTGCAAGCGCCCTCGTGGGACCCCGACGCACTGATCTGCCGCCGCGACGGAGCGCCCCAGCCCGAGCCCTCGCCTTCGCCCAACAACCCGCCGGTGATTCTCGGCGATCGCCGCCGCCTCTAGGAGCCTCAGGGCGTCTGTCCGTAGATGGCCACCCACCGGTCCCCGCGCATCACGACGTCCGCCGTCTCCACCGGGCGGCCGGTGGCCTGGTCGTAGTACGTCCGCTCGACCGCGAGGACCGGCCCGGGCGGCGTCATGCCGAGGGCCTGCGCCTCCTGCCGGGTGGCAAGGCGGGCACGCACCCGCTCGACCGGGTCACCAACCTCGATGCTCAGCACCCGCATTCGCGCGGCCACGCCGACGCCGGCGTACGGCCCGACCTCGGGCAGGGCCACGAGGGACTGCCCGGTGAGGGCGAGCGGCTCCCACGACTCGGCCAGCTGCACGGGCCGCTCGTCGGCGAGGTACACGTACGAGGTGTGCATGACTGGGTCGCCGGGCGTGATGCCGAGCCGGGCGGCCACCGTCTCGGAGGCCTGCTCGGTGGTGGACTCGTGCCGCCACGTCCCCACGCTGCCCTGCTCGGCGGCGCCCTGCGCAAACGGACTGTCCTCGGAGCGGCGGCGGTGCCGGCGGACCAGCAGCTCGGGCGACTCGGGGCCACGGACGTAGTGGCCGACGCCGTGACGACTCACGACCAGGCCGTCATCGACGAGCACCTTGTACGCCCGGCTGGCCACGGAGTTGCTGCCGCCGTACTGCTGGATCAGGTCAGCGACGGATGGGAGGCGGGCCCCGGGCGGGAGTTCGCCGGTCGTAATGAGGGCGCGCAGCTCGTCGGCTACGCGCAGGTACAGCGGCGGCTCGGTGCTCACTGTCCGCCTCCCTTCTGTGTGACCTGCGTGACAGAGTAGTGCTGCTCTCGCTACTCTCGTACGAGAGTCATTCTCTCGCACGAGAGCGGGGATGTGCTGTGCCTATCAGCCTGCGAGCAGCAGCGTTGCGTACCGCGCTGGAACGCGCGCTCCAAGAGCCCGTGCGCCCGCTCGTGGTGAACGGCCGCACGCGCTTCCACGCCACAGCACCAGACCCGGGAGACATAGCCACCTGGCGGGCGCTCATGCCCGCACTCGCCAGCGCGGACCACTGGGGGAGCAGCGACACGACCGACGCTCCCGAGGTCTGGGCCGAGATCCACGAGGGGTAGCAGATGAGCACCACCACCACCGAAGAACCGCACTCGCGGGCCGTAAAGCTGCTCGCGGTGCCCGACCTGGCCACGCTGACCGACGCCCAGGTCGCCGGCCGCGTGTGCGTCTGGGGCAGCGGTGAGGACCCGCTGACCGGGGCGTCGGCCGTCGACCTCGGCGAGCGCCTCACCGAGCTGTCCGGGTCCACATCGCCGATGCGCTGGTTCCCACGGTCCTGCCCACTGCATGCGGGCGAGCGCGCCATGCGGGCCCTCTTCACCCACTGCGAGGAGGACTGCGAGCAGTGCGGCCGGAGGACCGACAAGCGGGCGGGGGACGGGATCACGCAGGAGACCTCGTGCGAGGTCGGCATCGTGCTGCGCCGCCTCGCCTTCCGGAAGGGGCAGTCGTGAAACGCTGCGCGCGCTGCGACAAGCCCCTTCGTGGGGCCGACGACTACACCAAGCACGACATCCCGTCGGCGTCTGGGCCCGGCATCACGATCTACCGGCACAGCAGGCCGTGCAGGCGGACGCCAGCCCCGACTAGCCAGTCCGACGTGCGTCAGTGACCCCCGGTGCCGGTGTGTCGCCGATCGCGCCGGCATCGGTTCCCGAGCGGCCCGTCCCGGAAATCCCCCGCGGGGCGGGCCGCTCACCTGACTAACTCGGCGAGCGGGACTCCGACGGCATCGGCCAGCAGCAGCAAGTCCTCGAGGTCGGGCACGCGTTGCGCGTACTCCCACCGGTGGATGGTGCGGTGGTCGCGGCCGACGCGGTGGCCGAGCTGCATCTGCGTGAGGTTGGCGGCGAGGCGGGCCGCTCGAATGCGCCTGCCGATCTCCCGGCGTCGGGGAAGCACCCAGTCGGGCATCGGGTCAATCGGCACCCGCTAACGCTGTAACGATCTTGCCCTCTTGTCTTTGCCTGGCCAGGCAAATTGCATGATCTTGCTGGGGGAGGGAAACCCGGGATGTGCGCCACCCCCCAACATGGCGGCCCTCGAGGTTGAGGGCCTGGGCGGCGAGGGGCGTCCGCGCGTCCGCCCCGTCCGCCCGCGCTCTGATCCGCTCAGAGCATGCCGCCCCGCCCTGAACTCCAGGGCGGGGCGGTCTACGTTGGACTTGCACGAGGCCCCCGCCGACATACACGGCAGGGGCCTCGGCCTACGTGACCGGCCTCCCCGCCGGTGGCACGCAGGATGTACGCGAGCGCGCGTCTGGCGCACGTGGGGAGACGCCAGCCCTCGCACCAGAACTGTAAACGGATATATGCATGATGCCACTACCCCGTCCGGGTGAATGATCCAATGGGGATGTGGACTCTTTGTGGACTCTGGGCGTGAGAAAGGCCCCCCGTTCGAACGGAACGGGGGGCCTTCAGCTCTCTGACCTGCGGTGCAGTCAGTGCCCCCGGCAGGATTCGAACCTGCGACACCCGCTTTAGGAGAGCGGTGCTCTATCCCCTGAGCTACGAAGGCAGTGGCATCGGACGCAAGCAGCATCGTGCCCGTGGTCTGGGAGGACCACAGGCGTCAGCGTACCGGATACGGGTCGGGTGGGTGTGGGGGTCAGGTCAGGGGGACGTGGGTGAAGCGGGCGGCGGTGTGGAGGTCTGACTCGATGCGGGTGGCTGTGGTCGTGAGTTCGGGGAGGAGGTCCGTCACGCACTCCCGGAGGCTGTGGCGGCTGGCGTGCATCGCGGTGCTCAGGGCGGAGACGACTCTGCCGGAACGGTCGCGGATCGGGACCGCGAGGGAGCGGAGGCCCTCTTCCAGTTCCTCGTCCACCAGGGCGTAGCCCTGGGAGCGGATCGAGGCCAGAGTGTCCGCGGTGGCCTTGGTGGCCCTGTCCGAGAGGAGGACTCGGCCCGGAGCCGTCGCGTACGCCGGGAGGCGGGTGCCCGAGGTGATGTTCACGCTCATGACGCGGCCCGTCGCCACTCTCGCCGTGTACTGGATCTCCTCGCCCGAGTCCGAGAGCACCGCCAGTGACGTCGACTCGTGGATGCGGGACGTCAGGTCGGCGAGGTGGGGGTGGGCGATGTCGGGGAGGGTCGTGCGGGAGAGGGGCGGGAAGCCCAGGGAGAGGACCTGGGGGGTCAGGGCGAAGGTGCGGTCGCCTGTCGATGTCACCAGGTCCAGGTGTTCGTAGGTGATCAGTGCGCGGCGGGCCGTCGCCCGGGCCAGGCCCGTGGCCTGGGCGACCTCCGTGAGTGTCAGCTCCGGCCTGCCCTCGCCGAAGGCCGTGAGGACCGTCAGGCCCCGCGCCAGGGATTCGATGAAGTCACGTCCGAGTTGCTGTTTCGACGCGCCCGTCCACAGCGCCAGGTCCGACGGTGGTGTGCCGGGGGGTGAGGGTGGAGTGCGGTCCAGTTCCCGCTCCATCTGCGTTACCGCCGCCTGCAGTCGCGGCAGCAGGGTGGTGCGCAGGCTGTGTGCCGTGTGGCGGCTGGTGTGGCTGACCACGCTGGCCACGCATGCCGGGCGGCGGTGGTCGCCCACCGTCTGAGGGGAGCGGACCGGTACCGAGACCGCCACCAGGCCCGGTTCGATCAGCTGGTCGTCCAGGGCCCAGCCGTTCGCGGCGGCCTCCCGCGTGCGGCTCACGAACATCTCGTCGTCGCGCGCGTCCGCTCCGTACTTGCGGGGCGGTACGGCCGTGAAGGAGAGGTCCCTCGGGTCCGCCGCCCGGCGTTCGCGCCAGCGTTGCCAGTCGGTGGCCGTCCACTCCGTCGCGAACAGGGGGCCGGGGGCGGTGCGTTCGGCGGGGAGCAGGTCGCCGATGCGGAAGCTCAGGGACATCGCGCGGCGGCGGGTGGCCTGGTGGATGAAGCGGATGCCATCGCGGTCGGCGACCGCCAGGGAGACCGACTCGTCCAGTTCGTCGGCCAGGGCGTCCGCCCGGGAAGCGAGCAGGGCGGGGAGGTGGAGGGCGGCGAGGTAGGCGTTGCCCAGCTCCATCAGGCGGGGGGAGAGGTGTACGTCCCTGCCGTCCACGCGGACGTAGCCCATGCGGGCGAGCGTGGCCGTGATGCGGTCGACCGTGGAGCGGGCGAGGCGGGTGGCCCGTTCCAGGCCGCTCAGGCTCAGTGTGCCGTCCGCCTCGGTCAGCTCCCGCAGCACCGCGATGCCGCGTATGAGTGGGGTGACCGCCTCGTCCGGTGTGGTCGCCCCCGTGGCCGGTGTGGTCCCCTCCCCGGCTGGTGTGGTCCTCTCCTGGGCCGGTGCGGCCGTGCCGCCGTCCTCTGTCGCCGCCCCGGCGTTCTTCACCGGCGCCCCCTTCTCGTCGGCCGAGGGCGCGGACCCCTCAGGGTCGTCGTTCATGGGTGGCTTCGCTGGCATCGGCTCTCCGGTACGGCGGTCGCGGCAGGCCTTACGGTAATCCGGAGTCCGGGACGGGCTCCCTCTGGCGTCGCTACCCCCTCGTCACCCGCACCCGATACCCGCCCTCACCTCCGCCTCCCCCCTCCAGATCCACTCCCGCCACCTCGATCTCCACTCCCCTGCCCGGATCCCTGAACGTCTCCCCGGGCGTGTACGGCGCGTCCGACAGTTCCGCGTGGACGTTGGGCGCGCGGGTGCAGCCGCCGCTGTCGCGGCGGGAGTCGTGGACGGTGACCGGGCCCATGCCCGTGTCCACCCGCGCGTCGACCTTGTAGATCAGGACGCCCGGGCGGCACACGGTCTCGTCGTTGCCCGCGCGGGTGCGCAGTTCCACGGCGTAGCCGGTCGCGCTGTCCAGGGGGAGGACGACCAGCTTGGAGCCGCCGGCGCTGGCCAGCGGGGTCAGGGTGTACTCCGTGGTGCCGGGGGTCGCCACGCAGTGGACCTGCGCCGCGTCGAGCCAGCCCAGCTTCCACTTGTGCCAGCCGAGGAAGTCGTTGTTGGCGCCCCAGTCCTCGCTCATGATGTCCCAGTGGCCGACCGCGCCCCCGCCCTCGGCGGTGTACAGGTCGGGCAGGCCGAAGACGTGGCCGTTCTCGTGGGGGAGTACGCGGTAGCCGTTGCGGTCGTAGGAGCCGGAACCGTCGTCCTGGCGGGAGTAGACGAACGAGGCGTTGGCCACGGGGGTGCCGTCGGCCGTCGGGGCGTCGGGGTTGCCGGCGAAGGTGACGGACAGGACCGTGTCCAGGGCGGAGGGGCCGGCGTTCGGGGTGACCAGCACGTTCACGAGGTCGTACGCGCGGAAGTCCACCTTGGGGTCGGCCGCGGCCACGAGGTCCTGGACCAGTGTGCGGTAGCCGGGGTCGAAGGGGGCACCGCGCTCTATGCCGTACTCGCGGAAGGACTTCGGCATCCGCAGCCACTCCGGGATCGGGGTCTCGGGGCGGTAGTCGAGACGGCCGTAGGAGCTGGTGCGGAACCAGTCGCGGGTCTGCGGGAAGAACTCCCGGAAGCGGTCCAGGGCGTCGCCGTCGCCGGGGGCGTCGGAGAAGTCGATCATCAGGGTGAGGGCGCGGACGGTGCCCGTGGAGCGGGAGTAGCCGTCGGAGGTGGGGATGCCCTCGGACATCTGGACCTCGCGGGCGCCGCGGATCAGGCAGGGGCCGTGCGAGGAGGTGCGGGACAAGGAGACCGGGCCGGCTCCGGCCGTCGTGGCGCCGGCGGTGAGGTGGCCCGTACCGGCGGAGGTGCTGACCGAGAAGGTCAGGACGGTCACGCAGGCCAGGGCGGCCAGACGTCTGCGGGGCGGCCGGGGTATCCGACGGCGAGGCGGTGGCGTACGCCCCCAGCCGGTCTGCTGTGTACGGCCCGAGCCGGTCTGCTGTGTACGGCCCGAGCCGGTCTGCTGCGTACGGCCCGAGCCGGCCTGCTGCGTACGCCCCGAGCCGGCCCGCTGCCTACGGCCCGCTCCGAGCGACCCCGCCGCGCCCGGCCGCCGGGGTCGCTGAGGCTGCGGCTGCGGCTGCATTGCAGGGAACCTCCCGCGCCACGGCAGCCGCCGGTCTCCGACTGCACCCTTTCGCTCACCCTGCGTTGCGGCGGATGGGGGCGCGCGCTGGAGGAGACCGATCGTGGGTTTCCCGCCAGTAGCGCCCCGCCGGAAGCCAGTGGGCCCTTGTGAGCCAGGTCACAAAGAAAAAGTCCGGGTTACGGGAAATACCGGGGACCCAGTCCCCGTTTAGTCATGTGTCAGAGCGAAACGGGGACCCGCTCCCCGGATCGCAAACACCGCACACCGCACACCGCACAGCCTCACCCGCCACACCTCACCCATCCAGGAGTACGCCGTGCAGACCGCCACCCCCGAACAGCGCAAGGCGCCCCGGCCTCGCGCCGACGCCCTGCGCAACCGGGAGCGGATCGTCACCGCCGCCCGGGAGATGTTCGTCGAGCACGGCCCCGAGGTGCCGCTCGACGAGATCGCCCGCCGGGCCGGCGTCGGCAACGCCACGGTGTACCGCAACTTCCCGGACCGCGACGCGCTGGTCCGCGAGGTCGTCTGCTCCGTCATGGACCGTACGGCCGCCGCGGCCGAGCTCGCGCTCGCCGAGACCGGTGACGCGTTCGAGGCGCTGGAGCGCTTCGTGCACGCCGCCGCCGACGAGCGGATCAGCGCGCTGTGCCCGATGGTCTCCAGCACGTTCGACAAGCACCACCCGGATCTGGAAACCGCGCGCGAACGGGTCGAGAGCCAGGTCGCCGAGGTCATGGACCGTGCCCGGGCCGCCGGGCAGCTCCGCTCCGACGTGGGCGTCGGAGACGTCATGATCGCCGTGGCCCAGCTCAGCCGGCCCCCGGCCGGGACGGACTGCTTCCGTGCCGACGCCTTCGTCCACCGCCATCTTCAGCTGTTCCTGGACGGGCTGCGGGCACCCGCTCGCTCCGTACTGCCGGGCACGGCCGTGACCCTGGAGGATCTGCGCCGGCCCTGACCGATTAGTTCAGCGCGTCATCGATAAGTTCAGCGCGTCACCGATTGGTTCGGCGCGTCACCGATTAGTTCAGCGCGTCCCATCCGTCCGACAACAGGACCACAGTCCCTGCGGCCGTCCCCGTAGATGAGCCGTCAGCTCTCGACATCTCTTTCCGTCACGAAGTCCCGAAGTGGGTACCCCCATGTCTGAAACAGCCTCAAAGGCACTCGGCGCACCGGCCGGAGAACCGGACGCCGGCCGCTGGAAAGCGCTCGTCTTCATCGCGCTCGCCCAGCTGATGGTCGTCCTGGACGCCACCATCGTGAACATCGCCCTGCCCTCCGCCCAGCAGGACCTCGGCATCTCCGACGGCAACCGGCAGTGGGTCGTCACGGCCTACGCCCTCGCCTTCGGCGGTCTGCTCCTGTTCGGCGGCCGGATAGCCGACCTGTGGGGCCGCAAGAAGGCGTTCGTCGTCGGGCTCGGCGGCTTCGCCGCGGCCTCCGCGCTCGGCGGCGCGGCCACCAACGAGGCGATGATGTTCGGCGCCCGCGCCCTCCAGGGCGCCTTCGGTGCCCTGCTCGCGCCCGCCGCGCTGTCGCTCCTCGCCGTGATGTTCACCGACGCCAAGGAGCGCGCCAAGGCGTTCGGCATCTACGGCGCGATCGCCGGTGGCGGCGGTGCCGTGGGTCTGATCCTGGGCGGCTTCCTCACCGAGTACCTGGACTGGCGCTGGACATTCTTCGTGAACATCCCGTTCGCCATCGTCGCCGCGGCCGGTGCGTACTTGGTCATCCGTGAGCCGGAGGGCGGCCGCAACCGCTCGCCGCTCGACATCCCCGGCGTGATCCTGTCCACTCTCGGCCTGGTCGCTCTGGTCTACGGCTTCACCCGCGCCGAGTCCGACGGCTGGAGCGACTCCGTGACCGTCGGCATGTTCGTCGCCTCCGCCGTGCTGCTGCTGGCCTTCGTGCTCGTCGAGTCCAAGGTCAAGGCGCCGCTGCTGCCGCTGCGCGTGGTCACCGAGCGCAATCGCGGCGGTGTCTACCTTTCCCTCGGGCTCGCGATCATCGCGATGTTCGGTCTGTTCCTCTTCCTGACCTACTACCTGCAGATCGTGAAGGGGTACTCGCCGGTCAAGACCGGGTTCGCCTTCCTGCCCATGATCGTGGGCATGATCACGGGCTCGACCCAGATCGGCACCCGTCTGATGACCCGGGTCGCGCCGCGCCTGCTGATGGGCCCCGGCTTCCTGGTCGCCGCGCTCGGCATGCTGCTGCTGACCCAGCTGGAGATCGGCTCCTCGTACGCGGCCCTGCTGCTGCCCGCGATGCTGCTGCTCGGCCTCGGCATGGGTACGGCGTTCATGCCGGCCATGTCCCTGGCCACCCAGGGTGTCGAGCCCCGGGACTCCGGTGTCGCCTCCGCGATGGTCAACACCTCGCAGCAGGTGGGCGGCGCGATCGGTACCGCCCTGCTGAACACCATCGCCGCCTCGGCGACGACCTCGTACATCGCCGACCACATCGTGGGGGCGACCAGCCGGTCCCAGCAGCAGCTGGTCCAGCTGGAGGGCATGGTGCGGGGCTACACCAGCGCCATCTGGTTCGCCGTCGGCATCCTCGTCGTGGCCGCCGCGATCGCCCTGACCTTCGTCAACGCGGGCCGTCCGGACAGCTCCACGGTGACCGGCTCGGACTCCGGCGTGGACGACGAGGTGCAGATCCCGGTCGTCGCCCACTGACGGCGGGCGGATCCGGGAGAACCCCTTCGGGCCACCTGAGAAACCCTTCGGGCCACCCGTAGGCGCGAGGAAGGGGACGCCTCGTACCTATGGATTCCAGGACCTGCCCCGGCTCAGCGGAGCCAGGGCAGGTCCGCACCCGCTTCGGTCGGCTGAAGTCCCTCGGCGACGATCCTCATGATCTCGCCGAGGGACTTCTGCTGCTGCGGGGAGAGCCGGTCGAAGACCGCCTGCCGTACGGCCTCCACATGGCCCGGGGCGGTCTGCCGCAGCACCTCGTAGCCCTGGTCCGTGAGCACGGCGAACTGGCCCCGTTTGTCGTCGGGGCAGTCCTCGCGGCGCACCCAGCCGTTCTTCTCCAGACGCGCGATGGCGTGCGAGAGGCGGGAGCGGGTGATCTTCGCCAGCATGGCGAGCTCGGTCATCCGCAGTTGCCGCCGGGGCGCCTCGGCGAGCTTGACCAGAAGGCCGTAGTAGACGTGCGGCATGCCCGCGTCACGCTGGAGCTGACGGTCGAGATGGTCGTCGAGGAGGGTGACGCCCTCCATGAACGAGCGCCAGACGCGCTGCTCCTCGTCGGTGAGCCAGCGCGGTTCGTGGGGTCCTTCGGCGGAGCCCGGTGTCGGTGCGGATGCGGGTGCCTTCATGCCTTCCACTTTACGTGGCCCCTTCTTGAAGATTAAACAAATGGCCCGTACAGTTTTGTCAGGGAACCATTGTGGAGGGAGTCGCAGCATGTCCGCCGCCACCCAGGAGCGCATGCCCGCTCTGTACCTCAGTCACGGCGCCCCGCCGCTGGCCGACGACCCGGTCTGGCCCGGTGAGCTGGCCGCCTGGTCCGCCGGACTGCCGCGCCCCAAGGCGATCCTGATGGTCTCCGCCCACTGGGAGGAGGCCCCGCTCGCCCTCGGCGCCACCGAGACCGTCCCCCTCGTCTACGACTTCTGGGGCTTCCCCGAGCACTACTACCGGGTGAGGTACGAGGCTCCCGGCGCACCGGAGCTCGCCGAGTCGGTACGGAAGCTGCTGCGCGCCCCCGGTGTGCCCGTCCAGGACGTCCCCGACCGCGGCCTCGACCACGGCGCGTACGTCCCGCTGGTCGAGATGTACCCGGAGGCCGACATCCCCGTCCTCCAGGTCTCCATGCCGACGCTCGACCCGGTCAGGCTCATGGAGATCGGCCGCAGGCTCGCCCCGCTGCGGGACGAGGGCGTGCTGATCGTCGGCTCCGGCTTCTTCACCCACAACCTGGCCGCGCTCCGGCAGGGCGGCATCCCCGGCTGGTCGGTGGAGTTCGACGACTGGGGGCGGCGGGCGCTGGAGGCGCGGGACGTGGACGCCCTGCTGGACTTCACGCGCACGTCCCCGGCCGGGCAGCTCGCCCACCCGCGCACCGAGCACTTCGCCCCGCTGTTCGTGACCATGGGCGCGGCTGACGCGGCCGGTGAGCTGGACGCGCAGAAGTCGGTGATCGACGGGTTCTGGATGGGGCTGGCCAAGCGGTCGGTGCAGTTCGGCTGAAACCGGCCTCATGGACGCCGGGGTGCACGCCCCGGGTGTTACAGCGGCTTCTCGTACCAGGCCACGTCCCAGTACCGGCCGAACTTGCGGCCGACCTCCCGGTACGTCCCGACGTACTGGAAGCCGAAGCGCTCGTGCAGCCGCCCGGACGCCTCGTTCGGCTGGGCGATGCCGGCGTAGGCGCGGTGCAGGTCCTCGCCGGACAGGGCCTCGAAGAGGGCCTCGTACAGGAGAGTGCCGACGCCGCGGCGGCCCGCGTGCGGGGCGACGTACACGGTCGTCTCCACCGAGGTGGCATAAGCGGGCTTCTGGCGGTAAGGGCTAGATGTGGCGTAGCCCAGAATCTCCTGTGAGTTGGTGCCCGTGGCAACCAACAGGCGGTGCGGGCCGTCTACTGGATGGGAGAGCAGCCAAGGGCGGCGCTCTTCCGGAGTGAAGATCGCGGTATCGAATGTGATTGCCGTCTCACGTACATAGTGGTTGTAGAGGGCTGTGAGAGCTTCGAGGTCGGCCTCGACTCCCGGTCTGACCTGCACCTCTGTACGTTCTGACGGCATCGTGCCTCCCCAGGTGGGCGGACAGGGTACTGCATGATCAGGAAAATCGTGGGGCGGGTTGGGAATTCTGTCCTGATTCCAGTCGTTGTTTCCATCGGATGCAGGGCACCCGAGGAGAGTCCGGAGAGTCCCGGAGACGGAGTCCAGCGTCCGAAGGACCGCCCGCTGACCTCACCATCGCAAGGGAGCACGCATGGCAACCCGTGCCGTCGCCCGTCGTAAGTCCGCCACCGGCGAGACGGCCGACGCGGCAAGCAGTGTTCGCGCCCATGGCGGCGAGATCGCCGACCGCGACCTGGTCGGCATGTACCTCGACGAAATAGCGCGCACACCACTGCTCGACGCCGCCAAGGAGGTCGAGCTGTCACAGGTCATCGAGGCGGGTGTGTTCGCGCGGCAGGTCCTCGACGGGTTCGAGGAGACCAAGGCCGACGCCACCCGTGACGAACTCGAGGCCCTGATAGCCGACGCGGAGCGGGCCAAGGACATCTTCATCCGCTCCAACCTCCGCCTGGTCGTCGCCGTCGCCCGCCGCTACCCCCGCAGCGGTCTGCCGCTGCTGGACCTGATCCAGGAGGGCAACGCCGGCCTGGTGCGCGCGGTCGAGAAGTTCGACTACCGCAAGGGCTTCAAGTTCTCCACGTACGCGACGTGGTGGATCCGCCAGGCCATCACCCGCTCGATAGCCGACCAGTCCCGCACGATCCGCCTGCCCGTCCACCTGGTGGAGGAGCTCGGCCGGATCCGCCGTGTGCAGCGCGAGTTCAACCGTGAGCACGGCCGGGAACCGGAGCCGGCGGAGATCGCCGCCGAGCTCGGCTCCACGCCGGAGCGTGTCACCGACGTGCTCGACTGGGCCCGCGACCCGGTCTCGCTGAACATGTCGGTGGACGACGAGGGTGAGACCCAGTTCGGCGACCTCCTGGAGGACACCTCCGCGGTGTCGCCCGAGCAGTCGGTGCTCACGCTGCTGCGCAGCGAGGAACTCGACGACCTCATCGGCCGCCTCGACCAGCGCACGGCCTCCATCATCAAGATGCGCTACGGCATCGAGGACGGCCGGGAGCGCACGCTGACCGAGGTCGGCAAGGAGCACGGCCTGACCCGCGAGCGCATCCGGCAGATCGAGAAGCACGCGCTGCTGGAGCTGAAGAAGCTGGCGCGCAGCACCGGCTTCGACGCGGCGGCGTGACGCCCGGTTCGCACCCGGCGTGACGCCCGGTTCGCACCCGGCCGCGTGGTGCGTGGCACCGCGTACGCCGGGTGGCGAAAGACCGCGCAAACATGGCGGTGTATCGCCGCTTAACCCGAAGGACTCGGGGAACAAGACTTCCGGGTCCACCAGTTCGAGGCCCGGGATCACACCCCCTGGGCCCCCGAGACCAAGTCCCGTCGCACTCCCCCCGGCGCCGGGACTCTCCCAAGGCCGGGCTTCGGCGCCCCTCCCCCCGGGCGCCGGGGTCCGGCTCTTCTCGTGCCCGGACCTCGCGCACCGCGGGGTGCCTGAAGCGGTGTGCCTGGAGCGTGCTGCCCGGGGTGGGATGCCTGGGGTGGGATGCCTGGGGTGGGATGCCTGGAGAGCGGGGCACCCCGTACCTGAACCACGGGGTGGCCCGCCAGATGGCAGATTGTGTCACATGGGCATAGCCTGCCGGGCGTGAGCAGCACCACCCCGACCCCGCCCCAGGCATCGCTGACCGAACGGCGGAAGGCCGAGACACGGATGGAGATCGCCCGGGCGGCGGCCGGCCTCTTCGTCCGGCACGGCCTGCGCGCCACCCGCGCGGAGGACATCGCCCAGGCCGCCGGCATCGCCCCGCGCACCTTCTACCGGTACTTCGCCACCAAGGAGGAGGCCGTCGCCCCGCTCTACGCGGCCGGCGCCCAGCGCTGGGTGGCCGCGGTACGCGCCGCTCCGGCCGACGCGAGCGTGCTCCAGGCCCTGGAACAGGGCGTCCGCCACACCCTCACCCCGGGCATCGGCGTCTCGGCGTCCTCCTGGGAGTGGGTGCGCACACTCCTGCGCCTCGCCGAGACGAATCCGTCCCTGCGCCGGGTGTGGGCGGAGGTGTGCCAGACATCGGAACGGATGCTGGGGGAGGTACTGGCGGAACGGGGGAGCGGGACCGGGCCTGGCGACGACAACGTTGCCGCCGCGCCTGGCCTGCGCTTCGCCGCCGCCGTCGCCAGCGCCGCCGTGCGCGCCGCGCTGGAGGCCTGGGCGGAAGGAGACGGCCCGGCGGAGGGCCCGGGGGGACCGGCGGAACTCGCGTCGCGGAATCTGGCGGCGTTGCGGGACTTTCCGTGGGAGGCGTGACGCGGCCGGGTGTCGAACGGATCGTGAGTGGCAGGGGCCATGTCCCGCCGATGGACACCTGAGCGCCAGGGGTGCACGCGTCGCCGGGCGGGACTTGAGAGCCAGGCTCACGCCCCGCCCCCGGCCGCCTTGCTCAACCGTTCCCCCAACTCCCGCACGGCCCGCACCAGTTCCACGGGCTCCCGGACCACGAAGTCGCATTCCAGCATCGCCAGCCGGAACGCCACCCACTGCACCTGGTCGCCCGCGGACCCGCGCAGCCGGCAGCTGCCGTCGTCCAACGGCTCGGGCGTGCCGAGCCACTTCGGTACCCGGGCGGCGATGAAGTCGGCCGGTGCGGCGAAGGTGACCTCGAAGTCGTAGGTCTGCTGCTGCCGTTGCATCGACTGCCGGAGGAACTCCGCAGCGCTTCCCGTCGGCAGCTCGCGCGGCACGAAGCGAGCCCCCGTGGCGAACGGTTCGCTCACCCGGTCGACGCGGAACGTGCGCCAGTCGTCGCGGTCGATGTCGTAGGCGACCAGGTACCAGCGGCGGCCCGTCGAGACCAGCCGGTACGGCTCCGTCAGGCGGCGCGACTCGGTGCCGTCGGCGGCCCGGTAGGCGAACCGCAGCCGCTCGTGCCCGGCGACCGTGGAGGCCATCACGGTCAGTGTCTCGGGTGCGATGCTGGGCCCGTCCCCGCTGGTCAGCGGCATGGTCGCGGCCTGCAGGGTGGTCACGCGGTGGCGCAGCCGCCCCGGCAGCACCTGCTCCAGCTTGGCCAGCGCCCGGACCGAGGCCTCGTCCAGGCCCTCCACCGCGTGCCCGGCCCCGGCGCGCAGCCCGACCGCGATGGCCACGGCCTCCTCGTCGTCGAGCACGAGCGGTGGCATGGCCTTGCCGGCGACCAGCCGGTAGCCGCCGTCGGAACCCTTGGTCGCCTGCACGGGATAGCCCAGTTCGCGCAGCCGGTCGATGTCCCGCCGGACCGTGCGGCGGGAGACCCCGAGCCGTCCGGCCAGCTCGCCGCCGGGCCATTCGCGGGGTGTCTGGAGGAGGGAGAGGAGCGTGAGCAGCCGGGCCGGTGTGTCCGTCGTCATACCGACGAGGATGCCGTACGACTAGGTCACGATCTGACCTAATGACCCCCTAGTTTCGATACATGACCTCCACCGACACCACGCTCGGCACCACGGGCGGCGGCGGGACCGACCGCCGCCGCTGGTTCGCCCTCGCCATTGTGATGACCGCCGCCTTCATGGACCTCGTCGACGTCACGATCGTCAACATCGCCATCCCGTCGATCCGGCGGGAGTCGGGCGCGTCCTTCAGCGAGATCCAGTGGATCACCGCCGGATACGCCCTGGCCTTCGCCGCCGGGCTGATCACCGGCGGACGGCTCGGCGACATCCACGGCCGCAAGCGGATCTTCCTCGTCGGCATCGGCGGCTTCACCGTCGCCTCCGCGCTGTGCGGCCTCGCGGTGAACCCGGAGATGCTGGTGGCCTCGCGGTTCCTGCAGGGCGGCATGGCCGCGCTGATGGTGCCTCAGGTGCTGTCGATCGTGCACGCGACCTTCCCGGCGCACGAACGGGGCAAGGTGTTCGGGCTCTTCGGCGCGGTCGTCGGTCTCGGGGCCGTGTCCGGTCCGCTGCTCGGCGCGCTGCTGACGGAGTGGAACCTGTTCGGGTGGGAATGGCGCTCGATCTTCCTGATCAACCTGCCCGTGGGTGTCGCGGGCCTGATCCTCGGCAGCCGCTTCATCACCGAGTCCAAGGCGCCGAAGGCCCTGAAGCTGGACCTGGTGGGCGTCGCGCTTGTGACGCTGGGCCTGCTGATGCTGCTCTACCCGCTCATCCGCGGCCGGGAGCTGGGCTGGCCGCTGTGGGGGTACGTCTCGATGGCCGGCTCGCTCGTCGTCCTCGCGGCGCTGGTGGCGTACGAGAGGCGCAAGAGCGCGCGGGACGGCTCCCCGCTGGTCGAGCTTTCGCTGTTCCGGGTCAAGAGCTTCGCGGCCGGGATCGCCGTGCAGACCGTCTTCGGAGTCGCGCTCGGCATCTTCTTCCTGGTGTGGACGCTGTACATGCAGTTCGGGCTGGGCTGGAGCCCGCTCAAGGCCGGGCTGACCGGGGTGCCGTTCTCCATCGCGGTGTCCGTGGCCGCCGGGATGTCGGTGCAGAAGCTGGTCCCGCGCTTCGGGCGCAAGGTGCTCCAGGCGGGCGCGCTGGTGATGGGGGCCGGGGTGCTGCTCTACATCTGGGAGTCCGGGCACTACGGCCTGGCCATCACCTCCTGGCAGATGGCGCTCCCGCTGGTTGTGATGGGCGTCGGCATGGGGTTGATCGTCGCGCCGCTGACCGACGCGATCCTCTCCGAGGTGCCGCGCGAGCACTCCGGCTCGGCCTCCGGCCTCATCAACACCGTGCAGCAGATGGGCAACGCGCTCGGGCTCGGGCTGGTGTCGGTCGTGTTCTTCGGCTCGATCAGCGACCACCTGAGCCGGGATCAGGTGGGCCCGGCCTTCGCCGACGCCTTCGAGAACGCGCTCGGCTGGGTGGCCGCGGTGATGGCCGTCATCTTCCTGCTGATGTTCGCGCTGCCGAAGCGGCCGGCGCAGCACGTGGAGGGCGAGTCGCTGCCGGTGGAGGGGAAGGAACCGGCGCTGGTCTGACGCAGCTGAAAGCAGGAGCGGGCCCGGCACCTCACAGGGTGCCGGGCCTGTTTCTGTTTCCGATCATGCCCGATTGGGCCCGAACCTGTTTACTTCCCAGAAATCTCGGCGTAGCCTCCCGCTGAAACCACACGTTCGGGCATGAGGCGGAGGCGAACAGACATGTACGCACCGGAGCGGCAGCAGGAGATCCTCCGGCTCGCCCGTGACGGCGGCCGAGTGGATGTCGTGTCGCTGGCCGAGGAGTTCCAGGTGACGGCGGAGACGATCCGCCGGGATCTGACGGCCCTCGACCGGGCCGGTCTGGTCCGCCGGGTGCACGGCGGGGCCATCCCGGTCGGGCGTCTCGACTTCGAGCCGGACCTCGCCGAGCGCGAGACCGCGGCGGCCGACGAGAAGGACCGCATCGCCAAGGCGGCCCTCGCGGAACTGCCGACCGAGGGCACCATGATCCTCGACGCCGGTACGACGGTGGCCAAGATGGCCGCGGCCCTCCCGCTGGAGGCCTCCCTCACCGTCGTCACGCACAGCCTGCCCATCGCGGCCCGCCTCGCCGACCACCCCGGCATCCAGCTCCACCTCATCGGAGGGCGCGTCCGGCACCGCACGCGCGCCGCCGTGGACGCCTGGGCGCTCAGGGCGTACGGCGAGATCCGCGCCGACGTGCTGTTCGTGGCCGCCAACGGCTTCTCCGCCGAACACGGTCTGACCACCCCCGACCTCGCCGAGGCCGCCGTGAAGCGCGCGGCCGTGGCAGCCGCCCGCCGGGTGGTCCTGATCGCCGACTCCTCCAAGCACGGCCAGGAGCACTTCGCCCGCTTCGGCGACCTGAGCGATGTGGACCTGCTGATCACCGACAGCGGGCTGAGCCCCGAAGACACCGTCGCCATCGAGCGCGGCGGCACGGAAGTAGTGCGCGCATGATCCTCACCGTCACCCCCAACCCGTCACTGGACCGCACCTACGAGGTGCCGTCCCTCGACCGCGGCGAGGTCATCCGCGCCACCGGCGAGCGGATGGACCCGGGCGGCAAGGGCGTGAACGTCTCGCGCGCGGTCGCCGCGGCCGGACAGCGCACCGTGGCGGTCCTGCCGCTCGGCGGCGCCCCGGGCGCGCTCGTCGCCGACCTGCTCGACAAGCAGGGCATCGAGGTCGCGCCGGTCCCCGTTGCCGGGGCCACCCGCTCCAACATCGCCCTCGCCGAGGCCGACGGGGTCCTGACGAAGATCAACGCACCGGGTCCGGAACTGTCCGAGGCCGAGCGGGAACTGCTCCTGGAGACCGTACGGCAGCAGTCCGGCGACGCCGCCTGGATCGCCTGCTGCGGCAGCCTCCCGCGCGGCCTCGCCCCCTCCTGGTACGCCGAGCTGGTCGCCCGCACCCACGCCGCCGGTGCCCGGATCGCCCTGGACACCTCCGGGCCCGCGCTGCTGGAGGCGCTCCGCGAGCGGCCCGACGTGGTCAAGCCGAACGCCGAGGAGCTCGCCGGAGCCGTCGGCCGCCCCCTGGCCACCGTCGGCGACGCCGTGAAGGCGGCCGAGGAACTGCGCGCGATGGGCGCCCGGGCCGTCCTCGCCAGCCTCGGCGCCGACGGGCAGCTGCTGGTGTCCGACGAGGGCGCCTGGTTCGGCAGCGCCCGGGTGTCCGCGGTGCGCAGCAACGTCGGCGCCGGTGACTCCTCCCTCGCCGGCTTCCTGATCGCCGGCGGCAGCGGCCCCGAGGCCCTCGCCTCCGCGGTCGCCCATGGCGCGGCCGCCGTCCAGCTGCCCGGCAGTGTCATGCCGACGCCGGGCGACCTGGACCCGGCGGCGGTGACGGTCACGGCGGAGGTCCCCGCGGACCGTGTGCTGAAGGAGCCGGTGTCATGACGTACTTCGAGCCGCACGAACCGGACCCCGAGCGGCGGGCCTCCCCGTTACTCCCCGCCGCCACCCTCGTCACCCCCCACCGCAGCACCCCCGTCCCTTCCCCCGCCCACCCCACGCACCGGGCGATACGCGAGCTAAGGAGCCCGCGATGAGCGACATGATCACCGCGGACCTGGTCGATCTCGACCTGTCCGCCGACACCAAGGAAGCGGCGGCGCGTGCCCTCGCCGAGCGCATGGTGGCCCTGGGCCGGGTGACCGACCTGGACGGCTTCCTCGCCGACGTGGCCGCCCGCGAGGCCCAGATGCCCACCGGCCTCGACGGCGGCATCGGCATCCCGCACTGCCGCAGCGAGCACGTCACCGAGCCGACGCTCGCCTTCGGGCGCAGCTCCGACGGCATCGACTTCGGCGCGACGGACGGCCCCGCCGACCTGATCTTCCTGATCGCCGCGCCGGCCGGTGCCGACGACGCCCATCTGACGATCCTGTCGTCGCTGGCCCGGCAGCTGATGAACACGGAGTTCACCGACGCGCTGCGCTCGGTGGGCGACGCGGCGGCCGCGGCGGCGCTGATCCGGGGCGACGAGCCCGACGCCGCCGAGCCTGCCGCGGCAGCGGGTTCCGAAGACACCGTGGCGTCGGCGGGAGCGGCCTCTCCCGCCGCCGCCACGGTCACCGGCGACTCCGGGGCCGAGGGCGCCCCCGCCTCCGAGGAGCGTCCGTTCCGCATCGTCGCCGTCACCTCCTGTCCCACCGGCATCGCCCACACCTACATGGCTGCCGAGTCGCTGGAGAACGCCGGCCGTGAGGCGGGCGTCGAGGTCACCGTCGAGACGCAGGGCTCGGCCGGTTTCACCCGGCTCGACCCGGCGGTCATCGCGGCGGCGGACGGCGTGATCTTCGCCCATGACGTCTCCGTACGGGAGAAGGACCGCTTCGCCGGCAAGCCGACCGTCGACGTCGGGGTGAAGGCGGGCATCAACCGCCCCGCCGAACTCATCGCCGAGGTCCGCGAGAAGGCCGCGCGTGGCGAGGTCACCTCCGGCTCCCCGGGCGCCACGCCCGTCGAGCGCACCGGCGACTCCGGCGAGGGCTACGGCACCAAGCTGCGCAAGTGGCTGATGTCCGGCGTCAGTTACATGGTCCCGTTCGTCGCGGCGGGCGGTCTGCTGATCGCCCTCGGCTTCGCGATCGGCGGCTACGAGGTCAACAAGGCCCCGTCGGTGATGGACCACTTCCTGTGGACGCAGGCCGACAGCTGGGCGGCCCTGCTCTTCCAGATCGGCGGCGTCGCCTTCGGCTTCCTCGTCCCGGTCCTGGCCGGCTACATCGCCTACGGCATGGCCGACCGGCCCGGACTGGTGCCCGGCTTCGTCGGCGGCTCGATCGCACTGACCATCAACGCCGGGTTCCTCGGCGGCCTCGCGGCCGGTCTGATCGCCGGTGGCGTGGTCATCGCGATCCAGAAGGTGAACATCCCGGCGGCGCTGCGCGGCATCATGCCGGTGGTGGTGATCCCGCTGATCTCCTCGGCGATCGTCGGGTTCCTGATGTTCGTCGTCATCGGCAAGCCCATCGCCGAGGCGCAGAAGGGCATGACCGACTGGCTGAACGGCCTGTCCGGCGCCAACGCCATCCTGCTCGGCACCCTCCTCGGCCTGATGATGTGCTTCGACCTCGGCGGCCCCGTCAACAAGGTCGCCTACACCTTCGCCACGGCCGGTATCGCGGTCTCCGACCCCAGCGACTCCGCGATGAAGATCATGGCGGCGGTCATGGCGGCCGGCATGGTGCCCCCGCTGGCGATGGCCCTGGCCACGACCGTGCGCGGAAAGCTCTTCAACGCGACCGAGCGCGAGAACGGCAAGGCCGCCTGGGTCCTCGGAGCCTCCTTCATCTCCGAGGGCGCGATCCCGTTCGCGGCGGCCGACCCGCTGCGCGTCATCCCGGCCTCCATGGCGGGCGGCGCGATCACCGGCGCCCTGTCGATGGCCTTCGGCGCCACCCTGCGCGCCCCGCACGGCGGCATCTTCGTGGTCCCGCTGATCGGCAACCCGCTGCTCTACCTGGTCGCCATCGCCGCGGGCGTCTGCGTCACGACGGCCCTGGTGATCGTCCTGAAGGGCATGCGCAAGCAGGCTCCCGGGGCCACGGCACCCGGCGAGGGCACCGCGGCCCCGGCGGCGGAGCAGAAGCAGCCGGTGGCGGCGTAAGGCACCCGCCCGCGGTTCGCCCCTTTCGGGGCGTGTGAGCCGTTCACGCCACCTGCGAGATAGATCACGAAAATCACGGCCCGGGACCGAAGTCCCGGGCCGTGGTGTCTACTGGATCGCATGCCTGAGCACGTCTCCGGGTGGCCCGAAGGCCACTCCCTCCCCGCTCTCCCGCAACAGCGGCAGACAGGCCCCCGGTCGGAGTCCGTGGAGCTGACCACGCAGGAGAGAGACGCCTTCACCGAGCTGGTGCGCCAGTTGGACGGAGACCCGGGCGTCTAGGAGGCCCGCCACGGCGCCTACGACAGCTGTGCCGCCCGCCGCTCCATCGCCTCACGCGCCGCCTCCTCGCTGACGTACACCTCACACATGTGCCGCCCGTCCGGTGTCGCCGTGTGCTCGACCTCCCAGAGGGAGAGCTCCTCGCCGTCACGCAGCAGGAACGCGTGCTCGTAGAGCGAGAAGCACAGCCCCGCCCGGCCCGCGCGGCAAGGGCGGCCGAAGGCCTGGGTGATCCGGTGGCCGGACGCCGTGGCCAGCAGGGCCGCCGTGTCCTCGCCCGGCCGGTCCGGGTTCTCCGCCCGGCGCAGTAAACGGCGCACGTGGTCCGCCGAGTCGTCGCCGGCAAAGGCGTGCCGGGGCGCGGGGACCGGTGACAGCTGCACCGTCACCGGCAGTTCGAAGTCGGGCGTGTCCGGCGGCAGCGGCAGACGTGCGGTCGCGGCCCGCAGCTCCTCCTCGTCCACATAGACCTCGTGCTGCGGTTCGCTGCCCAGGGCGGTGTTGTGGACGAGCTCCCAGAGGGTGAGCGCCGAACCGTCCGCGAGCAGCCAGGTGTGCCGGTACGTCTCCCGGTGCAGGCCCGAGCTGTGGTGCGCGGAGTGCAGCGAACTGTCGTGCGCCAGGGCGCAGTCCAGCCGCCTTATCGTCTCGTCCGGGAGCTCGAAGGAGTTCAGGGCGCGGCCGAGGAGTCGCGCGAGGTGCTCCTCCGGAGACTCGGGCGAGTCGTGGGGTTCGTACGCTGCCGTCTCGTACGGAACGCTCAAGGTTTCTCCCGGCGTTGCTGCATGTCACCTTGTGGGTGCATACCGTAGCCCCTCGGTCGGACATCATGTCCGGGAACCGAGAAAACGTACGTCCGGGAAAACGCGCGGGCCGCGCGAAAAGTTCCCGCGCGGCCCGGTCGGCCTGTCAAAAACCCCAGTTGGAGCGGATGTTCAGTCGATCAGGCCGCGCTGCCCGCGACCCACTGGCTCCAGTCCATGTTCCAGCCGTTGAGCCCGTTGTCCGGGGACACGGTCTTGTCGGGCGAGTTCTTCACGATCACCACGTCGCCGATGAGCGAGTTGTCGTAGAACCACTTGGAGGGCGTGTTGCCCCCGGCGCCCTGGACGTCCGCGAGACCGACGCAGCCGTGGCTGGTGCCCTGGCGTCCGAAGGGCGGATTGCCCTTGTTGTACCAGTAGTTGCCGTGGATGAACGTGCCGGACGTCGTCAGGCGCATCGCGTGCGGCACGTCCGGGATGTCGTACTCGCCGCCGAGGCCGACCGTCCGGCTGTTCATCCGGGTCTGTGTGAACTTCTCCGAGATCACCATCTGCCCGTTGTACGTGGTGTGCTCCGGGCTGCCCGCCGAGATCGGGATCGTCTTGATGGTCTTGCCGTCCCGGACCACCGTCATGGTCTGCGTGTTGACGTCGACCGTGGAGACCTGCGAGCGCCCGACGGTGAAGGTGACCGTCTTCTTCTGCACGCCGTAGACGCCCTTCGCGCCCTCCACCCCGTCCAGGTCGATCTTCATCGTGACCTTGGAGCCGGCCTTCCAGTACTCCTCGGGCCGGAAGTCGAGCCGCTGCCCGTTGAACCAGTGCCCGACCACCTGCTGCCCGCTGCTGGAGGTGACCGTGATGCGCGACTGCACGGCCTTCCGCTCGGTGATGGCCTTGTCGAAGGTGAACGACACCGGCATGCCCGCGCCGACCGTCGTGCCGTTGTCCGGCGTGTACGTCCCGATGAAGCTGTTCGACGACGACACCGTCGTGAAGATCGAGTTGGCCGCGGCGGTCCGGCCGTCCGAGTCCTTCGCGGTAGCCGATATCTGGTACTTCGTCCCGCGCTCCAGCTGCTCCTTCGGCTTCCACGCCTTGCCGTCGGAGGAGATCGAGCCCGGCACGGCCTGACCGTCGCCCGCCACCGTCATCTTCACGTCGGTCAGCTTCCCGTCGCTGACCTTCACGCCGGTCGAGTTGATGGACGCGCCCGTCGAACCGTCCTTCGCCGAGATGGCTATCTTCGCGACGGACGTGTTGCCCGTGCCCTTGCCGCCCTTGGCGTCGTCATCGGCGTTGGCGCTGCCACCGCAGGCGGTGAGCGTCAGGGCACCGACCAGCAGGGCGGCACAGGCCCCCAGTGTGCGCCGCGCGGCAATGTCCGGCGTTGTCACGGGCTGCTCCCAGTTCGTGTGATGTGAGTGATCCGCTCCAGTACGTGGAGGAAGAGGGCCCGGGCGGCCGTTCGGGTTGCGTCCGACCGCCGGCAACGACATCACCGTTACATGGCCGCGACAATGTCCGGCGTCGCTGTGGAGCCGCTGTGCGCCGACCGGCCGCTCAACGGCCGCCGTACAACTCCCCGTACGACGGCCACGCCCCGCCCGGGCCGTCGACCGACTCGGCGGCGCGCACCGCCCGCACGATCGCCCGGGTAACCACATCGGCGCCCGCCGCGAGGACCTCGTTGAGGGCGAGGGGGTCCGCGGCGTCCAGGGCGCGGTCTCCCGTCGCCAGCGTGAACACCGTGTCCCCGTCGTGGAGGAGGTGCACCGGCCGCACCGCACGGGCGATGCCGTCGTGAGCCGTGCCGGCCAGCTTCTGCGCCTGTGCCTTCGACAGGTCCGCGTCCGTGGCCACGACCGCCAGCGTGGTGTTGAGCGGCGGAGGCGCGCTCCTCGCGGCCGTCTCGGCCAGGCGCCGCCGCGCGGCTTCATGAACCTCCGCGTCCGGGTACTCCACCCGCCCCTGGAACAACTCCCCGTACAGCACCCCCGTTTCCGGATCCACCGTCGACCCCGCCGCGTTCGCCACCACCAGCGCGGCCACCGTGACACCCGAGCCGAGCACGGTGCTCGCGCTGCCGATGCCGCCCTTCACCACCCCGGTCACCGCCCCCGTGCCGGCGCCCACACAGCCCTGGACCACTCGCGCGCCGGGCTCGCTCGCCGCAGCCGCCTCGACCGCGGCCCGGCCGGTGGCCGCGTCCGGCCTGGCCCGGAAGTCCCCGCCCCGACCCAGATCGAAGACACAGGCGGCGGGCACCACCGGCACGACCTGCGCCGGGTCCGCCCCGACCCGGATCCCGCGCCCCCGTTCCTCCAGCCAGGCCATCACCCCCGAGGCCGCGTCCAGGCCGTACGCGCTGCCGCCGGTCAGCACGATCGCCTCGACCTTCCGCACCACGTTGCGCGGATCGAGCGCGTCCGTCTCCTTGGTCCCGGGGCCACCGCCCCGCACGTCCACGGCGGCCACGGCCCCGCCCTCCGGGGCGAGCACGACCGTGGTGCCGGTGAGCCAGCCGTCGCCGGCGCGGGTCGCGTGCCCCACGCGCAGGCCGGAGACATCCGTCAGAGCGTCCACCGACGCGTCAACTGTCATGGCGCCCAGTGTTGTCCAGTCGTCGGCCGTCGCGGGCGTACCGGGCGTCGCCGGGCCGGTCGGCGCCGACGGCGCCGTCAGGCCGGCCGGTTCGACGGGGCGTGGGCCCGCGCCGGGCGCGCGGCCAGCGCCTCTCCCGCCGCCACCGACAGCGCGCAGACCACACCCGCCGCGAGCACCGCCCAGTCACCCAGGAACGTGCAGCAGATCACCAGCAGAGCCGTCATCGGCAGCACCAGCTGCTGGGTGATGCCCGCCTTGAAGTGACGCGAGTGCAGGGCCCACACGGTCAGCAGATACAGGGCCGTCGGCAGGGTCACGGCTGCCGACGCCGCGAGCGTGGAGATGTGCGCCTTGCCGACCGTCTGCTCCACCGCCACCTCCAGCCCGGCCCCGATCGCGGCCGCCGAGGCGAAGACCACGTAGTGGCCGTAGCCCCACAGGAACGCCTGCCGGTTGGACCGCAGATGGCCGTGGATGGGCACCACGAAGTAGATCCACCACGCGGCGAAGATGAGCAGCAGCCCACCCGACGCGATGGGGAGGAGCTCGCCCAGCGAGTCGTTCTCGTCGACGCCGGACTTCACGGCGATGGTGGCCGCGGCGATCGTCTCGCCGAGCACGATGATGGTGAACAGCCCGTAGCGCTCCGCGATATGGCGGGGATGCCAGGCCGTGGGACGGCCCCGCTCCGCGAAGAGCGGCACGCACATCTCCAGCAGCGCCATCACCAGGAACCACCAGGGCCGGGCGCCCTCGGGCAGGAGCACCAGACCCAGCCAGCCGACCTGGCACAGCAGCACCCCGCCGGCGTAGCGCAGGGCCGTCGTCCGCTCCGGGCCCTCGGCGGCCCGGGCCGCCCGCAGCCACTGCGTCGCCAGGGCCAGCCGCATGATCACGTAGCCCAGCCAGACCACGAGGTAGTCGTGTTCCTCGAACGCCTGCGAGACCCCCGCAGCGAGGACCAGCACACCCGCGATCTGCACCAGCGTGACGACCCGGTACAGCACGTCGTCGTTGTCGTACGCCGAGGCGAACCACGAGAAGTTCATCCACGCCCACCACACGGCGAAGAACACCATCGCGTAGTCGAGGATCCCCTCGCCGGCATGGCCCTCGGCGACGGAGTGCACCAGCTGGATGCCCGCCTGGGCGACGGCCACGACGAAGCACAGGTCGAAGAAGAGCTCCAGCGGCGTGGCCGTCCGATGCGCCTCGTCGCGTCCGCGGGCCCTGAGCCTGCGCAGCGGTCCCCGGTCGCCGGACGCGCCGGAGGGGACGGGCGGGGGAGTGGGGCTGGACGTCATGATTCCCAGCACAGCAGAAGGCGCGGGGATTTTCTCCGCGACCGTACCCTGGACGCATGAGTAGCGCCCCCGATCCCGAGCCGCCCGCGCCGAAGCCCGCGCTGGTCTTCGACGACCCGCTCGACCAGCAGTCCTCCGACGACACCGACCGCGGCTGGGGCGAGCGCACGGACTCCGGCGGCGGCGCGGCCGACCTCAAGCGCTTCCTCGACGAGAAGCCGCCCCACCACATCTGAGCCGTCGGCGCTACCGCTCCTGCTGGTCGTGCCCCGTGCCGCGCTGTGCGACCAGCGCGTCCCGGATCTCCTTCAGCACCTCCAGCTCGGTCACCTCGATGATCTCCTGCGTGCCCTCCTTCGCCTTGCGGCGGGCCTCCTGGCGGGCCAGGTACTTCGCCATGGGCAGGACCATCAGGAAGTAGACGACAGCGGCCGTGATCACGAAGCTCAGGGTGGCGCCGAGGACGGAGCCCCACGCGATCTGGATGCCCTCCTCGCCCTTGCACGTCGAGCTCAGGCAGGAGCTGTAGTGGTCGAGGTTCTTCGTCCCGATGGCCCCGACGACCGGGTTGATGATCCCCTTGACCACGGCGTTGACGATGTTCGTGAACGCGGCGCCGATCACCACCGCCACAGCCAGATCGACGACGTTCCCGCGCATCAGGAAGGCCTTGAAGCCCTCCCAGAGGCTCGGTTCCTTCTTCTCGCTCACCTCGGGGCCTTTCCTCGCACGAGCAGCTTATGGAACAAAACGCTCCGCAACCTACGTCACGATTGAGCCGAACCGAGTAGCTGGGTCCCTCGAACGAGGGCCTTGACGCGATCATGCACAGCATCACCACAAGGTCACCGCCAACCGCGCCGTCGCGCTCGCCCCGGCCAGCCGGGCGGCGGTGGCACGCGGCACCGAGAGCACGATCAGCGCCCCGCCGTCGGTAGCGCCCTCCAGAGGCTCCGGCACCTTCGTCACCCTGGCCCCGCGCGCGACCACACGGGCGTCGCCGCCCGACACCGTCCCCTCGGCGGCGATGACGTCGACCCGGTCGCCCGGCCGCAGCAGCCGTACCGTCGCCGCGTCGGCGATCCGAATCGGAGCTGTCACCGGCCCCGCGGCACCCGCTCCGGCCGCACCCGCTCCCACGGCACCGCGCGTCCCCGCGGACCGCTCCCCGGACATCGAGGCCGTGTGCGCGGGAGACTGCCCCCGGGGCTGACCACGGGCCCCGTCACCCTCACCCGGGCCCGCCGCCACCAGCGCGGTCGCGGTGACCGCGAGCCCGACGGCCAAGGCCCGCCGCCGGTGCCGCCCGAGCCGGCCCGACCGGTACCGGCCCCCGCGCACCCGCACGGGATCAAAGCGCGGCACCTCACGCGTCGCGGGCACCTCGGGGCCGGGCGGGAGGGCGGCGGGGGAGCCACCGAAAGAAGAAGACGTGCCGAAAGAAGAAGACGTGTTGAAGGAAGAAGACGAGAGCGGAGCAAGGGACACGGGAACCACCACCTGCGACGAGGACCGGCTTGCGCTCCCCACGATGAGGCTTCCCGCCGCCGCCCGCTGAGGCCTGTGGACCCGCCCTCAGCCTGTGGACAACTCCCTCACCCGAACGGCAAGTTCCGCCGCCCACCACGGCCCGTCGCCGAACGCCTACCGTCTACGGCAACACGAACCCCGGATCCATCCCACCCAACGCCCCGCCACACAGACAGTCCCGCTCGTCCACCCCCGGCAGCCCCGCCACCGCGTCGAACAGCACCCCCCGCAACCGCCCCACGTTCGCCGCGAACACCCGCAGCACCTCGTCGTGCGAGACGCCCTCCCCGCTCTCGGCACCCGCGTCGAGGTCGGTGACCAGCGTCAGGGACGTGTAGCAGAGCTCCAGCTCACGGGCGAGAGCCGCCTCGGGATGCCCGGTCATCCCCACCACCGACCAGCCCTGCGCCTGGTGCCACAACGATTCGGCACGGGTCGAGAAGCGTGGGCCCTCGACCACGACCAGCGTGCCCCCGTCCACCGGCTCCCAGTCTCGGCCGCGCGCCGCCTTCAGCGCGACGGCCCGCCCGGCGGAGCAGTACGGGTCGGCCAGCGACACGTGCACCACGTTCGGCACCGAACCGTCGGGCAGCGGCTCTCCGTCGAAGTACGTGTTCGCGCGGGACTTCGTGCGGTCGACCAGCTGGTCCGGCACCAGCAGCGTGCCCGGCCCGTACTCGGGGCGCAGGCCGCCCACGGCGCACGGGGCGAGCACCTGGCGCACGCCGACCGACCGCAGGGCCCACAGATTGGCCCGGTAGTTGATCCGGTGCGGCGGCAGGTGGTGGCCCCGCCCGTGCCTCGGCAGGAAGGCGACCCGTCGGCCGGCGACCTCACCGAGGAAGAGGGAGTCGCTGGGCGGCCCGTACGGAGTGTCGACCCGCACCTCGGTCACATCGTCGAGGAAGGAGTAGAACCCGGAGCCGCCGATGACGCCGATTCCGGCGCCCTGCCCGTCCACCGGGCCCGCCACGTCCACCGAGCCCGCTACGGCCGCAGAGCCCGCTACGTTCGCAGAGCCCGCCACGTCCACTGAGCCCGCCCCGTTCGCCTTGTTCGCCATGTCCGCACCCTAACCGCACGCGGAAACGCCGAGGACCCCGTCGCCCGAAGGCGACAGGGTCCCGTAAGAAATCAGGCCTTACGCGGCGGTGGTGCTGCTGGTGGAGCTGCCCGAGCCCGACGAAGAGCTCGAGGACGAGCTGGACGAAGAACCGGAGGAGGAGCTCGAACCGGAACCCGAGTCGGAGGACGACGAGGAGGAGCTCGACGACTTCGCCGGGGAGCTGCTCGACGAGGAGCCGCGGCTGTCGTTCCGGTAGAAGCCGGAGCCCTTGAAGACGATGCCGACCGCCGAGAACACCTTCTTCAGGCGGCCCTGGCAGTTCGGGCATTCGGTGAGAGCGTCGTCGGTGAACTTCTGCACCGCCTCGAGGCCCTCGCCGCACTCGGTGCACTGGTACTGGTAGGTCGGCACTGTCTTCCTCCTGGCACTCTCACTCGATGAGTGCTAACGACGGTCCATAGTGACGTATTCCAGCCGCTCAGTCCACTGCCACCGGCACGCGGTGACCCACGCCACGTGCGACCGTCCGCCCCTGGGCACGCCCCGACAGCCGGGAACGCAGGGCCAGGAGGGTCGCCAGGGCAAGCACGGTGCCGCCCATGGGAACCAGGAAACCGGCACCGCCCCAGAGGCGGTCCTCCAGTTGCCCGGCGACGGTGACGGCCGCCGCCTGGCCGAGTGCCACCGCGCCGGTCAGCCAGGTGAAGGCCTCGGTGCGGGCACCTGCCGGGACCAGGCCGTCGACCAGGGTGTAGCCGGTGATCAGGGCGGGCGCGATGCACATGCCGACCAGCAGGCCGAGGCCGGCCAGGACCGGGACCGAGTGGGCGGCCCACAGGCCCGAGGCGGTGAGGGCGAGCGCCGTGTAGCCGACGACCAGGCGCCGCTGCGGGGCCGCCTTCCAGGCGATCGCGCCGCAGACGAGGCCGGAGAGCATGTTGCCCGCGGCGAAGACGCCGTAGAGGACGCCGTTCAGGCCCGGTTCGCCGATCGACTCGGTGTACGCGGCCAGCGAGACCTGCATGCCGCCGAAGACGGCGCCGATGCCCAGGAAGGTCACGATCAGCACGCGCACGCCCGGGACGCGCAGCGCCGAGGCGTGCTCCACGCGCGCGTGGCCGCCGCCGTCCGCGACCGAGGGCTGGGTGCTCTTCTGCGCGGCGAACAGCAGACCGCCGACCAGCGTCAGCGAGGCCTCGGTGACCAGCCCGGCGGCCGGGTCGATCGCCGTGCACAGGGCGGTGGCCAGCAGCGGTCCGACGACGAAGGTCAGTTCGTCCGTGACCGACTCGAAGGCCGCCGCGGTGGTCATCAGGGGCGAGCCCTTGAGCTTCACGCCCCAGCGGGCCCGCACCATGGGCCCGACCTGCGGCACCGAGGCGCCGGTCGGGACGGCGGCCGCGAAGACCGCCCACAGGGGGGCGTCCAGCAGCGCGAGCGCCGTCAGCGTCAGCCCGGAGACCGCGTGCAGCAGCACCCCGGGGATCAGCACGGCACGCTGCCCGTAGCGGTCGGCGAGGCGGCCGCTGTAGGGCGCGAACAGGGCCATGGAGACACCGGTGGCGGCCGCGGCGGCGCCCGCCGCTCCGTAGGAGCCGGTGGTGTGCTGCACCAGCAGCACGATGGAGATCGTCAGCATCGCGAACGGCTGGCGTGCCGCGAAACCGGGGAGCAGGAACGTCCAGGCGCCGCGGGTGCGCAGCAGCCGGCCGTATCCAGGGCGGGTGGAAGCCGTCGAGTTCTCCGAGGTCTTCGGGTCCTGCGACTTCGAGGTGACCGTGGACGCCACGGCCCGTGCCTTTCTGCCGCCTGGTAGCGCGGCCCGTCAACGGGCGGCGCCGAGAGCTGTCCTCTTGCGCGGAACTGCGGTAGATGCCGGGGCCCGGTGAGGAGGGACGTCCCGACCGCCATACGGTCGCGCCAGCTCTGCGTCAGACAGAGTTGGTTCGATCTTGAGTCAGACGTTCATCGTACAGGTATCCCTGTACGAGCATCCGTGGACAGGTATCCCTGAACGAGCATCCGTCAACAGGTATCCGCATCCGCGCATCCGTCTCAGCGACCCGCCCCGTCTGTCCCCAGCCACCCGGCCAGCTTGCCGCCCTGGCCCACCGACCGCAGCCGCTTCTCCGTCGCGTCCCGGACCGGGTCCGTGGCCACGACGAGCAGTTCGTCCCCGCGTTGCAGCACCGTCGTGGGAAGCGGGACGAACGATTCGTCCGCCCGCACGACGAGCGTCACCGCCGCGCCGGGCGGCAGCCGCAGCTCGTTGACCTCCACTCCGTGCATCTTCGACCCCTCGGGGATCGCCACCGACAGCAGATGCCCGCGCAGCCGCTCCAGCGGTGCCGACTCGATGCCGAGGTCAGCGGCCTCCGAACCGTCGCCCAGGTGCAGCTTGCGGCCCAGCCACGGCAGTGTCGGGCCCTGGACCAGGGTGTAGACGACGACCAGGATGAAGACGATGTTGAAGATCCGGCGGCTGGCGTCGACGCCCTCCACCATGGGGATGGTCGCCAGGATGATGGGCACGGCCCCGCGCAGTCCCGCCCAGGACATCAGGGCCTGCTCACGCCACGGAACCCGGAACGGCGTCAGGCAGAACACCACGCTCAGCGGACGCGCCACCATGGTCAGCACCAGCCCGATGGCGAGGGCGGGCACGATGTCGTCGCCCAGCTCGTGCGGTGTGACCAGCAGGCCGAGCAGAACGAACATGCCGATCTGCGCCATCCAGCCGAGCCCGTCGGCGAACCCGCGCGTGGCCGGCCAGTGCGGCAGCCGCGCGTTGCCCATCACCATCGAGGCCAGGTACACCGCGAGGAAGCCGCTGCCGTGGGCCAGCGCGCCCGCCGCGTACGCCACCGTGGCGATCGCCATGACGGCGATCGGGTAGAGGCCGGAGGCGGGCAGGGCCACATGCCGCAGCCCCCAGGAGCCCAGCCAGCCCACCGCGAGCCCGATGGCGGCGCCGATGGCCAGCTCCAGCAGGATCACTCCCAGCAGCACGTACCAGTGCTCGACCGGCCCGGCCGTGGACAAGGACACCACGAGGATGACCACCGGGGCGTCGTTGAAGCCGGACTCCGCCTCCAGCGTGCCCGTCACGCGCGCGGGGAGGGGGATTTTCCGCAGTACGGAGAACACGGCCGCCGCGTCCGTCGAGGAGACGACGGCCCCGATGATGAGCGCCTGCCGCCACTCGAGACCGATCAGATAGTGCGCGGCCGACGCCGTGACCCCGATGCTCACCGCGACACCGGCCAGTGCCAGTGCCGTGGCGGCCGGCAGGGCCGGCTCGATCTCCTTCCACTTCGTGCCCAGGCCGCCTTCGGCCAGGATCACGACCAGGGCCGCGTACCCGATGACCTGGGTCAGCTGGGCGTTGTCGAAGTGGATGTCGCCCACGCCGTCCTGGCCCATGGCGACGCCGATCCCCAGGTATACGAGCAGGCTGGGGAGCCCGCTGCGCGAGGAGATCCGTACCGCTGCGACGGCGACGAGCAGGACGAGCGAGCAGACGAGCAGGAGCTGGTTGAGGTGGTGAACAGTCAGCGGCCGAATCCTTCCCTGGCCCGCACGCACGCGCGCGTGGGCTCACGTACATCGCACATGAAGCTGTGGCGCACCGCGCCAACTACTTCGTTACCTTACCTAACTCTTGACGATTTCTTGACGCTTCCGAGGGCAAGATCGAACATTTATCCGTGTTGGTTCCCGACTCCGCGTCAAGGGGCGCAGGACCCTGCGCCTATCGTTGCTCCAGCGCTCAGTTAAAAGCACAGCCGAACCTGCCGCTCGCGTTAGGACAGCAAGGACAGCGATGCCCACCGACACCACCGCCTCCACGGGTCAGCAGCCCGGCAAGTCCGGCAGGAGAAAGGGGCGCAAAGCCCGACTGGTCCTGCTCGTCCTGGTGCTGGCCCTCATCGGGGGCGTGGCCTTCGGCGGGTACTGGTCCGTCAGCACCGTCCGGGCCTCCTTCCCGCAGACCAAGGGCACCCTCACGCTGAAGGGCCTCTCGGGCCCGGTCGAGGTCAAACGGGACAACTACGGCATCCCGCAGATCTACGCCTCCTCCGACGCGGACCTGTTCATGGCGCAGGGCTACGTCCAGGCGCAGGACCGGTTCTACGAGATGGACGTACGCCGCCACATGGCCTCCGGGCGGCTGTCGGAGATGTTCGGCAAGAGCCAGGTCGACAACGACGAGTTCCTGCGCACGCTCGGCTGGGACCGGGTCGCCAAGAAGGAGTACGACACCAAGCTGTCGGCCTCCACGAAGAAGTACCTCCAGGCGTACTCCAAGGGGGTCAACTCCTACCTCCAGGGCAAGGACAGCAAGGACATCTCCCTGGAGTACGCGGCCCTCGGCTTCACCAACGACTACAAGCCGCAGAACTGGACCCCGGTCGACTCGGTCTCCTGGCTGAAGGCGATGGCCTGGGACCTGCGCGGCAACATGCAGGACGAGATCGACCGCGCCCTGCTGACCAGCCGCCTCGGCCCGAAGCAGATCGCCGACCTGTACCCGGAGTACCCGTCCGGCCGCAACAAGGCGATCGTCCAGGAGGGCCAGTACAACGAGCTGACGGGCACCTTCGAGCAGGGCGGCACGAGCGGCACGTCCGGCGGCTCCACGGGAACCGGTGACTCCACGGGAACCGGTGCCTCCACCGGCACAGGCGCCGCCACCGGCACCGGAGGCAGCGCCGCGAGCAGCTCCGGCACGGACGGCCTCCAGAGCCAGCTCAGCGGCCTCACCAAGGTCCTGGACGACCTCCCGCCGGCCGTCGGCGTGAACGGCGACGGCATCGGCTCCAACTCCTGGGTCGTCCGCGGGAAGCACACCATCACCGGCAAGCCCCTGCTGGCCAACGACCCGCACCTGTCGCCGTCGCTGCCCTCCGTCTGGTACCAGATGGGCCTGCACTGCCGCAGCGTCTCCAGCGCCTGCCAGTACGACGTCTCCGGCTACACCTTCGCGGGCATGCCCGGCGTGATAATCGGTCACAACCAGGACATCGCCTGGGGCATGACCAACTCCGGCGTCGACGTCACGGACCTCTACCTGGAGAAGATCACCGGCGACGGCTACCAGTACGACGGCAAGATCAAGCCTTTCCAGACGCGCGAGGAGACCATCAAGGTCGCCGGCGGCGAGTCCAAGAAGATCGTCGTCCGCGAGACCAACAACGGACCCCTGCTGTCCGACCGCGACGAAGAGCTGGTGAAGGTCGGCAAGAAGGCCGGCGTCGACGCCGCCGCACCTGACAGAGGCGACGGCTACGGCGTCGCGCTGCGCTGGACCGCGCTGCAGCCGGGCACCACCATGGACGCCGTCTTCGCCATGGACAAGGCGAAGGACTGGAACGGGTTCCGCAAGGCCGCCGCGCAGTTCGAGGTGCCCTCGCAGAACCTGATCTACGCGGACACCCAGGACAACATCGGCTACACCCTCCCGGGGAGGATCCCCACGCGCCCGGAGGGCGACGACGGCTCGATCCCCGCGCCCGGCTGGGACCCCAAGTACCGCTGGACCGGCTACATCGAGCAGGACGCGCTGCCGTACGAGTACAACCCGGAGCGCGGCTACATCGTCACCGCCAACCAGGCCGTGATCGACCCGGACAAGTACCCCTACACGCTCACCGAGGACTGGGGCTACGGCACGCGCAGCCAGCGCATAAGCGACCTGATCCAGTCGAAGATCAAGAACGGCGGCAAGGTCTCCACGGACGACATGCGCCAGCTGCAGCTGGACAACAGCAGCGAGATCGCCCGGCTGCTGGTGCCCACGCTGCTGAAGATCGACCCCGAGAACAAGGACGTCCGCGAGGCGCAGAAGCTGCTGGAGGGCTGGGACTACACCCAGGACGCCGACTCGGCCGCCGCGGCCTACTTCAACGCGGTCTGGCGCAACATCCTCAAGCTCGCCTTCGGCAACAAGCTGCCCAAGGAGCTGCGGCCCAAGGGCCAGTGCCTGTGGGTCAAGCCGGTCAACACCACCGGCCCCGCGGACGAGACCGAGGAGGTCCGCGAGTGCGGTCAGCGCTCCCCGGACCAGGCGCAGCCGGACGGCGGCGACCGCTGGTTCGAGGTGGTCCGCAAGCTGATGGAGCAGCCCGACAGCGACTGGTGGAAGACGCCCGAGGCGGGCACCCGGCCTCCGGCCGCCAACCGCGACCAGCTGTTCAGGCGGGCCATGATCGACGCCCGCTGGGAGCTGACCGCCAAGCTCGGCAAGGACATCGACAGCTGGAGCTGGGGCCGGCTGCACCGCCTGTTCCTGGACAACCAGACCCTCGGCACCGAGGGCCCCGGGTTCGTCCGGTTCGCCCTCAACCGCGGCCCGTGGGAGCTCGGCGGCGGCGAGGCGACGGTCAACGCGACCGGCTGGAACGCGGCCGCCGGCTACAGCGTCGTCTGGGTGCCGTCGATGCGGATGGTCGTGAACCTCGGCGACCTCGACAAGTCGAAGTGGATCAACCTCTCCGGCGCGTCCGGGCACGCCTACAGCGCCCACTACGTCGACCAGACGGACAAGTGGGCCGAGGGCGAACTGCTGCCGTGGTCCTACTCGGACAAGGCGGTCGAGGGCGGCACGACCGACAAGCTGGTGCTCAAGCCGTGAGCCGCTGACGCCCGCACCACGAGAACGGCCCTCCACGCGCGCGTGGAGGGCCGTTCTCGTGTCAGCCGGTCCGCTCCCCGAACCGCCGCACCCCGGAGGGAGTCACCACCGCGTGCACCGGCCGGTCGTGCGGCTCCGCCGGGACCCGCTCGATCACCTCGGAGTCGTACAGCAGCACCACCAGGGGAGGCCGGGCGTCCGCCCGCTCCAGCCGCGCCAGGACACGGTCGTACGAGCCGCCGCCACGCCCGAGCCGCATCCCGCGCGTGTCGACCGCGAGCCCCGGCAGCAGGACGGCGTCGGCGGCGGTCACGGCGTCCGGCCCGAGGCGCTCGCCGGACGGCTCGAAGAGCGCCATCCGGCCGCCGCCGTGCCGGACACGCGCGAGCGAGCCCTCGCCCTCGTAGACGCCCCAGTCGAGGTCGTTGTCGGCCAGCAGGGCCGGAAGGAGGACGCGCACGCCCCGGGCGCGCAGCGTGTCCAGGAGCGCGAGCGTCCCCGGTTCACTCCCCACCGAGACGTACGCGGCGACCGTGCCGGCCCGCGCCAACTCCGGCAGTTCCAGCGCCCGCGCGGCCAGTGCCGCCGCGGTTTCCCGCAGGTCATCCGCCGTCAACCTGTTCCTCACCGTGAGGATCCCGCCTCGCAAAGTCCGCTTGTCAGGCTCGCCCGGACGCCCGATGTGACTCAATGGTTGCTCCCGTATCGTGCTAATACGCTCATATGAGCGCCCATGAACCGGAGCCGCAGATTCCGCCCAAAGGCACCGGATATGGTGGCGGACATGACTCAGGCACATCCTCGGATCAGCAAGGCTGTCATTCCCGCAGCAGGCCTCGGCACCCGGTTCCTGCCGGCCACCAAAGCCACTCCCAAGGAGATGCTGCCGGTCGTCGACAAGCCGGCGATCCAGTACGTGGTCGAGGAGGCCGTCGGCGCGGGTCTCGACGACGTCCTCATGGTGACGGGCCGCAACAAGCGCCCCCTCGAGGACCACTTCGACCGCAACTACGAACTGGAGTCGGCGCTTCAGAAGAAGGGCGACGCCGGCCGTCTCGCCAAGGTGCAGGAGTCGAGCGACCTCGCGACCATGCACTACGTCCGCCAGGGCGACCCCAAGGGCCTCGGCCACGCAGTCCTGTGCGCCGCCCCGCACGTGGGCGACGAGCCCTTCGCCGTCCTCCTCGGTGACGACCTCATCGACCCCCGCGACCCCCTGCTCCAGCGCATGGTCGAGGTCCAGGAGCAGCGCGGCGGCAGCGTCATCGCGCTCATGGAGGTCGCCCCCGAGCAGATCCACCTCTACGGCTGCGCGGCCGTGGAGACCACCGAGGACAGCGACGTCGTCAAGGTCGGCGGCCTCGTCGAGAAGCCCGACCCGTCCGACGCCCCGTCGAACTACGCGGTCATCGGCCGCTACGTCCTCGACCCGCACATCTTCGGCATTCTGCGCCGGACCGAGCCGGGCCGCGGCGGCGAGATCCAGCTCACGGACGCCCTCCAGCAGCTCGCGGCCGACGAGAAGATCGGCGGCCCGGTGCACGGCGTCGTCTTCAAGGGCCGCCGCTATGACACCGGCGACCGCGGCGACTACCTGCGTGCCATTGTCCGACTCGCATGCGAACGTGAAGACCTGGGCCCGGACTTCCGGACCTGGCTTCGCAGTTACGTAGCCGAGGAGATGTAACACGTTGAGCAGCGCCGCGCCCCGCACCCCGGTCCAGGAGCACTCGGGCCCCGACCACCTGTGGTCGGTGGACGAGCACCTGGAGGACATCCTCACCACCGTCCGCCCCCTGGAACCCATCGAGCTGCAACTGCTCGACGCCCAGGGCTGCGTCCTGGTCGAGGACATCACGGTGCCGGTGTCCCTGCCGCCCTTCGACAACAGCTCGATGGACGGCTACGCGGTACGGGTCGCGGACGTGGCGGGCGCGAGCGAGAAGTACCCGGCGGCCCTGGAGGTCGTCGGGGACGTGGCGGCCGGACAGGCCGACCTGCTCCAGGTGGGCCCCGGCCAGGCGGCCCGCATCATGACCGGCGCCCCGCTGCCGCCCGGCGCCGAGACCGTCGTGCCCGTCGAGTGGACCGACGGCGGGCTCGGCGAGGGCCCGGTGCACGGCATGCGCGCCCGCAGCCTCGGTCCCGAGGGCGCCTCCGGGCATGTGCAGGTGTACCGCCCGGCGGAGGCACGCGCGCATGTGCGCGCCCAGGGCAGCGACGTGAAGGCCGGCGACCGCGCCCTGCGGGCCGGCACGATCCTCGGACCGCCCCAGATCGGCCTGCTCGCCGCGATCGGCCGCGGCACCGTACGCGTCCGCCCGCGCCCGCGCGTGGTGGTGCTCTCCACCGGCAGCGAACTCGTCCAGCCCGACGAGAGGCTGCGTACCGGTCAGATCTACGACTCCAACAGCTTCGCCCTCACCGCCGCCGCCCGTGACGCCGGAGCCATCGCCTACCGCGTGGGCGCCGTCGCCGACGACGCCGAGACCCTGCGCTCCACCATCGAGGACCAGTTGGTCCGCGCCGACCTGATGGTCACCACGGGCGGTGTCAGCGTCGGGGCGTACGACGTCGTCAAGGAAGCCCTGTCCCACGTGGGCGACGAGGACGAGGCGGGCAGCGGCATCGAGTTCCGCAAGCTCGCCATGCAGCCCGGCAAGCCCCAGGGCTTCGGCTCCATCGGCCCCGACCACACCCCGCTGCTGGCCCTGCCCGGCAACCCGGTGTCGTCGTACGTCTCCTTCGAACTGTTCGTCCGACCCGCGATCCGCACCCTCATGGGCCTCGACGACGTCCACCGGCCGACGACCCGGGCCACCCTGGTCGCCGACAAGGCGCTGACCTCGCCGAAGGGCCGACGCCAGTTCCTGCGGGCCACCTGCGTCGACGACCGGGCGACCCCGGTCGGCGGCGCCGGATCCCATCTGGTCGCGGCCCTCGCCCACGCGGACGCGCTGATCGTCGTCCCCGAGGACACCGAGTCCGTCGAGCCCGGCGCCGAGGTCGAGGTGGTCCTGCTCGGCTGAGAAGCGCTGGTTGGGGGTACCGTGTCGCGCACAGCAGGCCCGGACCGGGAGCGCCACACAGCATGAGCACGCAGGATCCCCCTACGCAGGATTCCCCTACGCGGGACACCCCTCCGCAGGACCGACTGACGCACATCGACGATGCCGGCGCCGCCCGCATGGTCGACGTGTCGGAGAAGGACGTGACCGCGCGCACCGCCCGCGCCAGCGGACGCGTCCTCGTCTCGCCCCGCGTGATCGAACTGCTGCGCGGCGAGGGCGTCCCCAAGGGCGACGCCCTCGCGACCGCGCGGATCGCCGGGATCATGGGCGCCAAACGCACCCCCGACCTGATCCCGCTCTGCCACCCCTTGTCGGTCTCCGGTGTGAAACTGGACCTGTCGGTCGCGGACGACGCCGTGGAGATCCTCGCCACCGTGAAGACCACGGACCGCACGGGGGTCGAGATGGAGGCCCTCACCGCTGTCTCCGTCGCCGCGCTCACCGTGATCGACATGGTCAAGGCGGTCGACAAGGGAGCGGTCATCACGGACGTACGGGTGGAAGAGAAGACAGGCGGTAAGTCGGGCGACTGGAGCCGGGCATGACGTACCGCGCCCTCGTCGTCACCGCCTCCAACCGGGCCGCCGCCGGGATCTACGAGGACAAGGGCGGTCCGCTGATCTCCGCAGGCCTGAAGGACCTCGGCTTCGAGGTCGACGGCCCCCAGGTCGTCCCCGACGGCGACCCCGTCGAGGCGGCCCTGCGCGCCGGTGTCGAAACCGGCTACGACGTCATCGTCACCACCGGCGGCACGGGCATCTCGCCCACCGACCGCACCCCCGAGGCGACCCGCCGGGTGATCGACCACGAGGTGCCGGGCATCGCCGAGGCCATCCGGGCGTACGGCCGGGAGAAGGTGCCGACCGCGGCGCTCTCCCGGGGCCTGGCCGGAGTGGCCGGCGCGACGCTGATCGTCAATCTGCCCGGCTCCAGCGGTGGTGTGAAGGACGGACTGGCCGTCCTGGAGCCGCTGCTGGTGCACGCCGTAGAGCAGCTCCGCGGCGGCGACCATCCCAGACCCGGCACGGGGGTGTGAGCTGAACAGCGCATCCTGGCCCGTCGAGCTGGTGGACGGCGACATCGTCCTCCGGCCGATAAAGCTGCGCGACCAGCGGGCATGGCGCGAGGTCAACCGACGCAACCGCGACTGGCTGCGTCCCTGGGAGGCGACCATTCCGCCGCCCGCGCCCGGCGGGCCGCTCGCGCACCGCCCGACCTTCCGGCAGATGGTGCGACACCTGAGGTCGGAGGCGAACGCGGGCCGGATGCTGCCCTTCGTCATCGAGTACCAGGGGCGGCTGGTGGGGCAGTTGACGGTCGCCGGGATCACCTGGGGCTCGATGTGCTCGGGGCACATCGGTTACTGGGTGGACGAGTCGGTGGCAGGGCGCGGGGTGATGCCCACGGCGGTGGCGCTCGTCGTGGACCACTGTTTCCGCACCGTCGGACTGCACCGCATCGAGGTCTGCATTCGCCCCGAGAACGGGCCCAGCCGCCGGGTCGTGGAGAAACTCGGATTCCGCGAGGAGGGGCTCAGGCCCCGTTATCTCCACATCGACGGCGGCTGGCGCGACCACCTCGTGTTCGCCCTCACCGCGGAAGAGGTGCCGGACGGGTTGCTGCGCCGCTGGCACCGGGCACGATCGCAGAGTGATCCGGGAATCCGGCATCGCCCCGGAAATTGAATATGTGTTCGAAAATGATCGGTCACTGATCGTCTGAGGGCAATGAATTCCCGGCCTGGGTGGTCTGCTGATCGCATCGGTCACAAAAAAAGTTCGAAATATCAGCCAGATCGTGCGACACACCGGCTCAATTGGCAGATGGCCTCACGCAAACCCCTCTACGGTGTGAGACGTGAGCAGCAGCGGCCTCATCTACGCAGTCATTGTCGGGGCCTGGGCCGCCTACTTGGTGCCGATGTGGCTCCGTAGGCAGGACGAGCTGAACGAGGCCCGTCCGACGGAACGCTTCAGCACCGCCATCCGGCTGCTTTCCGGCCGGGCGGGGATGGAGCGCCGGTACGCCAAGGACCTGCGGGCGCGCTCCACCGAGGAGGGGGAGCAGGGCGCCGACGATCCGGATGCCGTCACCGACTCGGTGGACGTCCGGGCCTTCGCCGTGTCCAAAACGCGACCGCAGACCCAGGCACCCGTACCGTCGCCCGCCCAGGAGCAGTCCGGCCGATCGGAACAGCCGGGCCGATCCGAACAGCCGGCCCGCCCGGCGGCCGCGGCCCGCGGAGAGGGCCGCGTGCCCGCCGCCCGGCGCCGCCCCTCGCCGCAGGCCCAGGCGGCCGCGGCACGGGCCCGGCGCTCGAAGGTGCTCGCGCGCCGTCGGCGCACCACCACCATGCTGTTCCTCGCCTTCACCCTCGGCGCGATCGTCGCGGCGGTCGGAGGCCTCGCGTTCCTGTGGGCGCCCGGCGTGCCCGCGGTCATGCTCAGCGTGTACATCGCGTACCTGCGCACCCAGGAGCGCCGCCGCTTCACGTACCAGATGGACCGCCGCCGGGCCGAGCTCGCGGCCCAGCGGCTGCGGGAGCGGCAGCGCCAGCCCGGCCGGCGTGCCGCCGCCGAGGAGTCCGACGAACCGGAGGACGGGCCCGAGCCGGTGACCGACCCCGGCCTGTCCGCCCTCGCGGCCGACCGGCGCGCACTCGTCGAGCAGACCGACCACGCCGAGTGGGTCGACCAGCAGCGCGAGCGGCAGCGGCGCCCCGGGCAGGGCGACAGCTGGGACCCCGTCCCGGTGCCACTGCCGACCTACGTCACCGCACCGGTCGCCCCCCGGGCCACCAGCGACGTCGACCTCGGGGCCCCCGACACCTGGAGCTCGGCACGCTCCAGCGCCGTCACCCCGGACCGTCAGGACGAGGTCGACACCGCGCTCCCCGGCGAGCCGGAACCCCACGCCGAGGAGCGGGCGGACGACGACGGGCGCACCGACGCCCGCCGCGCGGCCTCCGCACGGCGGGCCCGGGAGCGCGGCCGCACCCCGCTGTTCGACCAGTACGAGGACGGGGACCGGCCCCGCGCCGCCAACGAGTAGCCCCGAACCCGCAGGTGACCGCCCCTGGGGAACGGATTTCCAAGCAGGCCGATCGGGGTGCTAAAGTTTCACTCGTTGCAAGGGCCTGTGGCGCAGTCCGGTAGCGCACCTCGTTCGCATCGAGGGGGCCAGGGGTTCAAATCCCCTCAGGTCCACGCAGCTCAGAGCCCCAGTCGGGATTCCGGCTGGGGCTCTGACGTATGTTCAGCACCCCACGCGTCAGAGGCTCTTCGCGAAGCAGCGGCTCGACTCGTAGTGCCGGTAGTAGCCGAACTTCCCGCACGGCTCGTAACCGCTGGACGTGTACAGGGCTATGGCCTCCGGCTGCTTCGTGCCGGTCTCCAGGACCATGCGGGTCCGGCCCGCCGCGCGGGCGTCCTCCTCCAGGGCGGCCAGGATGCGGCGCGCGAGGCCCCGGCCGCGCATGCCGTCGGCCACGTACATGCGCTTGATCTCGGCGTCGCCGTCCAGGTTGCCCTCGTCGTTCGCGTCCTGGCTGCGCCAGCCTCCCGAGGCGACGGGGGAGTCGTGCTCGTCGTACGCGATCAGGTAGGTGCCGTTCGGCGGGACGAAGTCCGACGCGGCCATGACCGTGGCGTCGCCGTCGTCGCCGTAGCGGACCGCGTACTCGGCCTGGACCTGGTCGTTCAGCTTCACGGCGTCGGGGTGGTCGAAGGGGACCCGGCGTATATGCATGCTGAGTACCGTATGTCAGCTCATGTGTAGGGCGGGAGTGTGTTCGATCCGGAACTGGACCTCGTCCAGTGTGCCGGTATCGTGCCGGGGTGCTGACTGTTACCTCTGTGAATGTGAACGGGCTGCGGGCCGCCGCGAAGAAGGGCTTCGTGGAGTGGCTGGCGGCGACTGACGCCGATGTGCTGTGCCTCCAGGAGGTGCGGGCCGAGCCGGAGCAGCTGCCCGAGCACGTCCGCGCGCCCGAGGGGTGGCATGTGACACACGCGCCGGCCGCTGCCAAGGGGCGGGCCGGGGTGTCCCTGTACAGCCGCCGCGAGCCCGACCGGGTGCAGGTCGGGTTCGGGTCGGAGGAGTTCGACGCCAGCGGCCGGTACGTGGAGGCCGACTTCCCGAGCGTCACCGTCGCCTCCCTCTACCTGCCCTCGGGTGAGGTCGGCACCGAGCGGCAGGACGAGAAGATGCGCTTCATGGGCGAGTTCCTCGCCTATCTGAAGGGCCTCAGGGAGCGGGCCGCCGCCGAGGGGCGCGAGGTCCTGGTCTGCGGCGACTGGAACATCGCCCACCAGGAGGCCGACCTCAAGAACTGGCGCGGGAACCGGAAGAACTCCGGGTTCCTGCCGGAGGAGCGGGAGTGGCTGGGACGCGTGCTCGACCCGGCGGACGGTGGCTACGTCGATGTCGTACGGGCGCTGCATCCCGAGGTCGAGGGTCCGTACTCGTGGTGGTCGTACCGGGGGCGGGCCTTCGACAATGATTCAGGTTGGAGGATCGACTACCACCTGGCCACGCCCGGGCTCGCCGGGCGGGCCGTCAAGGGGTTCGTCGAGCGGGCCGCCACGCATGAGGAGCGGTGGTCCGATCACGCGCCCGTGACCGTGGTGTACGACCGCTAGGGCCTGTCGTTTGGATCACGGCGCAGGGAATCGGCAGCACTTCTTCGACGCCGGTGAGCGGGGCCTGGTGCGTGCAGCTGCAAGGCGGAGGAGGGAGTCGACGCGGAGCGTCGGCGACCGACGAGAACGCGGCAGATGTGCGTGCCAGGCCCCGCGTCTGCGGCGTGATCCAAACGACAGGCCCTAGGACGGCCGGCGCATCCGCCGGTCCAGCGCCAGCGACAGTTCCGCCTCCACCACGCTCCGTGCCAGCGGGCGCAGGCGGGGGAGGTCGGTCGGGGAGGCGTGGCGGAGGACCAGGGTGGTGAAGAGTTCGGCCAGGGCGTCGGCGTGGGTGCGGACCTGTTTGGCGGCGTCGAGGACGTCGGCGAGGGGGATGCCCTCGTGGACCAGGGCCGAGGAGACGTCCAGGAGGCGGCGGCTGATGTGGACGATCTCGTCGCCGTCGGTGCCGAGGTAGCCGAGTTCCATCGCGGCGGCGAGGTTCTCCGGTGTGGTCTCGCCGGCGAAGTGGTCGGCGAGTTCCTCGGGGGTGAGGTGAACCGGTTCTTCCTCGGTGGGGGCGCCTCCGACACCCAGCAGGTCGCCGACGTCCCGGCCGTTGTCGAAGGCCTCCGCGAGTTCCGCGATGCCGCTGAGGGTGTGGCCGCGTTCCAGCAGGGCCGTGATGGTGCGAAGGCGGGCCAGGTGGTGGTCGTCGTACCAGGCGATACGGCCTTCCCTGCGGGGTGGCGGGATCAGTTTGCGTTCGCGGTAGAAACGCAGGGTGCGCACCGTGATCCCGGCGAGGCGGGCCAGCTCTTCCATGCGGTATTCACGCTTCTCGGCCACCTGGGCACCTTAAGGCGTACCACGGGTAACTTCCTCGTTCCGCCCCCTACCCATCAGTACGCCGCTGCCCTACGCTCCCATTGCGCCAGTGTTCACTGGCATGGTTCTCGTGGTGTGTGGAGGTGTCGGCATGGGCGAACGCGAACACGAACGCGAGCATGTGCGGGTCGCGGTGATCGGGTCCGGGTTCGGCGGGCTGGGGGCCGCCGTGCGGCTGCGCCGCGAGGGCGTCACCGACTTCGTCGTCCTGGAGCGGGCGAGCAGCGTCGGCGGCACCTGGCGGGACAACAGCTACCCGGGGTGCCGGTGCGACGTGCCCTCGCATCTGTACTCGTTCTCCTTCGCGCCCAACCCCGAATGGCCGCGCACCTTCTCCGGGCAGGAGCACATCCGCGCGTATCTGGAGCACGTCACGGACGTGTTCCGGCTGCGGCCGCACCTCCGCTTCGACTCGGAGGTGAAGCGGATGACGTGGAACGCCGAGCGGCTGTGCTGGGACATCGAGACGAGCAGCGGGAATCTGTCGGCGGATCTGGTCGTGTCGGCGACCGGGCCGCTGTCCGATCCGAAGGTGCCGGAGATACCGGGGCTCAAGTCCTTTCCCGGCAAGGTCTTCCACTCGGCCCGCTGGGACCACGACTACGACCTGCGCGGCAAGCGCGTCGCGATGGTGGGGACCGGGGCCTCGGCGGCCCAGATCGTGCCGGCCATCCAGCCCGACGTCTCGCGCCTGACCCTGTTCCAGCGGACCGCGCCCTGGGTCATGCCCCGCATCGACCGGAACATCAGCGACGGCGAGCGGTGGCTGCACCGGCAGCTGCCCTTCACCTCGCAGGTTCGGCGCGGACTGCTGTGGGGCATCCGCGAGTTGCAGGTGCAGGCGTTCACCAAGCACCCGAAGCAGCTCGGCCTCGTCGAGGAGATGGCCCGGCGCAACATGGCCCGCTCCATCAAGGACCCGGCCCTGCGGGCGAAGCTCACACCGGACTACCGCATCGGCTGCAAGCGGATCCTGCTGTCCAGCGACTATTACCCGGCGCTCGCGCAGCCCAATGTGGACGTGGTCGCGAGCGGCCTGGCCGAGGTGCGCGGATCGACCCTGGTCGCCGCCGACGGCAGTGAGGCCGAGGTCGACGCCATCGTCTTCGGCACCGGGTTCCACGTCACCGACATGCCCATCGCGGACCGGGTCGTGGGCGCCGACGGGCGGACCCTCGCGGAGACCTGGAAGGGCGGCATGGAGGCCCTGCGCGGCGCCGCCGCCGCCGGATTCCCCAACTGGATGACGATCATCGGGCCCAACACCGGCCTCGGGAACTCCTCGATGATCCTCATGATCGAGTCCCAGCTGAACTACCTGGCCGACTACGTCCGTCAGCTCGACGTCCTGGGCGGCAGGGTCGCCCTCGACGCCCGCCCGGGTGCCGTACGGGCCTGGAACCACCGGGTGCAGGAGCGTATGAAGCGCACGGTGTGGAACACCGGCGGCTGCACCAGCTGGTACCTCGACGCGAGCGGCCGCAACACCACCATCTGGCCCGGCACGACAGGCGAGTTCCGGCGGGCGACGCGACGGGTGGATCTCGCCGAGTACGACGTCCTGCGCGTGCCCGCGCGGAAGGAAGCCGAGAAGGCCGGGGTGGACGCGTGAGCCGGCTGCTGCGTGTCGAGGCAGGGCCCTACGCCCCGCCCGTCCCCGCCCGGGAGCTGACCGCCGTCTCCGCCGACGGCGCGCGGCTGCACGTGGAGATCCACGGTCCCGACGGCGCCCCGGCCGTCGTCCTCGCCCACGGCTGGACCTGCTCCACCGCCTTCTGGGCGGCGCAGATCCGCGAACTGGCCGCCGACCACCGGGTCATCGCCTACGACCAGCGCGGCCACGGGCGCAGCCCCGCGAGCCCCGCGTGCAGCGCCGAGGCGCTCGCGGACGACCTGGAGGCCGTACTCGAGGCCACCCTGGCGCCCGGCGAACAGGCCGTGATCGCCGGGCACTCCATGGGCGGCATGACCGTGATGGCGGCCTCGGAGCGGGCCGCCTTCCGTGCGCACGCGGCCGCCGTCCTGCTGTGCAGCACCGGCAGTTCGCAGCTGGTCGCCGCCTCCACCGTCGTACCGATCCGGGCCGGGCGGCCGCGCACCTGGCTGACGCGGCGCATCCTCGGCTCCCGGGCGCCGCTCGGGCCGGTCACACCGCTGGCCCGGCGGATCCTCAAGTACGGCACGATGGGCGCCGGTTCGGCCCCGCACATGGTCGAGGCATGCGCCCGCATCGTGCACGCCTGCCCCCGCAAGGTCCGCCACTCCTGGTCGCAGGTCCTGGACCTGCTCGACCTCGACCACGGTGTACGGGAACTGCGGGTGCCCACGGCCGTCGTCGTCGGTACGGCGGACCGGCTGACCCCGCCGGTGCAGGCCCGGGCCCTGGCCGCCGCGCTGCCGCAGTGCACCGGACTCACCGAGCTGCCCGGCATCGGCCACATGACGCCCATCGAGGCGCCCGGCCTGGTCGGCGGCACGATCCGGGAACTCGTCCACGCACACATCCGGCCCGTCCAGGCCGTATCCGAGGAGAGCGCATGAGCAGGGTCAGCCTCGAAGGGAAGGTCGCCGTGGTGACCGGGGCCGCGCGCGGTGTCGGGGAGTTGCTGGCCCGCAAGCTCTCCGCGCGCGGCGTGAAGGTGGCGCTGGTCGGTCTGGAGCCGGACGCGCTCAAGGAGGTCTCCGGGCGGCTGCACAGCGACAGCGACCACTGGCACGCCGACGTCACCGACCACGAGGCGATGGCCCGAGTGGCGAGCGAGGTGAAGGAGCGCTTCGGGCGGGTCGACATCGTCGTCGCCAACGCCGGTGTCGCCACCGGCGGTCCCTTCACCGACTCCGACCCGGAGTCCTGGCGGCGGGTGATCGAGGTCAACCTGATCGGCTCGGCGGTGACCGGCCGCGCCTTCCTGCCGATGCTGCTCCGGAGCCGGGGCTATCTGCTCCAGATCGCGTCCCTCGCCGCGATCACCCCGGCGCCGATGATGACCGCGTACTGCGCCTCCAAGTCCGGTGTGGAGGCGTACGCGCACAGCCTGCGCGCCGAGGTCGGGCACCGGGGCGTGAGGGTCGGCGTCGGGTATCTCTCGTGGACCGACACCGACATGGTGCGCGGGGCCGACCAGGACGACGTCATGCGGGAGTTGAGGCAGCGGCTGCCCTGGCCGTCCAACAAGACCTATCCGCTGGGCCCGGCCGTGGACCGGCTCGTGGCCGGGATCGAGAACCGGTCGAGCCATGTGTACGGGCAGTGGTGGCTGCGCGGCATGCAGGGGGTGCGCGGTTACCTGCCCGGGGTCATCGGGACGGTGGGGCAGCGCGAGATGCGGCGGTTCGCGGACCGGCTCACGGGCATGCGCACGGGCCTGGTCGGGGCGGGCGGAGCGGCCGACGAACAGCAGCGGGCTACGCTCCGTGAGTGATCGACATGCGCAGGGTCACGACCCGTGTGAATCTGATCGAGCCAGATCCCCTCACCCCCAACGGGAGTGAACCCACATGGGTATGAAGGACCAGTTCCAGGAGAAGTCCGAGCAGTGGCAGAACCAGGCCCGTCAGAAGGCCGACCAGGCCCGCGAGCAGATGCAGGGCCGTGGTCGCCGGCGCGACGAGGACATGGAGTCGCCGCAGCACCCGCAGCACCCGCAGCGTGACCGTGAGCGGGAGCGCGAGCACGAGGACCGCTTCGACCAGGACTACGACGCCTGACGACGCGTGCTGAAGGGAAGGGGTGCCTCGCGCGGGGCACCCCTTCCGCACGTCCTCGCGGGCCTCACCTACGCGGCGGCAGCTTCGGCCGGGAGCGGTCCGGTACGTCGCTGTACGTCGGCGGCACCGCCGCGGGACTGCTCTCCAGCAGCCCGAGCGCCAGCTCCACCGCGTCGGTCAGCTGGGCGTGGCGGCCCTCCGCCCAGTCCAGCGGGGTGCGCAGGACGTCGATGTCGGGGGCGACCCCCCTGTTCTCCACCGACCAGCCGTAGGCGTCGAACCAGGCCGCGTTCATCGGCACCGTGATCACCGTGCCGTCCCCCAGCTCGTGGCGGCCGGTCATGCCGACGACACCGCCCCAGGTGCGCTGCCCCACCACCGGGCCCAGCTTCAGCAGCTTGAACGCGGCCGTGATCATGTCACCGTCGGAGGAGGTCGCCTCGTCCGCCAGGGCCACCACAGGCCCCCTCGGCGCGTTCGAGGTGTACGACACGGGCTGGGCGTCGCGGGTCAGGTCCCAGCCCAGGATCGTGCGGCTCAGGGTCTCGATGACCAGCTCGCTGATGTGGCCGCCCGCGTTGCCGCGCACGTCCACGATCAGCGCGGGCCGCGACACCTCCATGCGCAGGTCGCGGTTGAACTGCGCCCAGCCCGAACCGCCCATGTCCGGGATGTGCAGATAGCCGCAGCGCCCGCCGCTCAATTCCCGGACCACCGCCCGGCGTTTGGCCACCCAGTCCTGGTAGCGCAACGGCCGTTCGTCCACCAGTGGGACGACGGCGACCCGCCGGGGCGGGCCCGCGCTCTCCGCCGGCATGAAGGTCAGCTCCACCGTCGTACCGCCCGCGCCCGCCAGCAGCGGATAGGGGCCCGCGTCCGGATCGACCGGGCGGCCGTCGACATGGGTGAGGACCGCGCCCTCCCGGATGCCCGTGCCGGCCAGCGGGGAGCGGGCCTTGGAGTCGGAGGAGTCGCCGGCCAGGATCCGCAGCACCGTCCAGCCGCCGTCCCGGCGTACGAGGTTGGCGCCCAGCAGGCCCTGGCGGCGCTGGTAGTGCGGCGGGCCCTCGTCGCGCCGGGCGGCGGAGACGTACGCGTGGGAGGTGCCCAGCTCGCCCAGCACCTCGCGCAGCAGGTCGGCGAACTCGTCCGGGGAGGCGACCCGTTCGACCAGCGGACGGTACTGGTCCAGCACCCCGGCCCAGTCGATGCCGCACATGCCCGGCTCCCAGAAGTACGCCCGGATCAGCCGCCCGGCCTCCTCGTACGCCTGCCGCCACTCCGCCGCCGGGTCGACCACGTGCAGGATGCGGCGCGCGTCGATCCACACCACCGTGTCGGCGTCGCCCGACTCGGTGGCCGGCACCGCGCGCAACTCGCCCTCGTCGACCACGACCAGTCTGCTGCCGTCGCCGCTCACCGCGAACCAGTCGAGGTGGTCGACGAGTTCGGACCTCTTGGCCTTGGTGATGCCGAAGTGCTCCAGGGTCGGCCGTCCGCTGGTGTCGTCCGGGTTGGCGAACGTCTCGCCCAGCGCGCCCGAGATCGGCCAGCGCAGCCACACCAGTCCGCCGCCCGCGACCGGGTGCAGCGCCGAGTACTTGGAGGCGGCCACCGGGAAGGGCGTGACCCGGCTCTCCAGACCCTCGGCCTCGACGGTCACCGTGCCGCCGTCCCCGTTCTCGTCGTCCTCCACCGGGTCCAGGCCCCCGGCGGCCGGACGGCCCTCCGGGTTCACCGCGAACGGGGAGGGCGTCGCGGAGGACAGCGGCACGAGGTACGGGCGGCAGCCCAGCGGGAAGGACAGGTCGCCGGTGTGCACGTCGTAGACGGGGTCGAAGCCGCGCCAGGACAGGAAGGCGAGGTAGCGGCCGTCGCGTGTGAACACCGGGTTCTCGTCCTCGAAGCGGCCGTTGGTGACGTCGATGACGGCACCCCCCTCGATCCTGGCCATCTTGATCTGCCGCAGGGTCCGCCCGATGCCCGGATGCGACCAGGTCAGCCACGCCCCGTCCGGGGAGAACGCGAGGTCGCGCACGGGGCCGTTGATCGACCTGATCAGCTCGGTGACCCCGCCGCCGGAGTCCTCGGTGACGTCGATCAGCAGCAGCCGCCCGTCGTGCGAGGCGACGGCGAGCCGCTCGCCCTCCGGGTCGGAGACCAGCTCGCGCACGCGGCCCAGGGCGCCCGAGGCCAGCCGGTACGGCTCGCGGGCGCCGGACGCCCGGGGCAGCGAGGCGATCTCGATCGCGTCCTCGCCCTCAGCGTCCGTCACATACGCCACCCGCCCGCTCGCGCCCAGCATCTCCGGCATCCGCACGCGGACGCCCGGGGTGTCGGTGAGGGTGCGGGCGGGCCCGTCGCGGTGGGTGAGCCAGTACAGGCTGCCGCGTACCACGACGGCGCTGGCCCGCCCGGTCTCGTCGACCGAGAGCCCGTCGAGGTGCTGGGCCGCCGCCACCTGGTACGGCCGTCGCCCCGCGCGCGGCCCGCCCAGCCGTACCTCCAGCCGCCGAGGCGCGGAGCCCGGCGCCAGATCGTCGACCAGCCACAGATCGCCCGCGCACTGGTACACCACCCGGGTTCCGTCGCTGGCGGCGTGCCGGGCGTAGAAGGCGTCGTGGTCGGTGTGACGGCGCAGGTCGGAGCCGTCGTACGCGCAGGAGTAGAGGTTGCCGACGCCCTCGTGGTCGGAGAGGAAGGCGATCCGGCCGGCGACGAACATGGGGGAGTGCAGATGGCCGCCGAGGCCTTCGAGCAGCCGTTCGCCGTGCAGCCACAGCCGGCCCGTGGCCCCGCCCCGGTAGCGCTTCCAGGAGGCCGGTTCGTGCGGCGGGGTGCCGGTGAGGAGCAGGGTCTTCCGCTCCCCGTCCAGGTCGGCGGCCTGGATGTCGGAGACCGGCCCCCAGGGCAGTTTGCGGCCCGGGGTGCCGTCGAGGGGGACCTTGTAGCCCCAGGTGAAGAAGGAGAAGGGCTCGCCGTGCGAGGCCACGGCCAGGATCTCGCCCTCCGGGGTCCAGCCGCAGACCCGGGTGTCGGCGCTGCCCCAGTGGGTCAGCCGGCGGCCCGGGCCGCCGGCCACCGGGACGAGATGGACCTCGGGCACCAGGGTGCGCCAGCTCGTGTACGCGAGGTGGCGGCCGTCGGGCGAGAAGCGGGGGTGGCCCAGCTTGGCGCGGTCGACGGTGAGCCGCCAGGCGCGGCCCGGGGCGTCGAGCGGGGCGAGCCAGAGGTCGTCCTCGGCCACGAAGCACAGTAGGTCGTCATGGAGGTGCGGCAGACGCAGATAGGTCACGTCCTCATGCTTTGCCGGGGGACGGACCAGGGCAACTCAAGGCAAAAGCCCGCCGTGACCCAGCACACGTACGAAACGGTTTCGTTTCCATGAGCGGTGCGCTACATTCGTGACGTACGAAACCGTGTCGTTCGGAGTCAGGAAGGTGAGCGAGATGACTGAGGTCGCCGCCGCGCGTCGCAGTCGGATCACCCCCGAGCGTGAGGCCGAGCTCTACACGGCCGTGCTCGACCTGCTCCGCGAAGTCGGCTACGACGCCCTCACCATGGACGCCGTCGCCGCGCGCACCCGGTCCAGCAAGGCCACCCTCTACCGCCAGTGGGGCGGGAAGCCGGAGCTGGTGGCGAAGGCGATCCGGCACAACAAGCCGGGCAACATCGCCGACATCGACACCGGTTCCCTGCGGGGTGACCTGCACGCCCTCACCTCCCGTGAGGACGACTGCACCATGCAGCAGAACGCCGCGCTGATGCGGGGCCTGTTCATGGCGGTGCACGCCAACCCCGACCTCCTCCAGGCGTTCAAGGAACTCCTCGTGGAGCCGGAGATGGCGGAGTTCCACCGCGTGGTGCAGCGGGCCGTCGACAGAGGCGAGGTCCGCGCCGACTGCCCGGCGCTGGACTACGTCGTCCACATGCTCATCGGCGCGTTCGCGACGCGCACGCTGATCGACGACCAGCCTCCGACGCAGCGGTTCCTCCTCTCGTACATCGACGCCGTGGTCCTCCCCGCCCTCGGCGTGCCCACCGAGTAGTCCCCCTCAGCCAGCCCTTACCTGACGTATCCGCTCACGTCGTCGGGCCGATCACCCCTGCCCTGACCACCCCACGACTGACCGGGAGTACGCCCTCGTGGCCACTTTCCTCTACAAACTCGGCCGGCTCTCGTTCCGGCGGCGGCACTTCGTCGCCCTGATCTGGGTGGCCCTGCTGACCCTCGCCGGTGTCGGCGCGGCCAGTGCCCCCGCCGCGGGCAACAGCTCGTTCTCCATCCCCGGCACGGAGGCCCAGAAGGCCTTCGACCTGCTGGAACAGCGCTTCCCCGGCGCGAGCGCCGACGGAGCCACCGCACGCGTCGTCTTCAAGGCGCCGAGCGGCGAGAAGATGACCGACCCGGGCAACAAGGCGACGGTCCAGGAGACCGTCAAGGAACTCGCCGACGGCTCCGAGGTCGCCCGCGTCACCGACCCGTACCAGGCGAAGGCCGTCAGCAAGGACGGCACGATCGCCTACGCGCAGGTGTCGTACAAGGTCTCCGGCATGGAGCTGGAGGACTCCTCCCGCGACGCCCTTCAGGACAGCGCGCAGGACGCGCGCAAGACCGGGCTGACCGTCGAGATCGGCGGTGACGCGCTCCAGACCGTCCCGCACACCGGATCCAGCGAGATCATCGGCATCGCGGTCGCCGCCGTCGTCCTCGTCATCACCTTCGGCTCCCTGGTCGCGGCCGGTCTGCCGCTGCTGACGGCGCTCATCGGCGTGGGCATCGGCGTCTCCACGATCACCGCCCTGGCCAGTGCGCTGGACCTGGGCTCCACGACCTCCACCCTGGCGATGATGATCGGTCTCGCGGTCGGCATCGACTACGCCCTGTTCATCGTCTCCCGCTACCGCGCCGAACTGGCGGAGGGCCGCGACCGCGAGGAGGCAGCCGGCCGGGCCACCGGCACCGCGGGCTCCGCCGTCGTCTTCGCGGGCCTGACGGTAGTGATCGCGCTGGTGGGTCTGTCCGTCGTCAACATCCCGATGCTGACGAAGATGGGCATCGCGGCGGCGGGCACGGTGGCCATCGCGGTGCTGATCGCGCTGACCATGGTCCCGGCGCTGCTCGGCTACGCGGGCCGCAGGGTGAAGCCGATGGGGGAGAAGGGCAAGCGGTTCGGCCGGGCGTCGAAGGAGCCGTCGGAGCAGCCGTCGAACAAGCCGGAGCGCCCCAACCTGGGCACCCGCTGGGCGAGCTTCGTCGTCCGCCGTCCGATCGCGGTCCTGCTGCTCGGCGTCATCGGCCTCGGCGCGGCGGCCGTCCCCGCGTCGAGCCTGGAACTGGGCCTGCCGGACGACGGCTCCCAGCCCACCTCCACCACCCAGCGCCGCGCCTACGACCTGCTGTCCGAGGGCTTCGGCCCCGGCTTCAACGGCCCGCTGATGGTCGTCGTCGACGCGAAGGACAGCGACGACCCGAAGGCGGCCTTCGCGGAGGTCGGCGACGAGATCAAGGGCCTCAAGGACGTCGTCACGGTGACGCCGCCGGCACCCAACAAGGCCGGCGACACGGCCACGATCACGGTCATCCCGGGCTCGAAGCCGTCGTCCGTCACGACGGAGAACCTGGTCCACGGCATCCGCGACGCCGGCACGGACATCAAGGCCGACACGGACGCGAACGTCCTGGTCACCGGCAGCACGGCGATGAACATCGACGTCAGCGAGAAGCTCAACGACGCGCTGATCCCCTACCTGGTCCTGGTGGTCGGCCTGGCCTTCCTCCTCCTGATCGTCGTCTTCCGCTCCATCCTGGTCCCCCTGAAGGCGGCCCTCGGCTTCCTCCTCTCCGTGATGGCGGCCCTCGGCGCGGTCGTCGCGGTCTTCCAGTGGGGCTGGCTGTCGGGCCTCATGGGCGTGGAGCAGACGGGCCCGGTCATGTCGATGATGCCGATCTTCATGGTCGGCGTGGTCTTCGGACTCGCCATGGACTACGAGGTGTTCCTCGTGACCCGGATGCGGGAGGCCTACGTCCACGGCGAGAAGCCGGGCCAGGCGATCGTGACGGGCTTCCGGCACGGGGCGAGGGTGGTCACCGCCGCCGCGGTCATCATGATGGCCGTCTTCGCCGGCTTCATCGGCTCGTCCGAGTCGATGGTCAAGATGATCGGCTTCGGCCTGGCGATCGCGGTCTTCTTCGACGCGTTCATCGTCCGCATGGCCATCGTCCCGGCCGTCCTGGCCCTCCTCGGCCGCAAGGCCTGGTGGCTGCCCAGGTGGCTGGACCGGGCCCTGCCCAACGTGGACGTCGAGGGCGAGGGCCTGCGCGACGACCCCGACCGGGGCGACACGGACCGGGAGCTGGTGCGGGCCTGACGGCACCCGGGGAAAACGGCCGGTGAGGACTCCGTGGCGACGGGGGCCTCACCGGCTTCTTTCGCGCTGGACACAGAGCGCCATGCCCTGGGCGTCTACTCACTGCGTTCCAGGGTCTCCCTCATGACGTCCTCGAGCGGGACACCGGCTGCCGGATCCGCCACGCGCTCGTCGATGACCCGGTTGATTTCGCGCTCTCCCCACTCCAGCTCCGCCCACACCGTCTTGCGAGGAGGTGGGCCCGGTGTCACGCCCCAGCGGTCGGAGAGGGCGGCTACGAGGAGGAGGCCCCGGCCGGTGGTGGTGTGCGGGGTGGGCCGCGTGAGGTGGGGGAGCAGGTCGCCGCGCGTGTCCGTGACCTCGATACGGAGAGTGCCGCCTACGACGTACAGCAGCAGCCGGAAGTTCCGCCCGGGTACGCGCCCGTGCGTCGCGGCGTTGGTCGCGAGCTCGGCGATGATCTGGTCGGCCGGCTCCAAGGGCAGCCCCCAGCTGCGGAGTTGCTCCGTCGCCAACAGCCGCGCGAGCCGGGCTCCTCGGGGTGTGGGGGAGAGCAGGAGGCTGAAGTTTCGGATGGGGGTGGTGAGGTCGTTTTCGGGGGCAGCCATCTCGCGGTTCATGTGACTCAGCGTGGCGGAATCTGCGTACCGTGATCAGTGGCAGCGGGTGTGCGTATGACTACTGTCCGGGGTTTGTCTGGTGCTGTCTCGGCTGTCTTGGCGGTTGTACGGGTACGGCTGCGCGATGGAGGTGGGGCATGAACGAGGCTGTGGACGAGGCCGGTTGGGATGTCGAGCCGGGGGATGAGATCGAGCCGCTGGTCCAGGCGGTGGGGAAACTGCTGAAGGTGTGCCGGGAGGCGGCGGGGATGCGGGTCGCCGAGCTGGGCGAGGTGCTCGGCTATGGGGAGGACATGGTCCGGAAGATGGAACGGGGGGTGCGGATTCCTCGGCCGGAGCTGTTGGACAGGGCGGATCAAGTGCTGGGCGCGCAGGGGCATCTGCGGGCGTTCATGAAGGACATGGAGAGGGCTCGGTATCCGAAGAAGGTGCGGGAGCTGGCGCAGTTGGAGGAGCGGGCTGTGGAGATGCTGCTCTACAGCAGCCACAACATCCATGGGCTTCTGCAGACGCCGGAGTATGCGAGGGCGCTGTTCGAGATGCGGCAGCCCGCACACTCGCCTGAACAGGTGGAACGGGGAGTCGCCGCCCGGGTGGCACGGAAGTCGATCTTCGAGGTGGAGCCCGCCCCGACGCTCAGTTTTGTCCAGGAACAGGTGACGCTGGAACGCCCTCTCGGTGGGAAGATGGTGCTGCGTCGACAGCTTGAACACCTGCTGGAGGTGGGGAAGTTGAGGAACGTCACCCTCCAAGTCATGCCGACCGAACGCGAAGAACATGCGGGCGTACAGGGCTTGATCGAGGTGCTGAAGTTCGCCGATGGCACGGCGGTCGGACGTTCCGAAGGCGCTTTCAATGGCCGCCCGGTCTCAAGCCCTCGGGATCTCCGCATCCTTGAGCTGCGCTATGGCATGATCCGGGCGCAGGCTCTCACGCCGAGGGAGTCGCTGGCCTTCATCGAGCGGCAGCTGGGAGAACTATGAGCGCCACGGAACTCCACTGGTTCAAGAGCACCTACAGCAGCAGCAGCGAGATAGACGACTGCGTCGAGGTCGCCAACACCCCCGCCACGATCCACATCCGCGACTCCAAGAGCCCGGACACTCCCTACGTAACTGTCGCTTCCACGACGTGGGCGTTGTTCCTCGAGTCCGTCACCGACTGACTGTCGGGGCCGCCCGCTTCTTGGCAGTGTCGTGCTTCCACGGCCTGCCTCAAGGGCGCTGCGCGTCGGCTTCGCCGATCGG
>NZ_JBIBHN010000026.1:0-125923 GCF_042957035.1 Streptomyces sp. NPDC008137 | reverse complement strand
AAGTCCCGCCTGCCCCGCGACGCCTGGCACGCACTCTCGCCGCACCGGGCGAACCCCCAAGTACATCCAGTACGAGGGGCTCCACCCGGCACACCCAGAGCACGCACCAGACGCCGCGGGGCCCGCCCTCCGGGCGGACAACGGGACTTTGCGGACACGACCTAGGCCTTGGCCCTCCGGGGCTATGGGGCTATGGGGCGCTGTTCCGCTCGGTGCCGTCCCAGAAGTCGGCGAGGGCGTCGGCCGTCGGCAGGGGCCGGTCGGCGTTGGGGGAGTGCTCGGCTCCCGTGATGACCGTGCGGCGCGCGTTCAGCCGCAAGGCCATGTCGTCGAGGATCGCCACCGGCCAGGTGTCGTCGCGCGCCCCCGACAGGACGTGGAACGGCAGCGGCACGGCGGCGAGTTCGCCGACGCGGTCCGGCTCGGTGCACAACTGGCCTCCGGTCGCGCGCAGTTGTGCGGGCTTGTTGCCCAACCAGCGTCGGCGAAGCTGCTCCGGGTCGCCGATGCCGCGGGCGGGCCCGCCGACCTCCTCAGGCGGCCCCATGGCCTGGATGGCCTCCCACACCTCCTCCATCGACATGACGGCGAGCGCGTCCCGCAGCAACTTCACGCGCTGCCGCTGGGAGACGGAGATCTCCGCCGGGCCGGACGACATGAGCGTCAGGGAGCGGAAGGGCGCGTGGTCGAGCAGTACGGCCGCACGGGCGATCTGCCCGCCGAGCGAGTGCCCGACGAGGTGCACGGGAACGCCGACCGCCTCGGCCTGCGCGAGCACGTCCCGGGCCAGTTCCCGCTGGGCGTAGGCGGATTCGTCGGCCGCGGGCCCGTCCGACTCGTGCTGCCCCCGCCCGTCCACCGCGACGAGCCGGTAGCCGCGCTCCCCGAGCGGCTCGTGGAGCAGGCTGAAGTCCTCCTTGCTCCCGGTGAATCCGGGCAGCATCAGGACGACTCCCCTGATCCGCGCCCCCGCCTTCGGCGACGAGTCGACGACGGCGAACTCACCGCGGGCCGTGCGCAGGGGATAGGCGCGGGCGCCCGGGGGCGGGGTGAAGGTGGCTTGCCTGCTCACGGGGCGAGGGTAGCGGGTGGGGTGCGCTCTCCGGTGGGCGGCTTGCGCACCCGTGAACGCCGACGGCCCGGCCCCACCTGGGTGGGACCGGGCCATCGGGCGGAGCACGTCAGCCCTCCGTGGGCTCCGCGGTGGCCGTGGCCTTACGGGTGCGGCGGACCCTGGGCTTCGCCTCGGCCGCGCCCTCGGCGGAGGCCGTGGCGGCAGCGGCAGCTGTCTTCCGCGTGCGGCGCGGCTTGGCCGCCTCGGGCTCCTGGGCCGTCTGGGCCGGGATCTCGGCGGTGACGGTCCCGGCGGTCTCGACTGCCTCGGCGGCGGCCTTGCGGGTGCGGCGGCGCGGCTTGGCCTCCGTGCCTTCGGCCGTGTCGACGGCGGTCTCTGCCGCCGCGGCGGTCTTCCGGGTCCGGCGCGGCTTGGCCTCGGCGGCTTCGCCATCCGGAGCGGCCGCTGCGGCCTTCCGCGTGCGGCGCGGCTTGGCCTCGGTCGCCTCGGCCGTACCGACGGCCGCCTCGGCCTTGGGCGCCGCCTTGCGGGCACGGCGCGGCTTGGCCTCGACCTTCTCGACCTCGGGCTCCTGGGCCGTCTGGGCCGGGATCTCGGCGGTGACGGTCCCGGTGGTCTCGACTGCCTCGGCGGCGGCCTTGCGGGTGCGGCGGCGCGGCTTGGCCTCCGTGGCCTCGGCCGTGTCGACGGCGGTCTCGGCCGTGGCTGCGGTCTTGCGCGTACGCCGCGGCTTCGTCTCCGCCGGCTCCGTGACGGACTCGGTGGTCCCCTCGGCCGTGTCGACCGCGGCTTCGGCCGCTGCCGCGGTCTTGCGCGTGCGGCGCGGCTTGGTCTCCGTGGCCTCGGCCACATCGACGGTGCCTTCCGCCGCTGCCGTCGCCTTGCGCGTACGCCTCGGCTTCGCCTCGGCGGCCTCGGCCGTGTCCACGGCGGCTTCGGCCGTGGCCGCGGCCTTGCGGGTGCGGCGCGGCTTGGGCTCCGTGGTCCCGGCCTGCTCGGCGGGGGCCTCGGCCTTCGCCGCGGTCTTGCGGGTACGACGCGGCTTCGTCTCCGCCGGCTCCGTGACGGACTCGGTGGTCCCCTCGGCCGTGTCGACCGCGGCCTCGGCCGCGGAAGCCGCCGTGCTCTTGCGGGTGCGCCGACGCGGCTTGGCGGCGGAAGCCTCGGGCTCCGCTGTCACCGGGGCGTCGGCCACTACGGCCGCGGACTCCGTGGCCGACGGCGTCACCGCGGCCTCGGTCTCCGCCACCGGCGTCTCCACAGGCGTCTCCACCTGTGTCTCCGACCGGCGCGTACGGCGTCGGCGCGGCTTCGCCGCCTCGGGCATCTCCGCGCCGGTGCCCTCCGCCGTCGCCACGGCGTTCGCCGCCCGCTCGGACGGTGCGGTCTCGGCGGCCGTGACCGGCGCCGCCTCGGTCTGGGCACCACCGCGGGTGCGGCGGCGACGACGCGGGGTGCGCGGAGCCGTGACGGCGTCCGCCTCGGCGGCGCCGCCCGTTGCAGTGGCGTCGGGTGCGGTGCTGCCGACGGACTCCGGCGCCGAGCCCAGCGCCGCTCCGCCGCGCGTACGGCGACGGCGTCGCGGAGTGCGCTCGGAACGCTCGCGCTCGGCCGGCCGGGACTCGTCCCGCCCGCCACGGCCATTCCGGCCGCCACGCCCGCGCGGCCCTCGGCCGCCCGGCTCGCCCAGGTCCTCCAGCTCCTCCGCGTCCAGCCCGGCGCGCTTGCGCTCCGAGCGCGGCAGGATGCCCTTCGTGCCCTCGGGGATGCCGAGGTCGGAGAAGAGGTGCGGGGACGTGGAGTACGTCTCCGGCGGGTCGTTGAAGCCCAGCTCCAGCGCCTTGTTGATCAGCTGCCAGCGCGGGATGTCGTCCCAGTCGACCAGCGTGATCGCCGTACCCTTCGCGCCCGCGCGGCCCGTACGGCCGATGCGGTGCAGGTACGTCTTCTCCTCTTCGGGCGACTGGTAGTTGATGACGTGGGTCACGCCCTCGACGTCGATGCCGCGGGCGGCGACGTCGGTGCAGACGAGCACGTCCACCTTGCCGTTGCGGAAGGCGCGCAGGGCCTGCTCGCGGGCGCCCTGGCCGAGGTCGCCGTGGACCGCGCCGGAGGCGAAGCCGCGCTGCTTCAGCTGGTCGGCGAGATCCGCCGCCGTCCGCTTCGTCCGGCAGAAGACCATCGCGAGCCCGCGGCCGTCGGCCTGCAGGATGCGCGCGACCATCTCGGGCTTGTCCATGTTGTGCGCGCGGTAGATGAACTGCTTGGTGTTCGCGACCGTCGCGCCCGCGTCGTCCGGCGTCGTGGCGCGGATGTGCGTGGGCTGCGACATGTAGCGGCGGGCCAGGCCGATGACCGCGCCCGGCATGGTGGCCGAGAACAGCATCGTCTGCCGCCGGACCGGAAGCATGTTGATGATCTTCTCGACGTCGGGCAGGAAGCCCAGGTCGAGCATCTCGTCGGCCTCGTCGAGGACCAGGCACTTGACGTGCTTCAGGTTCAGCTTCTTCTGCCCGGCGAGGTCGAGCAGCCGGCCCGGGGTGCCGATGACCACGTCGACGCCCTTCTTCAAGGCCTCGACCTGGGGCTCGTAGGCCCGGCCGCCGTAGATCGCCGTCACGCGGACGTTGCGGGCCTTGCCGGCCGTCAGGAGGTCGTTGGTCACCTGCTGGCACAGCTCGCGCGTGGGGACGACGACAAGGGCCTGCGGGGTGTCGGTGAGGTCCTCGGGCTTGGCGCGTCCGGCCTCGACATCGGCGGGGACGGTGACACGCTCGAGGAGCGGGAGGCCGAAGCCCAGCGTCTTGCCGGTGCCGGTCTTGGCCTGGCCGATGACGTCCGTGCCCGAAAGGGCCACGGGCAGCGTCATCTCCTGGATGGGGAAGGGGGTGGTGATGCCGACGGCCTCAAGGGCCTCGGCGGTCTCGGGGAGGATTCCGAGCTCTCGGAACGTCGTAGTCAGGGTGCTGCCTCTTCTGTGTGGGGCGGTGCGAGGCGAGCGCGGGGGTCGTGTACGGACCGTGCCGGGGACGTCGGCGGCCTTGCGGCGGTGCCGTTGGGCACGGGACCACTGTCGACGCTCTAGCGCTCGTACCGCTGAGGGTGTCCCTCCGGGCTCCGTACGCACAGTGCCGTACGGACGCGGAGGTCTGTCGGGTCGGAGCCGATCGGGCCACCGACCGGGCATCCTCATACGTGCGGCCTGTCGAGGTACGTCGAAGTACCAGCAGGCGCATTACCACCATACCCCGGATTCCCGCACATGCGATGGCCGATTTGGTCACGTAGCCGTTGTCACAGTGATTGACCAGGGCCTTACGTCTCCCGACGGGCGGGCTATTGTGCGCTTCATGACGAGCTCTGACAAGCCTGAGAACGCCTCGGACACCACCGCCACCCCGGCCGAACACACCGGAGTCGCCGCCCGGGACTGGGCGACGGCCTCCGCCGACCCGCAGTACCGCGCCGCTGTCGTGGACCTGCTCGGCGCGCTCGCCTACGGGGAGCTGGCGGCGTTCGAGCGGCTCGCGGAGGACGCCAAGCTGGCGCCGACGCTGGCGGACAAGGCGGAGCTGGCGAAGATGGCGTCGGCCGAGTTCCACCACTTCGAGAGGCTGCGCGACCGGCTCGCCGAGATCGGGGAGGAGCCGACGCGGGCGATGGAACCGTTCGTCGGCGCCTACGACGGCTTCCACAAGCAGACGGCCCCTTCGGACTGGCTGGAGGGACTCGTCAAGGCGTACGTCGGCGACTCCATCGCCAGCGACTTCTACCGGGAGGTCGCCGCCCGCCTGGACTCCGACTCCCGTGACCTGGTGCTGGCCGTGCTCGACGACACCGGCCACGGCGGCTTCGCCGTGGAGAAGGTGCGGGCCGCCATCGACGCCGATCCGCGCGTGGGCGGACGGCTGGCGTTGTGGGCGCGGCGCCTGATGGGCGAGGCCCTGTCGCAGTCCCAGCGGGTGGTCGCCGACCGGGACGCGCTGTCGACCATGCTGGTGGGCGGCGTCGCGGACGGCTTCGACCTCGCCGAGGTCGGCAAGATGTTCTCCCGGATCACCGAGGCCCACACCAAGCGGATGGCCGCGCTGGGGCTGGCCGCGTAGCCGTTTCTCCAGGGGTGGTTTCGGCTGCCGCGCGGTGTCGGCATGGGTGCGGTGTGCCGTTCCGCGGCTGTCGGCATGAGCGCGGTGTGTGCTCCCGCGGGCTGTGGGGAGGCTGCGGGCCGCCGGTGGCTGGTCGCGCAGTTCCCCGCGCCCCTTTCAGGGGCGTTGTCCGCCGCCTCTGACGGCTCCGGCTACGCAGTGGCTGATCGTCGGCGCAGGTGGCGTCCCGTCGGGCGCAGCAGCAGCGACAGCGAGGCCACCGAGACGATCACCGCGCCGAGCAGGACCAGCAACAGGTGCCCGGCCTCCAGCGTGCTGTGCATGACGAAGGCTCCGAAGAGGGCTCCGGCGACACCGGTCGACAGGACCAGGGGGCGGGCCGGGAGCCTGTGCGACAGGCGTTGGGTGGCCGCCCAGGCCAGAGCCAGGCCGAGGATCGCGGAGCTCAACGCTTCCAGGAGCATGTCGGGGTCCCTCCCACATGGCCGGCCTGCCCAAATCGGTCGTAGCCCGTCTTACCCCTGACCTGCGGAATCCAATCCCATTCTGTGCGCGCACTGTGCTCCATCCGTGGAGGAACCCAGGTGCCCCACGGAGACCCGGGGAACGCGAACGGGGCGGGACGGCCATCGGCCGTCCCGCCCCGTTCCACTCACGCGCCTACAGCGCGCCGAAGCCCACCTTGCGCGGGGCCGGCTCGCCGATCTCGACGTACGCGAGACGGTCGGCCGGGACCAGGATCTTGCGGCCGTGTTCGTCCACGAGGCTCAGCAGCTGCGACTTTCCGGCCAGTGCCTCGGCCACGACGCGCTCGACCTCCTCGGGGCTCTGACCGCTCTCCAGAACGATCTCGCGGGGCGCGTGCTGCACGCCGATCTTGACCTCCACGGCTATGTCCCTCCGACGGTCAGTGATGTGCGCGACCTTCCGCGCCGTACGCAGCACACATTAGCCCGGCGAGGGGACCCGCAGTCCCCGCCCGAGAACGCCACGAGCGAACATCGGACGGGAACAAGGCGCCCGTCAGTGGTGATCGGTCCCGTGCAGCGGGAATCCCGCGATGCCGCGCCATGCCAGCGAGGTCAGCAGCTGCACCGCCTGGTCGCGCGGCACACTGCGGTCGCTGTGCAGCCAGGACCGCGCCACGACCTGGGCGAGACCGCCCAGGCCCGAGGCGAGCAGCATCGACTCCGCGCGCGACAGCCCGGTGTCCTCGGCGATGACGTCGCAGATCGCCTCCGCGCACTCGTTGGTGACCTTGTCGACGCGCTCGCGCACGGCCGGCTCGTTCGTCAGGTCCGACTCGAAGACCAGGCGGAAGGCGCCGCCGTCGTCCTCGACATACGCGAAGTAGGCGTCCATCGTCGCCCGCACGCGCTGCTTGTTGTCCGACGTCGAGGCCAGCGCGTGGCGCACGGCCTGGATGAGCGACTCGCAGTGCTGGTCGAGCAGCGCGAGGTAGAGGTCGAGCTTGCCCGGGAAGTGCTGGTAGAGCACCGGCTTGCTGACGCCCGCGCGCTCGGCGATGTCGTCCATCGCCGCCGCGTGATAGCCCTGGGCCACGAAGACCTCCTGGGCGGCTCCCAGGAGCTGGTTCCGTCGGGCACGGCGTGGCAGGCGTGTACCCCGCGGGCGAACCGCCTCTGTCTGCTCGATGGCTGTCACGCCGCCTCCCATAGTCGTCCACGTGCGGATCTGGCCGCGTCGCCATCGTACTTTTCGGTAACCGTGGTGTGCGCGGTGAGAACGCAGAATTTCACGGACCGGACGGTCGCGAAAGCGGTTGCGAAGGTTTCAAACAGGGGCAGAGCGGGCAAAATGCAGCCTCTTTCCTGTTCAGCGGCGCTGCCGGCCGCCCCCGGCGCGGAGCGTCACCGGTAGTCGTCCTCGTCGAGGGAGACGATCCGGGCCTGCTCCACCAGGTCGGCCTCGTTGGCACGGTCCGGATCGACGCCGGTCAGCGGGTCGTCCCGGTCCGGTGCGAGGTCCGCCTGCTGCTCGGCCGCGTCGACCTCGGGGGCCTCGACGTCGTACTCCTGCGCCTGAGGCGCGTCCTCGGCCTCGAATGTCTCGGGGTCGGTGGGGTCTACGGCCATGTTGGGCTCCCTTCCTACGAACGTCCCTGAGGATGCAGGGGCCACATGCGGGTGCCCTCTGTACGAGCCTAGGAGACACCCGATCCGGACGCTATGCGATCCGCGTCCGGGGTGTGACGCGGTGCGCACCCCCTGAACTGCTCCTGTCCGATTCTTGTGATGGCGAACACAGGCGAACACATGAGCCACTGCGTGATCGTCTCGTAACATTGCCGCATGTCTTCGACCGAGCTGCCGTTCGTGCCGCCCGCCAATGTGCTGCCGAAGGTGGGGGGCGTCAGGGTCGCGGAGGGCGAGCGGCTGCGGTCGGTCGAGCTGCCCGGGGTCACCCTGACGGTGCGTTCGCGGCCGCCCGCGCGCGACGGGCTGCCTCCCGCGCTCTACGTGCACGGGCTCGGCGGTTCCTCGCAGAACTGGTCGGCGCTGATGCCGCTGCTGGAGGGGGTCGTCGACAGCGAGGCCGTCGACCTGCCGGGTTTCGGCGATTCCCCGCCCCCGGACGACGGCGACTACTCCGTCACCGGGCACGCGCGCGCGGTCATCCGCTACCTCGACGCCTCCGGGCGCGGTCCCGTGCACCTGTTCGGGAACTCGCTCGGTGGCGCCATCACCACCCGTGTCGCAGCGGTACGGCCCGATCTCGTCCGTACGCTCACGCTCGTGTCGCCCGCCCTGCCGGAAATCCGCGTGCAGCGCTCCGCCGTGCCCACGGGGCTGCTGGCGGTGCCCGGTGTCGCCCTGCTCTTCACCCGGCTCACCCGCGCCTGGACGGCGGAGCAGCGGGTCCGCGGCGTGATGGCGCTGTGTTACGGGGATCCGGGCATGGTGACGCCGGAAGGTTTCCGCAACGCCGTGCAGGAGATGGAGCGGCGGCTGCGGCTGCCGTACTTCTGGGACGCGATGGCGCGGTCCGCGCGCGGGATCGTCAACGCGTACACGCTGGGCGGCCAGCAGGGGCTGTGGCGCCAGGCCGAGCGAGTTCTCGCGCCGACCCTTCTCGTCTACGGTGGCCGTGACCAACTGGTCGGCTTCCGCATGGCGCAGAAGGCGGCCCGGGTCTTTCGCGACTCGCGGCTGGTGACGTTGCCGGACGCGGGGCACGTGGCCATGATGGAGTACCCGGAGACGGTTGCCCTGGCGTTTCGTGAACTCCTTGCGGATTCCGGGGAGTTGGGGACGCGGCGAGCGCGACGGGCCCAGGATGGCGCCGTCGACGGAGAAAGCACCGACGAGAGCATGGGGGGCTGAGGCGCGAAGTGGGACGCCACAGCCGCCGCGGGGCGGTCGCCAAGGGCGACACCGCGGACGTGACCGCAGTACGGGACGACCGGGCCGGGTCGGCGCAGGGAGAGAGACCAGAGCAGAGCCAGGCGCCGGACCCGAGCCGGGGAGGCTACCCGGCAACGCCCGGCGCCGGGCAGGCCGGCCGGCCGCCGCAGGGCGCCGGTCCTCGCCGTACACCGGGGCCGCGGCCCGCGCCGGGTTCCGGTACGCCACCGTCCGGGGTGCCGCGTCCGCCGGACGGATGGCGTCCGGACGGAGGCCCGGGGCGCGGCGTGCCACGGCTGCCCGACGGCACCCCCGCGCACGGTTTCCCCGCTGCCCGTGGGGGCCACCCCGAGCAGCGGGAAGCCGGGGGCGGCTGGGGTGAGTTGCGGGAGAACGGCCGGGGCACCGCTCCCATACCGCGGCAGCGGCGCGCGTCCGTGCCCGGGCCGCGGCAGGAGTACCTCGACGCCTTCGGTGAAAAGGACGACGTCTTCGCGCCCCGTACGGCCGCCTCCGCGCACGCGGCGGACGCCTACGCCTCCGTCATGGACTGGAGCGCGGGCACCCCGGCCGACGACCCCTTCGACGACTACGACCGCGATCGTGACTACGACCGTGACAATGACCGCGACCGCGACCTTGACTACGACCGCGACGACGCCGGGCCCACCGGCGCGCCGGCGCCGCCCAAGGGCGGCAAGGGCCGCACCTTCACCGGCATCGCGGCCGCCGCCGTCACCACCGTGCTGGCCGTGATCGTCGCCGGCCAGGTCGCCGACGACCAGGGCGGTGCCGACGTGCAGTCGCAGTCCGCCACCGACCAGGCCCGCGACCTCGGGGACTCCGCGCCCCACGGCGGCGGGCAGACCCCCGCCCCGGACTCCGACGCGAAGCCGCTCACGTACGACGGGAAGATGGCCAGGACCTACCCGCTCGGTGCCAAGGCCAAGGGCTCGGGGAAGTTCGACGCCGTCCCCGGAATCGCGAAGGCGCCCGGAGCGGGGCAGAAGCACACCTACCGCGTGGACGTGGAGCAGGGACTCGGGCTGGACGGCGCGCTCTTCGCCGAGGCCGTGCAGAAGACGCTCAACGACGAGCGCAGCTGGGCCCACAACGGTGCGCACACCTTCGAGCGCGTCTACTCCGGCAATCCCGACTTCGTGATCACTCTGGCCAGTCCCGGCACGACCGCCGACTGGTGTGCCAAGTCCGGCCTGGACACCACCGTGGACAACGTCTCCTGCGACTCGGCCGCGACCGAGCGCGTGATGATCAACGCCTACCGGTGGGCGCAGGGTTCGCCGACGTACGGCGACAAGATCCACGCCTACCGGCAGATGCTGATCAACCACGAGGTCGGGCACCGACTCGGCTACGGCCACGTCACCTGCGACAAGGACGGCGACCTCGCCCCGGTCATGCAGCAGCAGACCAAGTTCCTCAACCACGACGGCATTCGCTGCCGTGCCAACCCCTGGGCCTACCCCGGGAATTGACGGGTGTCACAGGGGTCGACCCCTGCTCGCGCGTTGACATGCGCAGAAAAGTCGTACATATTTCTGCGCATGTCGCCCCGTCCCGCCTCCGTTCGCGCCGCCATCGAGCTGGCGCTGATCGGCGTGACCCCGCTCTGCGTGGCCGACATTCACTGTTGCTGACGCCCGCCCCAGGCGCGCGTCGCGAAAACCCATGCCATGCTCTCCGTGACCTTTTCACGGCTACTTCGGTCATGGCTTCTCCGGTCACGGCTTTTTCGGCCACGGCTTCTTCGACGACCCGGCGCCGGGCAGACGTCTGATCTTCTCCGTCTCACCCTTCGTCACTTCGTCTCGCGATCCGAGACATCATCGAGAGGTCGTCATTCCGATGCGCCAACCGTCCGTCACAGCGCGCCGCGTGGCCGCGGCATCCGTCAGCCTGGTCCTGGCAGCGGGCGCCGCCGCCTGCGGGCCGAAGGACAACGATGCCAAGGGCGTCGGCGGCGACTCCACGCCCCACAAGGGCGGCACGCTCACCGTCCTGAACGCCAACCCCCAGCAGGACTTCGACCCGGCACGGCTGTACACCTCCGGCGGCGGCAACGTCCCGTCCCTGGTCTTCCGTACGCTCACCACCCGCAACCGCGAGGACGGCGCCGCGGGAACCGAGGTCGTCCCCGACCTCGCCACCGACACCGGGCGCCCCAGCGAGGACGCGACCGTGTGGACGTACACCTTGAAGAAGGGCCTCAAGTACGAGGACGGCACCCCGATCACGTCGGCCGACATCAAGTACGGCATCGAGCGCTCCTTCGCTCCCGAACTGTCGGGCGGCGCCCCCTATCTGCGGGACTGGCTGGTCGGGGCCGCCGGCTACCAGGGCCCGTACAAGGACGAGCAGGGCCTCGACGCGATCGAGACGCCGGACGAGCGGACCATCGTCTTCCACCTGAACAAGCCCGAGGGCGAGTTCCCGTACCTGGCCACGCAGACGCAGTTCACGCCCGTCCCGAAGAGCAAGGACACGGGCACGAAGTACGAGGAGCACCCGGTCTCGTCCGGGCCGTACAAGGTCGTGAGGAACGAGAACGACGGTGAGCGACTCACCTTGGAGCGCAATACGCACTGGTCCGCCTCGACCGACGCCGAACGCAAGGCCTACCCGGACAAGATCGACGTACGGTCCGGGCTCGACTCGTCCGTGATCAACCAGCGGCTCTCCGCGTCCCAGGGGGCGGACGCCGCCGCGGTCACCACGGACACCAACCTCGGCCCCGCCGAGCTGGCCAAGGTGACCGGTGACAAGGAGCTGGCGGCTCGCGTCGGCACGGGGCACTTCGGCTACACCGACTACATCGCGTTCAACCCGACGATCAAGCCGTTCGACGACGTCAAGGTGCGGCAGGCGATCTCGTACGCCCTCGACCGGTCGTCCGTGGTGAACGCCGCCGGTGGTTCGGCGCTCGCGGAGCCCGCGACCACCTTCCTGCCCGACCAGAAGTCCTTCGGCCACACACCGTACGACCTGTTCCCGGCGGGGAAGAGCGGCAACCCGCAGAAGGCCAGGGAGCTGCTGAAGGAGGCCGGTCATCCGAACGGGCTCACCGTCACGCTGACGCACTCCAACGCCAAGGACTTCGAGACCAGTCCGGAGATCGCGACCGCGATCCAGGACGCGCTCAAGAAGGCCGGCATCACGGTCAAGCTCCAGGGACTCGAGGAGAACGACTACTCCGACAAGATCCACGACGTGAAGACCGAGCCGGGCTTCTTCCTCGCCCACTGGGGCGCCGACTGGCCCTCCGGCGGTCCCTTCCTCGCCCCGATCTTCGACGGCCGGCAGATCGTCAAGGACGGCGCGAACTTCAACACGGGCCTGCTGAACGACAAGTCGGTCAATGCCGAGATTGACGCGATCAACAAGTTGACGGATCTTGACCAGGCCGCCAAGAGGTGGGGTGCACTGGACAGGAAGATCGGCGAGAAGGCCCTGACCGTCCCGCTGTTCCACCCCGTCTACAAGCGCCTGTACGGCGAGGACGTCAAGAACATCGTGATCAGTGACTGGACCGGTGTGCTGGACATCTCCCAGGTCGCGGTGAAGTAGCGCCGTGAGTGGAGCAGTTCTCGCCGTCGAGGCTCCCGGGGCGTCCACTCCGGGAGCCTCGGGGGCCCGTCAGTTCTGGTGGCGGCTGCGCACGCGGCGCGCCGCCCTCGCCGCGGCGGCCGTCGTCGCCCTGCTCGTCCTGGTCGCGCTGGCCGCACCCCTGCTCACGGCGCTGGAGGGCCAGGACCCGACCACCTACCACCCCTCCCTGGTGGACTCCGCGCGCGGGGGCGTGCCCATCGGGTCGCTCGGCGGCATGAGCGCCGACCACTGGCTCGGCGTCGAACCGCAGACCGGACGCGACCTGTTCGCCCGGCTGACGTACGGTGCGCGGGTCTCGCTGGGCGTGGCGCTGGCTGCGACCGTCGTGCAGGTCGCCATCGGGATCACCATGGGCGTCGCGGCCGCACTCGGGAAGCGATGGGTTGATCAACTGTTGAGCCGGTTCACGGACATCATCGTCGCGATGCCGCTCATGATCATGTCGTTGGCCCTGCTCGCGATCGTGCCGTCGAGCTTCCCGCGGCCCGTGCTGGTCGCGCTCGTCATCGGCCTGGTCGGCTGGGGCAACATCGCCCGGATCGTGCGCGCGCAGACGCTCACCCTCAAGGAACTCGACCATGTCTCCGCCGCCCGGCTCAGCGGCTGGGGCACCTGGAGCATCGCCCGCCGCGAGCTGCTGCCCGGGATCGCCGCGCCCGTCATCACGTACGCCGCGCTGCTCGTCCCGTCGAACATCACCGTCGAGGCCGCGCTGTCCTTCCTCGGAGTCGGCGTGAAGCCGCCGACGCCCTCCTGGGGACAGATGCTCACCGCCGCCGACGTCTGGTACCAGGCGGCCCCGCAGTACCTGTTGCTGCCCGCGGGAGCGCTGTTCGTGACGGTACTGGCCCTGACCGTCCTCGGCGACGGCGTGCGCATCGCGCTCGACCCGCGCGCGGCCTCACGCCTTCGCATCGGGACGGGGCGGAAGCGGGAGTCGAGGGCGGCCGAGGAGCGCGGGCATGACGCGCAGGCCGCCGGGGGAGGTGCGGCATGAACGGTCTCACCGGCTTCGTCCTGCGCCGGACCATCGGCGCCGCGGTCACCCTGCTCGCCATCTCGGTGATCGTCTACATCGTCTTCTACGTCACCCCCGGCAACGTCGCCCAGATCACCTGCGGCCCGCGCTGCTCACCGGAACAGGTGGACCAGGTCGCCCGGCAGCTGAACCTGGACGACCCGTTGTTCGCGCGGTACTGGCACTTCCTGCAAGGGCTCGTCGCCGGCCAGGACTACTCGACGGGTACGTCCGTGCAGCACTGCTCCGCGCCCTGCCTCGGCCTGTCGTACCAGAGCGACCAGCAGGTCACACAGCTGATCTGGGCAAAGCTCCCGGTCAGTCTGTCCCTGGTGTCCGGCGCGATGGTGCTCTGGCTGCTCCTCGGCGTCGGCACCGGCGTGCTCTCCGCCTGGCGGCGCGGCCGGTTCTCCGAGCGGGTGCTGACCGGCATCACCCTCGCCGGCACGGCCACCCCGGTCTTCGTCATCGGCCTGGTCCTGATGATCGTCGTCTGCGGGGAGCTGCGGTTGCTGCCCTTCCCGCAGTACGTCGCCCTCGGCGACGACCCCGAACAGTGGGCGTGGAACCTGGTGCTCCCCTGGCTGTCACTGGCCCTCATCGAGGCAGCCGCGTTCGCCCGGCTGACCCGGGCGTCGATGCTGGAGACGCTGGCCGAGGACCACATCCGCACCTTCCGCGCGTACGGCGTCGGCGAACGGTCGATCGTCGGACGGCACGCGTTGCGCGGGGCGTTCGCGCCGGTCATCGCGCTGAACGCCAACAACGTCGGGTCGGCGATCGGCGGCGCGGTGCTCACCGAGACGCTCTTCGGCCTGCCCGGCATCGGACAGGAACTCGTCCATGCCGTCAAGGTCGTCGACCTGCCGGTCGTGGTCGGCATGGTCCTGGTCATCGGTTTCTTCGTGGTCCTCGCCAACGCCGTCGCCGACGTGCTGTACGCGGTGGCCGACCGACGGGTGGTGCTGACATGAGCCTGGTCGACGTGACCGACCTGAGCGTGGACTTCGGCGAGCTGCGTGCCGTCGACGGACTCTCCTTCCGCCTTGAGCAGGGCGCCGCCCTGGCCCTGGTCGGCGAGTCCGGCTCCGGCAAGTCGACCGTGGCGTCCGCCCTGCTCGGCCTGCACCGCGGCACGGGAGCGCGGGTCGGGGGCTCGGTCGAGGTGGCCGGCACCGACGTGCAGCGGGCCTCCGACCAGGAGCTGCGGCGGCTGCGTGGCGGGCAGGCCGCGATGGTGTTCCAGGATCCGCTGTCCTCCCTCGACCCGTACTACGCGATCGGTGACCAGATCGCCGAGGTGTACCGCGCCCACGCGCGGGTGTCCCGGCGGGCGGCACGCGCGCGTGCCGTCGAGGTCCTCGACCGGGTGGGCATCGCGGACGCGGCCCGGCGGTCCAGTTCCCGGCCGCACGAGTTCAGCGGCGGTATGCGCCAGCGCGCCCTGATCGCCATGGCGCTCGCGTGCGAGCCCCGCCTGCTGATCGCCGACGAGCCGACGACCGCCCTCGATGTCACCGTCCAGGCCCAGGTCCTCGACCTGCTGCACACGCTGCGTGAGGAGACCGGCATGGGCCTGCTGCTCGTCACCCACGACGTGGGCGTCGCCGCCGAGAGCGTCGACGAGGTGCTGGTGATGCGGCACGGGCGGGCGGTCGAGCACGGCTCGGTGTCGGGTGTGCTGGGCGCGCCGGCCCAGCTGTACACCCGGGAGCTGCTGGCCGCCGTGCCACGGCTGGACGCGCCCCGGAAGGCCTCGTCGGCGCCCGAGGAGGTCGTGCTGGAGGCGACCGGGCTGAAGCGCGTGTTCGGGCGCGGGAAGCGGGCGTTCACGGCCGTGGACGAGGTGTCGCTGACCCTGCGGCGCGGTGAGACGCTCGGCGTCGTCGGCGAGAGCGGCAGCGGGAAGACGACCCTGGGGCGCATGCTCGTCGGGCTGCTGGAGCCGACGGCCGGATCGCTGAGGTTCGAAGGCCGCGCGCACACGGGGGTGAACCCGGCCGTCCAGATGGTCTTCCAGGACCCCGTCTCCTCCCTCAACCCCCGCCGCGGCGTGGGCGAGTCCATCGCCGATCCGCTCCGCGCGCGCGGCGAGTCCGAGGAGGGGCGCATCAGGGAGCGCGTGGCGGAACTGCTGGAGCGCGTGGGGCTCGAAGCGGCGCATCACGACCGCTACCCGCACGAGTTCAGCGGCGGCCAGCGCCAGCGCGTCGGGATCGCGCGGGCGCTCGCGGCCGACCCGCGCGTCATCGTCTGCGACGAGCCGGTCTCGGCCCTCGATGTCACCACCCAGGCGCATGTGGTCGAGCTGCTGGGGGAGTTGCAGCGCGAACTCGGGCTCGCGCTGGTCTTCATCGCGCATGACCTGGCCGTCGTACGCCAGGTCAGCGACCGGGTCGCGGTGATGCGCGAGGGCGTCGTCGTCGAGGAAGGTCCCGTCGCCGAGGTGTACGGGGCACCGCGGGAGACGTACACCAGGCAGCTGCTGGCCGCCGTACCGGCGCTCGACCCGGAGGCCGCCGCGCGACGCCGGGCGGAACGGCGGGAGTTGGCCGCGGCATGACGATCCGTGTCCGCTTGATCTCCTAGCGCGACAGAACGCGACCCGCACGGGAAAGTTACGACCGTTCACCCCTTTTGGTGGTGCGACGGACAACCGTCCGTCGCACCACCGCCTTGACCGCATACGTTCGTCCCGCTGCGAGCCGCCGGGCAACGGCGGCTCCCCATACGGGAGATCGGGGGTGCACACGTGCGCATCGGACTGCTTACGGAGGGTGGCTATCCGTATGTGAGCGGTGACGCCAGGCTCTGGTGCGATCGGCTGGTGCGCGGGCTCGCACAGCACGAGTTCGACGTCTACGCGCTCAGCCGCAGTGAACGCCAGGAGGACGAGGGCTGGACCCCGCTCTCGCCGAACGTCCGCAGGGTGCGCACCGCATCGCCGTGGATGACCGAGGGTGACGGAGCGATCCTGGGCCGCCGCGCACGCCGGCGGTTCACCGAGTGCTTCGGGGAACTGGCCGCAGTGCTGTGTGGGGCGTCGTCCGAGGACGGGACGCCGACCCCCGAGGCGGACCGTTTCGGCAACGCTCTGTACGGGCTCGCCGAACTCGCCCGCGAGGAGGGCGGCCTCGCCGGAACGCTCCGCTCCGAGGCCGCCGTACGCGCGCTGGAACGCGCCTGTCGTGCGCCCGGCGCCCACCGCGCCGCGCGTGAGGCCCGGGTCCCGGATCTGCTCGCCGTGGCCGCGTATCTCGAACGGGCGCTGCGACCCCTCTCCCTCGACTGGTACGAGGACGACGGACTCGGCGCGGTCGACCTCTGCCACGCCGCGTCCGGCGGCCCGGCCGCCCTGCCGGGCCTGCTGGCCCGCCACTTCACCGGTGTCCCCCTGCTGGTGACCGAGTACGGCGTGCGCCTGCGGACGCACTACCTCACCGCCCCCGACGCCCCGCCCGCCGTACGGTCCCTGCTGGCGGCCTTCCACGGCCGGCTCGCCGCCGAGGCCTACGGACAGGCCGAGGTCGTCGTCGCCGGCAACACGCATGCCCGCCGCTGGCAGGAGCGCTGCGGTGCCGACCGCGAGAAGCTCCGCACGGTCTACCCCGGCATGGACGCCCGGCCCTTCTCGGAGGTGGGCGAGTCCGTGGAGTGCGCCGATCCGGGAGCGCTCGTCTGGGTCGGCCGCGTCGAACCAGCCAAGGACCTGGTCTCGTTGCTGCACGCCTTCGCCGAGATCCGCAAGCAGGAGCCGAGGACGCGCCTGCGGATCGTCGGCGCCCCCACGGGGGCAGAGGGCGCGGCCTATCTCGACCACTGCAGGGCGCTGGCCGCCCATCTCTTCCCCGACGAGGCCGAGGGTCCGCACACCGCCGGCCACAACCCGGTGTCGTTCGAGGAGATCGGCGGGCCGGAACTCCCGGCCCTCGCCGACGCCTACGCCTCGGGTGCCGTGACCGTCCTGTCCAGCGTCGTCGAGGGCTTCCCGACCGGCTTGGTCGAGGCCATGCTCTGCGGGCGCGCGACGGTGTCGACGGACGTGGGCGCGGTCGTGGAGGTCATCGGCGGCACAGGGCTGGTCGTGCCCCCGCGCAACCCGCGAGCGCTCGCCGAGGCGTGCGTCGCGCTGCTGCGCGACCCGGAGCGCCGTGAGCGCCTGGGAGCAGCCGCCCGGGCTCGAGCCCTCGAACTGTTCTCGGTCGAGCAGAACATCGAGGCATTTCACGGCATTTACCTGGAGATCGTCTCGCGTGCTCCCGTCCGTCGTGCCGTCCTCGACGCGGCGGGGGAGCCACTGCCCTTCGCGGTGCCCGCCGAGGCCCGCGTCCCGGTCCGCTGGGCCGCCCCGACACCCGGCCCCGCCGCCCGCGGCGTCCCCGGCTGGGCCGGAGGCAGCCCCGTACGAGCCACCACTTCCGTCCCCGCCCCGGAGAGAGCGCGATGAACGACTTGGGCGAACTGGACCGTCCCGGAACACCGGCCGGCCCCGGAACACCGGCCCGCTCCGGAACCCCGGCAGGCCCGGGAGCGACGGATGCCCCTTCGGAGAAGGTACTCGGCCCTGCGGCCACGACCTCACCTGCCCCGGAACCGGCCGCCGACCGCGGTACGTCCGTGACACAGGGGCAGACCGCCGACCATGAGCCGCCCTCCCCGCGCCGCGGTGCCGACCCCGTGAAGGCGCTGATGCACCGTCATCGGGAACTCTGCGAACGCGCGGTGGACCCCCTCGAGATCGCGGCGGGACTGGAAGCGCACGGCATCACCGAGCGGACCGCGGCCCGCTTCCGTCACCGGGACGTCTTCTCCCTCGCCGAGGAGATGTACGCCCGCGCCACCCGGGACGGGGGCGCACCAGCGTCCCCGGCGCCCACGGCCCCCCGGGCACGTGCCGACTGGGTCCTCCTGACCCTCCTGCCGGGCGCGCTGTGCGCCGGCGCCGTGACCGCCGCGCACCTCACCCACGGCCGGACGCGCCTGATCGCCGTGGCAGCGGGCATCCTCGCCGTGGGCCTGGCCCTCCGCGCGGCACTCCGTCGAGGCCCCCTGAGCCGGACCGACCACACCTCCCCCCGTGGAAGCGCCTTCTGGATCTCCTGGCTCGTCGCCTACTCCGTCCTGGGCGACGGTTTGCTCCACAGTGCCGTCACCGGCGGCCCCGACGGTCTGCCCACCGGCACGGCCGACGACCCCTGGCTCCTCACCGCCGCCCCCGTCCTGGCCCTCGCCCTGGCGTGCGCGCCCGCGGCCTGGTCCGCCCACCTCTTCACCGCGCGTGGCCGCCGCAGGCTCGCGGCAAGCCGCGGCCTCGAGGACTTCGCCGCCGCCGTACGACCGCTGCTGCTCGGCACGGTCGTCCTCTTCCTGGGCGCCCTGGCGGGCCTGCTGGCCCTCTGCGCGGCAGTCCTCGACGAGCCCGCGGGCTACGCGGAGGTCCTCGCCCTGGGCGCCCTCCTCTTCATCGCCCGCCTCCTCACCACCCACGGCTTCCCTTACGCGCCGGCCGTGGTCCTCACCGCGACGGCCACGGTCCAGGCGGCCGCCCTCGCCACGGTCTTCATCGCCCGCCTCCCCGGACTCGGCTTCCTGAGCACCCCCGTGGAGACCCTCGTCACCCACTGGGGCACCGGCAGCGTCCCCACCCTCGCCTGCGGCGCGGCGGCCCTGGCCCTCCTCGTCCACGCGACGCGCCAGCTGACCAGGGCCTCGGCCCACGCACCGACCTAGAGAGCTCGCCCCCGAAGAGCCGTCACCTCGCAGCCACCGACACTGGCCCACCGCCGGGGGCAACCGCACCACCCCGCCCGCACCGCCCCAAGGAGAACCCCGATGACCACCCACCCAGGAGTCCCAGCCGCCCCAGGAGCCGCGCGATGAGAGTCCTGCTGATCGGAGCCAACGGCTACATCGGGCGCTTCGTCGCCGACCGCCTGCTCGCCGACCCCGCCGTGCAACTCACCGCACTCGGCCGCGGCGACGACGCCGACGTCCGCTTCGACCTCGCCTCCGGCAGCCCCGGTGCCCTCACCCGCTTCCTCGACGCGGTCCACCCGGGCGTCGTCGTCAACTGCGCCGGCGCCACCAGGGGCGGTGCCCGCGAACTCACCCGCCACAACACCGTCGCCGTGGCCACCGTCTGCGAGGCCCTGCGCCGCAGCGGCTGCGGCGCCCGTCTGGTGCAGATCGGGTGCAGCGCGGAGTACGGCCCCAGCCAGCCAGGCTCCTCCACGGCCGAGGACGCCGTCCCCCGGCCCGGCGGCCCGTACGGCGTCAGCAAACTCGCCGCCACCGAACTGGTCCTCGGCTCCGGCCTGGACGCCGTCGTCCTGCGCGTCTTCTCACCGGCCGGACCCGGCACCCCCGCGGGCTCCCCGCTCGGGCGTCTCGCCGAGGCCATGCGCCGTGCCATGCAGTCCGGCGACGGCGAGCTGAAGCTCGGCGGCCTGGGCGCGCAGCGCGACTTCGTCGACGTCCGGGACGTCGCCCGCGCCGTCCACGCCGCCTCGCTCTCCGCCGCGCAGGGCGTCATCAACATCGGCTCCGGCCGCGCCGTGCGCCTGCGCGACGCCGCCGCGGTCCTCGCCCGGGTGGCCGGATACGGCGGCGCCCTCCACGAACTCGACGGGCCTCCCGGCGCGCTTCGCCCGGCCATCGGCCACCCCCGCCCGGACTCGGACCACGCACCCCAGGTCACGTACCCGTACCCCGACGGCTGCGGCAGCTGGCAGCAGGCCGACGTGCGCACCGCCCGTGACCGGCTCGGCTGGCGTCCCCGGATCGGCCTCGAGGAGTCCCTCGCGGACATCTGGATGGAGGCGGCATGCCGCATCTGACCAGCACACAGCCGCGCACCTCCGGCACGGAACTCCGCCCCGGCGTCGGGGTCCCCGGCTATGCCCACCCCCTCCTCGCTCCCACCGAGTGGGGCGAACTCACCCGCCCCGGCACCCCGCTGCACTGGGTCGTCCTCAATGTGGCCGACGGCCCCGGTGCCCGCCCCGACCCGCACTGCCTGGCGGCGGCCGGCCGGCTGCGGAACGCGGGCATCCGGGTCCTCGGCCACCTCGACACCCGGTACGGCACCCGGAACTTCGGAGAGCTGATCTCGGATGCCCACCGGTTCGTCGACTGGTACCAGGTCGACGGCTTTCTCCTGGAGCGCTGCCCGGCGGACCACGTCGGGCTGCCCGAGGTGCGCCGCACGGTCGCCACCCTCCGCGTGATCCGTGACGCGGCCCACATCGTCCTCGGCCACGGCATCCACCCGCACCCGGGGTACGCCGAACTCGCCGACCAGCTGGTCACCTTCTCCGGCCCGTGGAGCGACTACCGCTGGTCGCAGGTGGCCGAGTGGACCGCCGACCACTCGCCCGAGCGCTTCTGCCACTTCGTCCACGGAGTGCCCCGCCCTCAGCTGGGGGAGGCGCTGGGCATCGCGCGCTGGCAGGGCGCCGCGACGATCTACTTCACCGACCGCACGGACCGCACGGACTGCGGCGGACACGCCGATCCCTGGGAGACCATGCCCGGCTACTGGGACGAAATCGTCTCGCGTGTCGGAACAGGTGTCTCGGAATGAAAAAGCACATGGCACTGTTACGGGGAGAACAACCGTAGTGATTGACCGACCAACGGAGCCCCCGTGTCGCTGCCACCCCTGGTCGAGCCGGCTTCCGAGCTCACCGTAGACGAGGTCCGCAGGTACTCCCGCCACCTGATCATCCCCGACGTCGGGATGGACGGGCAGAAGCGGCTGAAGAACGCCAAGGTGCTGTGTGTGGGCGCCGGCGGCCTGGGCTCGCCGGCGCTGATGTACCTGGCCGCCGCGGGCGTCGGCACCCTCGGCATCGTGGAGTTCGACGAGGTCGACGAGTCGAATCTGCAGCGCCAGATCATCCACAGCCAGGCCGACATCGGCCGCCCCAAGGCCGAGTCCGCCCGTGACTCCGTCCTCGGCATCAACCCGTACGTGAACGTGATCCTTCACGAGGAGCGGCTCGAGGCCGACAACGTGATGGACATCTTCAGCCAGTACGACCTGATCGTCGACGGCACGGACAACTTCGCGACCCGCTACCTGGTCAACGACGCCTGTGTGCTGCTGAACAAGCCGTACGTCTGGGGTTCGATCTACCGCTTCGACGGCCAGGCCTCCGTCTTCTGGTCCGAGCACGGCCCCTGCTACCGCTGCCTCTACCCGGAGCCCCCGCCCCCCGGCATGGTCCCCTCCTGCGCCGAGGGCGGCGTCCTGGGCGTGCTGTGCGCGTCCATCGGCTCCATCCAGGTCAACGAGGCCATCAAGCTGCTCGCCGGCATCGGCGACCCGCTGGTCGGCCGGCTGATGATCTACGACGCCCTGGAGATGCAGTACCGCCAGGTCAAGGTCCGCAAGGACCCGGACTGCGCGGTCTGCGGCGAGAACCCGACCGTCACCGAGCTCATCGACTACGAGGCCTTCTGCGGCGTCGTCTCCGAGGAGGCCCAGGCGGCGGCCGCCGACTCCACGATCACTCCCAAGCAGCTCAAGGAGTGGATCGACGACGGTGAGGGCATCGACATCATCGACGTCCGCGAGCCGAACGAGTACGAGATCGTCTCCATCCCGGGCGCCCGGCTGATCCCGAAGAACGAGTTCCTCATGGGCACCGCCCTGGAGAGCCTCCCGCAGGACAAGAAGATCGTCCTGCACTGCAAGACGGGCGTCCGCAGTGCGGAAGTCCTCGCGGTCCTGAAGTCGGCGGGCTTCTCGGACGCGGTCCACGTCGGCGGCGGCGTGATCGGCTGGGTCAACCAGATCGAGCCGGACAAGCCGGTCTACTGATCCGTGCGGCTCCTCTGAGCCGTATGCGCTCCTCCCTTCTGAGCGCTCCGAGCGGCGGGGGCTTCGGGCACCACGGGTGTGCGAAGCCCCCGCCGTCGTCATGAGCAGACCTTGCCGTCCTTCGGGACCGACCCGTCCAGCAGATACGCGTTCACCGTGGAGTCCACGCAGTCGCTGCCGCTGCCGTACGCGCCATGGCCTTCGCCCCGCCAGGTGAGCATGACGCCGACGCCCTTCCCCAGCTCGCCGGCCATCCTCCGGGCGCCCTCGTAGGGGGTGGCCGGGTCGCCGGTGTTGCCGATCACCAGGACGGGCGCCGCGCCGGGGGCGCTGACCTCCGGGGTGTCGTGCTGTCCGGGCACCGGCCAGTCGTGGCACCAGCCGGCCGTGTCCCAGCCCAGGAAGGCGCCGAAGACCGGGGAGATCTTCTCGAACTCCGGCAGCAGCTCCTTCGTCCGGGCCGCGGTCGGCCGCTGCCTGTCGTCCAGGCACGATATGACCCGCTGTGAGTGGGTCGTCGTGCCGTAGTGGCCCGAAGGGGCGCGGTCGTTGTAGCCGTCGGCGAGGGTGAGCAGCTCCGAGCCGTCACCCCGCTCGGCCGCGTCGAGGGCGCTGGTCAGGGTCGGCCAGCTCTCCTTGCTGTACAGCGGCAGGGTGAGGCCGGTGACCGCGAGCATCTGCGTCAGCTTCCGTCCGGGCGTGGACGTCGGCAAGGGCCGGGCGTCGATCCGTCGTAGCAGGTCCGCGATCTTCCGCGTGCCCTCATCCGGGTCCTGGCCCGTGGATTCGAGATAGCCGTTCAGCGCGCGTTGGAAGCCCCTGGCCTGGTTCTGGGCGTGGCCCACGGTGTCCGCGCCGGGGTCGACGACCGCGTCCAGCGTCATCCGCCCCACGTTCTTCGGGAACAAGTGGGCATAGGTGCCGCCCAGTTCGGTGCCGTACGAGATGCCGAAGTAGTTCATCCTCTCGTCACCGAGGGCGTCCCGGATGCGGTCCATGTCGCGGGCCGAGTCGGCGGTCGAGACATGCGCCATGAGTTTCCCGGCGTCCTTCCGGCAGCCCTTGCCGAAGTCGGCGGCGTCCTTGAAGTACGTCTTCTCCTCGGCCGGTGTGTCGGGGGTGACGTCCACCGACTCGGCGGCCTGGATCTCCTGGTCGCCGCGGCAGCGCACCCCCTCGCTCGCGCCCACCCCGCGCGGGTCCCAGCTCACCAGGTCGTACCGCTCACGGAGCGGGGAGACCGTCGGGGCGTACGACGGCATCATGGTCAGGCCCGAGGCGCCGGGCCCGCCGAAGTTGAACAGGAGCGAGCCCACGCGGTCGTCGCCGCGGGCCCTGGCGCGGATCAGCGCCAGTCCTATCGTCTTGCCGTCCGGCTTCGACCAGTCCAGCGGCACCTTCAAGGTCGCGCACTGCCAGTCGTTGCCCGGCGCGGGGGCGTCGGCGGTGGCCTTGCAGCGGCCCCAGGACAGCTCGCCGCCCTTGTCGTCGTCGGACGAGCCGCCGCCGCAGCCCGCCGCCAGCAATGCCGAGGTGACCGCCACAGCGGTCCACCGTACGAAGCGCGACATGCGCCCAGTCCCCCCTCGCAGGCCGTCCGCACCGTGCTGCGGATGGCGGTCAGGCCATGGTAGGCAGATCCCGCGTCGGCCGTTCCGGCCTGTGGATAACCTTCTGACCTGTGGCTTTGTCGAGGCTGTCGCTGTTCTCAGGTGCAGACGGTCCCCGCCTGCGGCACCTTGCCGTCCAGCAGATAGCCGTCCACCGCGCCCTTCACACACTTGTTCTTGCTGTTGTAGGCGCCGTGCCCCTGCCCCCGGTACGTCAGCTCGACACCGACGCCCTCGCCCAGCGCGTCCACCATCTTCCGGGCGCCTTCGTAGGGGGTGGCCGGGTCGCCGGTGTTGCCGACGACCAGGATCGGCGCCGAGCCCGGCGCGCTCACGTCCGGGTGGTCGGCGGCGCCCGCCACGGCCCAGTCGGTGCAGCCGATCATGCCCCACGCCAGATAGTCGCCGAACAGCGCGGACGCGGCCCGGAACTCGGGCAGCTTCCGCTCCACATAGGCGGTGTCGTAACGCGGCTTCGAGTCGGAGCAGCTGATGGCGGTGTGGGCGGCGGTCGAGTTGTCGTACTCGCCGTTCTCGCTGCGCCCGTTGCTCGAGTCGGACAGCAGCATCAGGATGCTGCCGTCGCCGTCGTACGCCTGCTCGAGGCCGTCCGTGAGGTACTCCCAGAAGTCCTGCGAGTACAGCGCCTGCACGATGCCGTTGGTCGCCGCGGACTGGGTCAGCTCCCGGGGGAAGACGCCCGGGATCGGCTTCCGGTCGAGGTCCTTCAGCAGCGTGGCGATACGGTCCTTCACATTCTGCGCGCTGTCGCCGATGGGGCACTCCTCGGTCTTGGACACACAGTCCTCGGCGAAGTTGTCGAGTGCGAGCTGGAAGCCCTTGGCCTGTCCGAGCGAGCCCTGCTCGGGGTTCTGTGTGGGATCGACGACGGCGTCGAACACGGCACGGCCGACCCGCTTGGGGAACAGGTGTGCGTAGACGCCGCCCAGTTCGGTGCCGTAGGAGATGCCGAAGTAGTGCAGCTTGTCGTCGCCGAGGACCTGGCGCATCAGATCGAGGTCGCGGGCCGCCTCGGTGGTGCGCACGTGCGGCAGGATCTTCTCGGAGTTCTCCTCGCAGGCGTCGTTGAACTCCGTGGTGCTGTCCAGGAGCTCGGTGCGTTCGGCGGTGTCGTCGGGCGTGGCGTCCTGCTGGAAGTACGCGTCGAGCTGCTGGTCGTTCTCGCAGATCACAGGGTCGCTGCGGCCGACTCCGCGCGGGTCGAAGCTGACCAGGTCGTAACGGGTGCGCAAGGTGTCGTAGTCCTCGGCGAAGCCGGGCAGCGCGGTGACGCCCGAGCCGCCGGGGCCGCCGAAGTTGAAGATGAGTGAGCCGATGCGTTCGCTCGCGGGGCCGCTGGTCCGGACCCGGATCAGCTCGATGCCGATCGTGTCGCCCTTGGGATCGTCCCAGTCGAGCGGCGCCTTCATGGTGGCGCACTGCCACTCGCCGTTGTCCGGCAGGGGAGAGGGCGGGGGGCCTTCGCCCTGGGCCTCGTCCGGCGCCGGGCACGCCTTCCAGCTCAGCTCCTGCCGCGTGAGGTCCTGGTCCTCGGCGCCGTCGTCGCCGCAGCCCGCCAGCACGGTCGACAGCAGCACGGCGGTGGCGGTCAGGACGACGGCGCGCAGCCGGAGGAGCGAAGGCATGGTTCCATCCTGCGGCGGCACGGGCGCCCACGCGCGGGACGCGTGTCGTACGAGGTAGGAGGGGCTGGTGTTGCCAAAAGGTGTGCCGGAATCCGGGCCCGCCGGACGGGCGGGCATCCGCGCCCGCCGGCGTCAGAGGGCCTGCTTGCGGGTGAGGTGGTTGAAGGCCAGCCAGCCCGGCAGTACGGGCAGCCACAGCGTCAGCAGGCGGAACAGCAGCACGGCCGGTGCCGCGACCTCCTTCGGGAGGCCGACGGCGATCAGACCGACCGTCAGGGTCGCCTCGACCGCGCCCACACCGCCCGGTGTCGGAGCCGCGGACCCCAGGGCGTTGCCCGCGAGGAAGACGACCGCGACGCTGGCGAGGCTGATCGAGGTGGACTCGTCGCCGAACGCGCGGATCGACGCGTCCAGGCACATCACGAAGCAGGCGGTCAGCAGCAGCATGCCGCCGATGCCGGTGACCAGCTTCTGCGGCCGCTGCAGCACGTCCAGCATGCGCGGCACGACACCCGCGAACAGCGACCGCACGCGCGTGACGACGAACTTGCGCAGGAAGGGCACCGAGGTCACCACGAGCACGAGCACCGCCACCGTCAGCAGCCCGGCGATGACCGTCCGGGACGGCGACAGCGACGGCGTCTTCTCCGTTCCGGTCAGATAGCCGAAGGCCAGCAGCATCAGGATGTGGCAGCCGAGCCCGAACAACTGCGACGCGCCCACGCTCGCCACCGCGAGCCCCGGCCGCACACCCGCGCGCTGCAGGAAGCGCGTGTTCAGGGCGACACCACCCACCGCCGCCGGGGCGACGATCTTCACGAACGAGCCGGCGACCTGTGCCGCAACGGTCCGCAGGAACGGCACCCGCTCGGGCACGAATCCCAGCAGCGCCATCGCCGCCGCGAGGTAACTGCACATCGAGAACAGCACCGCCGCGGCGACCCAGCCCCACTCGGCGTTCGCGATGAGCGGCCCGAACTCGATGTGCGTGAGCTGCGTCAGCAGGAAGTACGCGCCGATCGCCCCGGCCATGAAACTGATCAGCGTGCGCGGCCGTACCCGCTCCAGCCGGGCCGGCTCGACCGGTGCCTGCGGCCTGATCAGCAGCACCTCGTGGCGGATCTGCGTGAGCAGGTCCTCCTCGCGCGCTTCCTCCACGGCCTCGTCGATGGCCCGCTTCTCGGCCCGCTGCTCCGCCCGTACGGTCTTCTTGTCCGTCTTCTCCGGGACCGGCGCGGCCTCGTCCGACGAGGACTCCTCCAGGCGCGCCTGCTTGGCCAGCCGGGACGCCTCCAGAACCGCCTCGCGCTCGCGCTGCGCCCGCTCCCTGGCCAGTCTGCGCAGCGTCGCGCGCGTGGAGCGGCTGAGCGCGATGGGCTGGAGCATCGGCAGACAGTCCGCCACCGAGTCCGGGCCGAGCACGCCCACCGCCGAGGCCACCGCCCGCTCGGCGCCCACCCGGAGGCCGAGAGTCACCAGCAGCTGGGAGATGTCCATGCGCAACAGCAGCTCGCCGGCCGCGATCTCGCCGCCGCGCAGGTCGGTGAGGATCACCGTGCCGGAACGATCCACCAGGATCGCGTCGCCCACCAGCCTGCGGTGTGCGATACGCCGGGACTGCAGGGCCTTCACCTGGTGCCAGGTGTCGCGCAGCAGATCGTCGGTGATCTCCTCGTCCGGCAGCGAGTCGAGGGTGTGCGCGCCGCTGTGCTCGTAGACGAGCATGACCGCGTCGGGGCCGAGCTCGGAGGTGGCGATCAGCTTGGGGGCGTTGGCACCGGCCGCGATGGCCGCGTACGCCAGCAGCGCCTCCTGCTCCAGGGCCTGGCGCAGCGACTGGAGGCTGCTGCGGGTGGCGAAGCCGCGCAGGGTCAGATTGCGCCACGCGCGGTAGAAGAAGCCCTGAGCCTGCTGCTCCCGGTCGACCACCGTGACGTCCAGCGGCGGGCCGTCCTCGAGCGTGACGAAGTAGCGCCGGCCCCGGTCGCCGGTGTCCGGGTTGTCCGAGGCGTCCTCGCGTGACGCGCTGACCGGGCGGAAGCCGACGGTCCGCAGGCCGGCCATCAGGGTCTGCCCGGTCGGCCGGACATTGGGCGAGCCGACCGCGTACAGCGTGCCGTAGGCCACGGTCCAGCCGATCAGCACGGTCAGGATGATCGAGAACGGTGTCGTGTACCCGGTGACGAGCATCGAGAAGGCGTCGAGCAGCAGCACGACCCACAGCACTGTGCGCCACCTGGGTCTGCGTGACATGCCGACGGCGGTCATATAGGCGATGACCGGCGCCAGATAGCCGTGCACGGGATCGGTCAGCGCGTGGATGTCCCCGGGGGAGGGCTGGGTGAGCGCCTCCTGGATCGAGTCGGGGGCGGCCCGCGCGACCCACAGGTCGGTGGCGAGCGTCACACCGTGCGCCAGGACCGCCGCGAGCACGCCGTCGGCGATTCTGAGGCCGTCCCGCTTGATCAGCCGCTCGATGGCGAAGGCGACCGGCACCAGCAGGATCGCGATGCTGGAGGCCAGACCCGCGATCTTGATGAGCAGGTCGGGTGCCTGTCCGGTGCCCTTGTTGATGTCCTGTTCCAGGCCCGAGGTGGTGCCGTGCGCGAACGCGGCGATGCCGATCAGCACCGCGACGGCGAGCACGCCCACCAGGAGGCGCATCAGATCGGACGGGCGGTGCACGCGCGCGGGGAGCAGCGGTTCGTCGCCCTCCACCTCGTCGATGTGCGCGATGTCGGGCTCGTCGGCGACCGGCCGTTCCTTCGAGCCGGCCTCCTCGGTGCCGTTCCCGCCGGCCGTCTTCGGGCGGTCGTCCGGAGTGCCCGGGCGCGACGAAGCGTCAGAGGTGCCGCCCGTGTCCTCGGAATGCGCGCCCTGCTGCTTCATCGTCTCTTCTTGGTCTCGTATCACCGGTCACCGCCCGCACGATGGTGGCATGCCGCACCGACACACGGGGGCATCAGGGTGCACATGCGGGGGCGGACAGTCTGCCCGACGTGGTCCTGCCGGGCGAGGGAAACGCTCGTGGGTACCCGCCTCCCGTTGTCGGTGGGGTGGGGCAGGATGGGGCGGATGAGCGAGGAGAGCCTTCCGGAGGACGTCGGCGCGCAGGACACCCGCACGGGGGACGACGGCGCCCCCGCGGAGCCCGGGGAAGCCCTGCCCGCGTACGCCGAGCGGGTCCTCGACGTCGCCGAACTGATCCCGCCGGGCCGTGTCATGACATACGGGGATGTCGCCGAGTGGCTCGAGGAGGGCGGTCCGCGGCAGGTCGGCCGTGTGATGGCTCTTTACGGCGGAGCCGTTCCGTGGTGGCGGGTCGTCCGTGCGGACGGCGTCCTGCTCCCGGGGCACCAGCAACGGGCGCTCGGCCACTACCGCGCGGAGGGCACGCCCCTGAAGGAGGCGAGCCGGGCCGCCGAGGGCCACCTGCCGCGGATCGACATGCGACGGGCGCGGTGGGACGGCGGCGGACGCGCGGAGGGTCACACCTGACAGCTTCCGCCATCGGGCGGCCTCCCGTGTGGCCCGTGATCCGGACGGGGGAATCGGGGCACGTCGGTGCCATGACGTACGTTCGTGAGGCGAGGGGCATGAGTGGCGCGAGCGCCGCGAGTGACCGGCGGGAAGAAGGGGAAGCCCTGCTTCCGCCTCACTCGTCGGCGTAGCGTCGGCTGCGCGTGTCCCCGTCACCCCGCGGTCACCGCCCGCCACGCGCGGTGGCCCGCCAACCAGTACTTCCACCAGGACCGGCGAACCACGTGAGCTCCTCTTCCTCCACCAGCGGCCTGTCACACCCCCGGGTGCGGCGGGGGAGCCGTGGCGCTTACCGACTGGTACGTACCCCTCCCGCCCGGGTGGACCCCCCTCTTCTGGACGCCTCGCAGCGCTCCGTGGTTGACCACGAGGCCGGTCCGCTGCTCGTCCTCGCCGGTCCGGGCACCGGCAAGACCACCACGCTCGTCGAGTCCGTGGCCGAGCGCATCGCCCGGGGCGGGGACCCCGAGCGCGTCCTGGTCCTCACGTTCAGCCGCAGGGCGGCCGTCGAACTGCGCGACCGCATGGCCACCAGGGCCGGGTCGGCCCGCGCTCCCCGGGCGACCACCTTCCACTCGTTCTGCTACGCCCTGGTCCGCGCCCACCAGGACAGCGACCTGTTCGTGGAGCCGATGCGGCTGCTGTCAGGCCCCGAGCAGGACGTCTCCGTACGGGAGCTGCTCGCGGGCCAGGTGGACCTGGAGCGGCTCGGCCTCGCCCATGTGCGCTGGCCGGACGAACTGCGCGCCTGCCTGACCACGCGCGGTTTCGCCGACGAGGTCCGCGCGGTCCTCGCCCGCAGCCGTGAGCTGGGCCTCGGCCCCGACGCCCTGGACGCCTTCGCCCGCCGCACGGGACGCCCCGACTGGCGCGCGGCGGCCGCCTTCCTCGCCGAGTACCTCGACGTGCTCGACCTCCAGGGCGTGATCGACTACGCCGAGCTCGTCCACCGGGCGGTGCTCCTCGCCCGCAGGCCCGAGGCCGCCGCGTGGCTCGCCGCCCGGTACGACGCCGTCTACGTAGACGAGTACCAGGACACGGATCCCTCTCAGGTACGACTTCTGCACGCCCTGGCCGGAGGTGGGCGCACCCTTGTCGCCTTCGGGGACCCCGACCAGTCGATCTACACGTTCCGCGGGGCGGACGTGAACGGCATCCTCGACTTCCCGCACGCCTTTCCACGCGCGGACGGCCGCCCGGCCCCCGTCGCGGTGCTGCGCACGTCACGCCGCTCCGGAGCCGGCCTGCTGGCGGCCACCCGGCTGCTGACCCAGCGCATGCCGCTGACCCGCCTGCCCGCCGAGAAGGTGCGCGCCCACCGCGAACTCGCGCCCGTGAGGGACGGCGGCCGGGTCGAGGCGTACACGTACCCCACCTCCGGGACGGAGCTGGACAACATCGCCGACATCCTCCGCAGGGCCCACCTGGAGGACGGCGTCCCGTGGAGCGAGATGGCCGTGCTGGTGCGCGCCGGCTCCCGCACCGTCCCCACGGTCCGCCGCGCCCTCACGGCGGCCGGCGTCCCGGTGGACGTCGACGGCGACGACGTACCTCTGCGGCACGAACCGGCGGTGGCGCCGCTGCTGACGGCGCTTCGGGCGGTGGCCGCTGCGGAGGCGTCGGGAGGTCCCGAGGGGGAGGACTCGTCCAAGGACGGCCCTTCCGCTTCCATGGAGGGTCCTTCCGCCGCGCCGGCCCTCTCCTGGCTCGACACCGAGACCGCCCTCACCCTCCTCACCTCCCCCCTCGCGAGCATGGACGCCGCTGATCTGCGCCGCCTCGGCCGGGCCCTGCGGGACGAGGAGCGCGCCGCGGGCAACCCGCTGCCGCCGCCCTCCGACGTGCTTCTGGCCCGGGCGCTCGCCGAGCCGGAGCGGCTGGCCGTGCACGACCCCGCGTACGCGCGCGGCGCCCAGCGCCTCGGCGCTCTGCTCCGCAAGGCCCGCGAGCGCCTGGCGGGCGGCGGTACGGCCGAAGAGGCGCTGTGGGACCTGTGGGACGGCACACCGTGGCCCGCGAGGCTGGAACGTGCCGCCCGCCGGGGCGGCGCGGCCGGGCGCAACGCGGACCGCGACCTGGACGCGGTCTGCGCGCTGTTCGCGACGGCGGCCCGCGCCGAGGAGCGAACCGGAGGCCGGGGCACGCTGAACTTCCTGGAGGAGATCGAGGCCGAGGACATCGCCGCCGACACCCTCACACGGCGTGCCGTACGCCCCGAAGCGGTCCGCCTGATGACCGCGCACCGGTCCAAGGGCCTCCAATGGCACCTCGTGGTCGTCGCGGGCGTCCAGGAGGGGCTCTGGCCCGACCTGCGCCGTCGCGGCTCCCTCCTGGAGGCCGACCGCATCGGGCGCGACGGACTCGCCGAGCCCCTCACGCCCGGCGCGCTGCTCGCCGAGGAACGCCGCCTGTTCTACGTGGCCGCCACGCGCGCGCGTGAACGCCTGGTCGTCACCGCGGTCAAGGCCCCGGCGGACGACGGCGACCAGCCCTCCCGTTTCCTCACCGAACTCGGCGTCGAACCCAAGGACGTCACCGGACGCCCGCGCCGCCCGCTGTCCGTCGCGGCGCTCGTCGCCGAACTGCGCGCCACCACCGTAGACCCGCGCGTCTCCGACGCACTCCGGGAAGCCGCCGCCCGCCGCCTGGCCCGGCTCGCCGCCCTCGCCGACGAGGACGGCCGCCCCCTGGTGCCGTCCGCGCACCCCTACCGTTGGTGGGGCATGTTCGAGCCGACCCGCTCCAAGGTGCCGCTGCGCGACCGCGACCAGCCCGTCGTGCTCTCCGGCAGCGCCCTCGACCAGCTGGCCAACACCTGCGCCCTGCAGTGGTTCCTGGGCCGCGAGGTGAAGGCGGACGCGCCCGCGACCGCCGCGCAGGGCTTCGGCAACGTCGTGCACGTCCTCGCCGACGAGGTCGCCTCCGGGCACACCCCGGCCGACCTCTCCGTCCTCATGGAACGTCTCGACTCCGTGTGGAACGCCCTCGCCTTCGACGCACCCTGGAAGTCGGACCAGGAGAAGGACAACGCGCGCGTGGCGCTCGAACGGTTCCTCCAGTGGCACGTCATGGACCGCACCGGACGTACGCCGGTCGCCAGCGAGCACGATTTCGACGTCACCCTCGCAGCGGGCGATTACCAGGTGCGCATCCGGGGCCAGATGGACCGCGTCGAGGCGGACGGCGACGGCCGCGCCTACGTGGTCGACTTCAAGACCGGCAAGCAGGCGCCCACCGGCAAAGAGGTGGAGCGCCACCCGCAGCTCGCCGTCTACCAGCTGGCCGTCCGCGAGGGCGCCGTCGACGACGCCTTCGACGGACGGCGGCCCGAGCCGGGTGGTGCCGAACTCGTCCATCTCCGGCAGGGCGCCGCCCGGCGCGACGGCGGCGAGACCCTGCCCAAGACGCAGGCCCAGGAGCCGCTGGAGGGGGAGTGGGTCGGCGATCTGCTGGCCACCGCCGCCGGAAAGGTCCTCGACGAGCGGTTCACGCCGACCGCCGGGCAGCACTGCACGCACTGCTCGTTCCGGGCTTCGTGCAGCGCGCGCCAGGAGGGCCGCCATGTCGTCGAGTGAGCTATCGCACCACCTGCTCTGACCTGGTCTTCCTCCTCCCCTGGGCCTCCCCGGGCCCTCCCCGGAGACCGATCCGGCCGCCGCTGTCAGTGGTCACCACTAGCCTCTTTCGTTGTGCCCGCCCTGATCACCGATCCCGAACAGCTCAAGGAGCTCCTCGGCATCCCGTTCACCCCGGAGCAGACGGCCTGCATCACCGCGCCGCCCGCCCCGCAGGTGATCGTGGCCGGTGCCGGCTCGGGCAAGACGACGGTGATGGCGGCCCGCGTGGTGTGGCTGGTCGGCACCGGCCAGGTCGCCCCCGAGCAGGTGCTCGGCCTCACCTTCACCAACAAGGCCGCCGCCGAACTCTCCGAGCGAGTCCGCAAGGCACTGGTCAAGGCCGGTGTCACCGACCTGGACGCGATCGACCCGGACAACCCGCCGGGCGAGCCGGTGATCTCCACGTACCACTCCTTCGCGGGCCGTCTGCTGACCGACCACGGCCTGCGTATCGGCCTGGAGCCGACCTCCCGGCTGCTCGCCGACGCGACCCGCTTCCAGCTCGCCGCGCGCGTCCTGCGCGAGGCCCCGGGGTCCTATCCGGCCCTGACCCGTTCCTTCCCGGACCTGGTCGGCGACCTACTGGCCCTCGACGCCGAACTCGCCGAGCACCTCGTACGCCCCGAGGCGCTGCGCGCGTACGACGCCGAACTGCTGCTGACCCTGCGCGGCGTCAAGCTCGGCAACGCCGATCTGCGCAAGGTGCCCGAGGCGGCCGCCGCGCGCCGTGAACTGGCCGGGCTGGTGAACCGCTACCGGGCCGCCAAGCGCGAGCGGGACCTGCTCGACTTCGGCGACCAGATCGCCCTGTCGGCCCGGCTCGCCCAGATCCCCGAGGTGGGCCGCCTCCTGCGCGACGAGTTCCGGGTGGTCCTGCTCGACGAGTACCAGGACACCTCGGTCGCCCAGCGCGTCCTCCTGGCCGGCCTGTTCGGTGAGGGCACCGGCCACCCGGTCACCGCCGTCGGCGACCCCTGCCAGGCGATCTACGGCTGGCGAGGCGCCTCCGTCGCCAACCTCGACGACTTCCCCGAGCACTTCGCCCGCTCCGACGGCCGCCCCGCGACGCGCCAGGCGCTCAGCGAGAACCGCCGCAGCGGCGGCCGTCTCCTCGACCTCGCCAACGGCCTCGCGGAACCCCTGCGTGCCCTGCACGCGGGCGTGGAGGCACTACGCCCCGCCCCTGGGGCCGAACACGACGGCATCGTGCGGTGCGCCCTGCTGCGCACGCACGCCGAGGAGATCGACTGGGCCGCCGACTCCGTCGCCCACCTCGTGAGGACCGGGACGGCACCCGGCGAGATCGCGGTCCTGTGCCGCACGGCGACCGATTTCTCCGAGATCCAGGGCGCGCTGGTGGCCCGGGACATCCCGGTCGAGGTCGTCGGCCTGTCCGGGCTGCTGCACCTGCCCGAGATCGCGGACCTCGTCGCCGTGTGCGAGGTCCTCCAGGACCCCGGCGCCAACGCCTCCCTGGTCCGCCTGCTGACCGGCCCGCGCTGGCGCATCGGCCCGCGCGACCTCGCCCTGCTGGGGCGGCGGGCCCGGCTCCTCGTGACCCACGCGCGCGTGGAGGGCGACGACGACCCGGACCGGCGCCTCGCCGAGGCCGTCGAGGGGGTCGACCCGGCCGAGGTGATCTCCCTCGCGGACGCCCTCGACACCTTCCTGGAGACGCCGCTGGACGGCCACGAGGACGACGACCGGCTGCCCTTCTCGCCCGACGCGCGCGTGCGCTTCGCCCGCCTGGCCACCGAACTGCGAGACCTGCGACGCTCCCTGTCCGACCCGCTGATGGACGTCCTGCACCGTGTCCTCGCCGTCACCGGCCTGGAGGTGGAGCTGTCGGCGTCCCCGCATGCCCTGGCGGCGCGCCGCCGTGAGACCCTCTCCAACTTCCTGGATGTCGCCGCCTCCTTCGCCGCCGGCGACAACGAGGCGACCCTGCTCGCCTTCCTCGGCTTCCTGCGCACCGCCGCCCAGTACGAAAAGGGCCTCGACAACGCCCTTCCCGGCGGCGAGAACACGGTCAAGGTGCTCACCGCCCACAAGTCCAAGGGCCTGGAGTGGGACGTCGTGGTCGTCCCCGGCCTCGTCACCGGAACCTTCCCCAGCAGCCAGGGTCGCGAGAAGTGGACCTCCCAGGGCAAGGTCCTGCCGCACGAACTGCGCGGCGACGCCGACACCCTCCCCGGCATCACCTCCTGGGACGCCAAGGGCCTCAAGGCCTTCCACGAGGCCATGAAGGAGCACCAGCACACCGAGGAACTCCGCCTCGGCTACGTCACCTTCACCCGCCCCCGCTCCCTTCTCCTGGGCTCCGGCCACTGGTGGGGCCCCACCCAGAAGAAGCGCCGCGGACCCTCCGCGTTCCTCCAGGACCTCTACGACCACTGCGCGGCCGGGTACGGCGAGATCGAGGCCTGGGCGGACGAACCCGCCGACGACGAGGAGAACCCCGCCCTGCACCGGGCCACCGCCGACCAGGTGTGGCCCCTGCCCCTGGACGAGGCGGCCCTGGCCCGCCGCCGCGCCGCCGCCGATACCGTCCTGGCTCACCTGGAGGACCTCGCGTCCCCCGAGGACGGGCACCCCGCGGCCGTGCACGACCCGGACGCGTTCGACGACCCGGAGTGGCCCCCGCCTCCCGAGGACGACGAACCTCCGTACGACGAGGCTCCGTACGACGAGCCCGACCCCTTCGACTTCGCCGAAACCCCCTTCGCAGAGGCAGCGGCAGCAGGCGCGATGGCGGACGGAGACCCCCGGCCGGCGGACGGCCCCACGGTCCCCCACCAAGCAGGCCCACCGGAACCTCAGAACCCACACCCACACCGCAGCCCACACCTCACCCCGGAGGAAGCCCGCACCATCGCCTCCTGGGACCGCGACCTCGACGCCCTCACCGGCGAGCTCCTGCGCGCCCGCGACAGCGTCACCGAGGTCCCCCTGCCCGCCTCCCTCACGGCCACCCAGCTGCTGCTCCTGGCCGCCGACCCGGACGGACTCGCCCAGGAGCTGGCCCGCCCCATGCCTCGCCCGCCCCAGCCCGCCGCCCGCCGCGGCACCCGCTTCCACGCCTGGGTCGAGGCCCGCTTCGAAGAGCTGACGCTTCCCCTGCTGGAGCCGGAGGAGCTGCCCGGCGGCGAAGCGGAGATCGCCGACGAACGGGACCTGGAGGCCCTCAAGGAGGCCTTCGAGCGGACCGAGTACGCGCACCGCACGCCCTACCGAGTGGAGGCCCCTTTCCAGCTCGCGCTCGCCGGCCGCGTCGTACGGGGCCGCATCGACGCCGTCTACAAGGAGGGCGACGGTGAGGGCGCGACGTACGAGATCGTCGACTGGAAGACCAACCGCGCACGCACCGCGGACCCCCTCCAGCTCGCCGTCTACCGCATCGCCTGGGCCGAGCAGCAGGGCGTCCCGGCGGAGTCCGTCACGGCGGCGTTCCTGTACGTGCGCAGCGGCGAGGTCGTCCGCCCCGACGACCTGCCGGACCGCGCGGCGCTGGAGCGGCTGCTGAGCGAGGCGCCGCTCGGTGAGGAACCGCACTCCGAGGACGTCAGTGCGGGCCGATAGGCTCGTGACCATGAGCCAGACCCCGGACAGCGTCGTCCGTACGTACATCCAGCAGCATCGCGACGCCTTCCTCGACGACCTCGCCGAGTGGCTGCGCATCCCGTCGGTGTCCGCCCAGCCGGACCACGCGCCCGACGTACGACGCAGCGCCGACTGGCTCGCCGCCGAGCTGAAGGAGACCGGGTTCCCGACGGCCGAGGTCTGGCAGACCCCCGGCGCGCCCGCCGTCTTCGCCGAGTGGCCCTGCGACGACCCGAAGGCACCCACGGTGCTGGTCTACGGCCACCACGACGTGCAGCCCGCCGCCCAGGAGGACGGCTGGGACAGCGACCCCTTCGAGCCCGTCGTCCGCGAGAACCGTCTCTACGCGCGCGGGGCGGCCGACGACAAGGGCCAGGTGTTCTTCCACACCCTCGGTGTCCGCGCCCACCTCGCCGCCACCGGCCGCACGACCCCGGCCGTGCACCTGAAGCTGCTGATCGAGGGCGAGGAGGAGTCCGGCTCGCCCCACTTCCGGACCCTCGTCGAGCAGCACGCCGAGCGGCTCGCCGCCGACGCCGTGATCGTCTCCGACACCGGCATGTGGTCCGAGGACACCCCCACGGTGTGCACCGGCATGCGAGGCCTCGCCGAGTGCGAGATACGGCTGCACGGCCCCGACCAGGACATCCACTCCGGCTCCTTCGGCGGCGCGGTGCCCAACCCGGCGACCGCCGCCGCCCGCCTCGTGGCCGCCCTGCACGACGAGCACGCGCGCGTGGCGGTCCCGGGCTTCTACGACGGCGTGGTCGAGCTGACCGACCGCGAGCGCGAACTCCTCGCCGAACTGCCCTTCGACGAGTCGCAGTGGCTGCGCACGGCCAAGTCGTACGCCACCCAGGGGGAGGCCGGGTACACCACCCTGGAGCGCGTCTGGGCCCGCCCCACGGCGGAGGTCAACGGCATCGGCGGCGGCTACCAGGGACCCGGCAGCAAGACGATCGTCCCGTCCTCCGCCCTGGTGAAGCTGTCCTTCCGGCTGGTCGCGGGCCAGGACCCCGACCACGTGGAGAAGGCCGTCCGCGCCTGGGCCGAGCGGCAGGTGCCCGCCGGGGTCCGCTGCGAGATCACGTTCAGCGGGGCCACGCGCCCGTGCCTGACCCCGCTGGACCACCCGGCCCTCCAGTCGGTCGTCCGCGCGATGGGCCGGGCCTTCGAGAAGCCCGTCCGCTTCACCCGAGAGGGAGGCTCCGGGCCGGCCGCGGACCTCCAGGACGTCCTCGGTGCTCCGGTGCTGTTCCTCGGCATCTCCGTCCCGTCCGACGGCTGGCACGCCCCGAACGAGAAAGTCGAACTCGACCTGCTCCTCAAGGGCGTCGAGACCACCGCGTACCTGTGGGGCGACCTCGCCGAGAACTGGCGCGATGCGCCCTGAGCCTCCCGGGCCCGCCGTACGTCCCGCTGATCAGCCCGCCGAACCCGACCGTTCCACCGGGGAGTTGGAAGCACCAGTGACCACCTGGACCGACCAGAACGCCGACCGACCCATCTCGCTCACCGCCCCGAACGGCATCGACAGGGCCGCGCACCACCGGCTCGACGAGGCCTGGCTCGCGGCGGCGTGGAGCCATCCCTCGACGCGCTGTTTCGTGGTCTCCGGCGGCCAGGTCCTCATCGACGAGACGGCGGACGGGCACACCGAACTCGTCATGACCCCCTCCTTCGAGGCCCCCCTCACCGAGGCACACCGGTACTTCCTCGGCATCGACGAGGACGGCGTCAGCTACTTCGCCCTCCAGAAGGACTCCCTGCCCGGACGTATGGACCAGTCCGCGCGGCCGGCCGGCCTGCGCGAGGCGGGCCTGCTCCTGTCGGCCCGTGACGTGGGCCTGATGGTGCACGCGGTGGGTCTGGAGAACTGGCAGCGCACGCACCGTTTCTGCTCGCGCTGCGGCGAGCGCACCGTCATCGCCGCGGCCGGCCACATCCGCCGCTGCCAGGCCTGCGGAGCCGAGCACTACCCGCGTACGGACCCCGCCGTGATCATGGCCGTGACCGACGAGGACGACCGCATCCTGCTCGGCCGCCAGGTCCACTGGCCCGAGGGCCGCTTCTCGACGCTGGCCGGCTTCGTCGAGCCCGGCGAGTCCATCGAGCAGTCGGTGCGCCGCGAGGTCCTGGAGGAGGTCGGCATCAGCGTCGGCCAGGTGGAGTACGTCGCCAGCCAGCCCTGGCCGTTCCCGTCCAGCCTCATGCTGGGCTTCCTGGCCCGTGCCACCTCGACCGAGATCGAGGTCGACGGCGACGAGATCCACGAAGCCCGCTGGTTCTCCCGAGAGGACCTGCGCGCCGCCTTCGAGTCCGGCGAGGTGCTCCCGCCGTACGGCATCTCGATCGCGGCCCGCCTGATCGAGCTCTGGTACGGCAAGCCGCTCCCGATGAGGAGCGTGGCCTGACGCCCGTGCGAGCCGCGCACACGCTCTGACCGCAGATACGGAGAAGGCGGTTCCCGAGCCGCCTCAGGAACCGCCTTCCGCGCACAACCGCGCCGCGCCTACGCGCCGACCTTCTGCTTCACCTGGGCCAGCGACGGGTTGGTGAGGGTGGAGCCGTCCGGGAACAGAACGGTGGGCACCGTCTGGTTTCCGCCATTCGCCTTCTCCACGAACGCGGCGGACTCCGGGTCCTGCTCGATGTTGATCTCGGTGTACGCGATGCCCTCGCGGTCCATCTGGCTCTTCAGCCGGCGGCAGTAGCCGCACCACGTGGTGCTGTACATCGTCACAGTGCCCAGCATGTCTCTCGTGCTCCTTCGGTGGCTCGGGGGCGGGTGGTCGCAGAAATGGAACGTACGCGAAGGGGCCGCCATTCCCGGGGCCCGGACCGTGCGGGACGTGACGCCTGCCGCATTAGTACGACTATCGGGGCCCGCCTGTGGACAACCGGCACGCCCGTCTCCCGCGACCTGGCAGCATGGCCGTGTGACAGCAGCAACGCACTCCACCCTGTTCCCGCAGGTACCGGACTCGGCCGACGCGGTGCTCGACGGGCTCGACCCCGAGCAGCGCGAGGTGGCCACCGCCCTGCACGGTCCGGTGTGCGTCCTGGCGGGCGCGGGCACGGGCAAGACCCGGGCGATCACCCACCGCATCGCCTACGGGGTGCGCGCGGGCGTCCTCCACCCCTCCAGCGTGCTCGCCGTCACCTTCACCAACCGCGCCGCCGGAGAGATGCGCGGCCGCCTGCGGCAGCTCGGCGCCGCGGGCGTCCAGGCGCGCACCTTCCACTCTGCGGCCCTGCGTCAGCTCCAGTACTTCTGGCCGAAAGCGATCGGCGGCTCCATGCCCCGGCTCGTCGACCGCAAGATCCAGCTCGTCGCCGACGCGGCCGCGGCCTGCCGCATCCGGCTCGACCGGGGCGAGCTGCGGGACGTCACCGCCGAGATCGAATGGTCCAAGGTCACCCAGACCGTCCCCGCGGACTACGCGCCCGCCGTCGCGAAGTCCGGCCGGGAGGCTCCTCGCGACCCCGCGGAGATCGCCCAGCTCTACGCCGCCTATGAGGACGTCAAGCGCGAGCGCTCCGTCATCGACTTCGAGGACGTACTGCTGCTGACGGTGGCCGTCCTCCAGGACCGGCACGACATCGCCGAGCAGGTCCGCTCCCAGTACCAGCACTTCGTGGTCGACGAGTACCAGGACGTCAGCCCCCTGCAGCAGCGCCTGCTGGAACTGTGGCTCGGCGAGCGGGACAGCCTGTGCGTGGTCGGAGACGCCAGCCAGACGATCTACTCGTTCACGGGAGCGACTCCGGACCATCTGCTCGATTTCCGCACCCGCCACCCCGGAGCCACCGTCGTCAAGCTGGTCCGCGACTACCGCTCCACGCCCCAGGTCGTCCACCTCGCCAACGGCCTGCTCTCCCAGGCCAGGGGCCGCGCGGCCGACCACCGCCTGGAACTCGTCTCGCAACGCGCGCCGGGGCCCGAGCCGGCCTACACGGAGTACACCGACGAGCCCGCCGAGGCGGAGGGCGCGGCCCGCCGCATCCGTGAACTCGTCGACTCGGGGGTCCCGGCCGCCGAGATCGCCATCCTGTTCCGGACGAACGCGCAGTCCGAGACCTATGAACAGGCACTCGCCGACGCCGGGGTGCCCTACCAGCTGCGCGGCGCCGAGCGGTTCTTCGACCGCCCGGAGGTGCGCAAGGCGGGCGTCGCCCTGCGCGGCGCGGCCCGCTTCGGCGGCAACGACTCCCTCCTGGACGACGTCGTCGACCTGCCCTCGCAGGTGCGCGCCGTGCTGTCGGGCGAGGGCTGGACACCGCAGCCACCGGCCGGCTCCGGCGCCGTCAGAGAGCGCTGGGAGTCCCTGGCCGCCCTGGTGAACCTCGCCCAGGACTTCGCCGCCGCCAAACCCGGTGCCACCCTGGCGGACCTCGTGGCCGAGCTCGACGAACGGGCGAACGCCCAGCATGCCCCGACCGTGCAGGGCGTCACCCTCGCTTCCCTGCACTCCGCCAAGGGCCTGGAGTGGGATGTCGTCTTCCTGGTCGGCGTCGCCGAGGGCATGATGCCGATCACCTACGCGAAGACGGACGAACAGATCGAGGAGGAGCGCCGCCTGCTGTACGTCGGCGTCACCCGCGCGCGGGAACACCTCCATGTCTCCTGGTCCCTCTCCCGCTCACCCGGCGGCCGCCCCAACCGTCGCCCCAGCCGCTTCCTCGACGGGCTGCGCCCCGGCTCGACGGCCACCAAGGCCCGTGCAGCCGGAGGTGCAGCGGGCGGCATCGAGCGAGGAATCCCCGGAACCAGGGGCTCCGCCCCGAGAAGAGCGCAGCGAACCCCCGCCCGCTGCCGCGTATGCGGCCGCACACTGACCGACGCGGGCGAGATGAAGCTGATGCGCTGCGACGACTGCCCCTCCGACATGAACGAGGGCCTCTACGAGCAGCTCCGCGAATGGCGTGCCGACCAGGCACGGAGCAGTGGTCAGCCCGCCTTCTGCGTCTTCACCGACAGGACACTGGTGGCGATCGCCGAGACCGCGCCCGACGACGAGCACGAGCTGGCACGCATCCCGGGCGTCGGGATGCGCAAGCTCACCCGCTACGGCGCCGATGTCCTGGCCATCTGCGCAGGCCAGTACCCCGCGGGGGACACAGATCAGGACTGACACCAACTCGTCGAAAAAATAGTTTGCGCATGCCCCAGCAATCCCCATAGGTTCTTAGGCACGAGAGCAGCGGCCTTCTCGAAGGCCCTGATTCCGTGTTGTACTTGCATATCCGTCGGACTGGTTCATCCAGTCCCCCGAGACGCCGAGAGGAGGCGAGTCCAGTGATCAGCATCATCACCAGCTCCATCAGCACCGTGAAAATGACCGGTCGCTCGACCGTCTCCACGTGCATGCTCGGCGTTTCGAACCTGGGCACCGGTCTGTCCGGCATTCGTGCCGTCCGTCCGGCGTCCTCCTCCCTTGCTCCCGCGGGCCTTCCCGTCCGTGAGCGCAATGAGCGACCGACCAAGGCACTGGAAGCAGCAGTAAAGGCGCAGGCGCGGGCCTATGCCTTTGCGGCGACCGGTGCCGGATTCCGGAAGCAGACGACGCAGCACCACCAGATGTGGGCCTTCCGTGGGCCAGAACCCTGGAGTGATCCAGCCTGATTCGATCAGGCCGGCGCCTTCAGGGCCGCGGAACCCCATCCGGGATCCGCGGCCCTTCTGTTTGTCCCTGACCAGGGACGACGGACCGAAGGAGCCTCGGGACAAGAAAAGAACCGGGTACCAGCCGCCCCCGGCCAAACAGGCCGGAACGACCAGACGAGGAAGACGAACCGTGCAACTCGAAGCGCACGCCCCGTCCGTACCGCCTTCCGACACGATCCCCAAGCCCGGCCCCACGGAGGACTCCGCCTTGACCCCGCTCACCGCGCTCACCGCGCTCGACGACGCCATCGAGAACCTCGGCGTACCCGTCCCGTGCCGCTCCTACGACCCGGAGGTCTTCTTCGCCGAGTCGCCCGCGGACGTCGAGTACGCCAAGTCCCTCTGCCGCACCTGCCCGCTGGTCGAGGCCTGCCTCGCCGGCGCCAAGGAGCGGCGTGAGCCCTGGGGCGTCTGGGGTGGCGAGTTGTTCGTGCAGGGTGTCGTCGTCGCCCGGAAGCGGCCGCGTGGCCGCCCGCGCAAGAACCCGGTCACGGCATGAACACCCCAGGAACGATCGACCGTCCTCTCACGCACGACCCCCAGAAGCAGGCCCCGATGAAGCCGTCCACCCCAGAGCCCGCCGGCTCCGCGACTCAAGACTTCACCCCATGTGGCGCGAAGGACTCGCGTCAGAACAGGACCCGAGAGATGCAACTCATCCCAGAAGCCATGGCTCGTGCACATATGCGTGAGCGACTGCAGGAGGCGGAGCAAGACCGCCGGGCCGCGCGTGTGGTGGCCGCCCGCCGGATGCAGCGCAAGGCGGAGCGTGCCTCGCGGCGTGCCCGCCGGGCGCTCGCCATGGCGGTCATGCAGTAACCGACCCCGACTGAAGCGCCTTGTCTGAAGCTGGGCCTCCCGGACCGGGAGGCCCAGCTCACCCCGCGGGGGCCGGTCCGTGCCGAACGGACCGGCCCCCGCGGTGCGTTGTGTCCGCGATGCCGTCGGGCACGGAGATATCGTCGGCGTGTGACGAGTCCTCCCGGAGGAAACGACGACGACCGCTCCGCCGCGGAGCCGGAACGCCTTGTGTGCGCCCGCTGCGGCACCCCGGCCGAAGCCCCGCGGCTCACCTGGACCTTCTCCGTGGAGCACGGCGCTCGCCTGGACTTCTGCGAGACCTGCTCCCGGGAGAACCTCAGATCGATCGAAGGGCGGCTGGACTCTGACTGGTGGTAGAGCCCGGGCAACGGATCACCTGTGGCGCCCGGCCGGGGTTCACCCCTCCGCCGCCGACTCGTCCCCGTCCGCCGGGTCCTCCGGGACGAACCCCGGCAGCCACTCCTCCAACTCCTCGCGCAGACGCACCGCCGCCCCCAGCTGGCACAGCACCCCGATCGTGCTCAGGGTCACCCGGTGGATCAGCAGATAGGACGGGGGCAGGTTCAGCTGCTTGCCGAGCTGGTAGGCGGGGGAGCGGGGGTCGGCGACACGGGCCGCCTGGCTCCGCATCCAGCCGCGGGTGAAGGTGAACTCCTCGACCTGGGCCGGCTCGATGATCGGCAGCAGATAGTCCAGGACCGCGTCGGGATCGAGCTCTATCGTCTCCTTGACGAACCCCTCCGCGCACAGCAGCTCGTAGACCGCCTCGGCCTCCCCGTCGAGGGTCATCCGCAGGGACTCGCCGATGGTGGCGGGCAGACCACCCGGGAGACGGTCGACCGTACCGAAGTCCAGGACTCCCAGGCGCCACTCGTCCTCGTCCTCCGGCCCGCCGGGCAGCAGCCGGAAGTTGCCCGGGTGCGGATCCGCGTGCAGCAGGCCGGTGCGGGCGGGTCCGGAGAACAGGAAGCGGGCCAGGAGCTGGCCGGCGCGGTCACGCTGCTCCTGGGTTCCGTCCGAGATGATCTCCGACAGTGGGACGCCGTCGATCCACTCGGTGACCAGGACCTGGTCGGACTGGTGCACCACCTGCGGTACGACGACGTCCGGATCGTCCGCGAACTCGTCGGCGTGGGCCTGCTGGGCCTGGGCCTCCAGGCCGTAGTCCAGCTCCTCCGAGACGCGGTCCTTCAGCTCCGCGATCAGCGGCTTGATGTCCATCCCGGGGATCAGCGGCCCGAGCAGACGGGAGAAGCGGCTCAGCTGGTTCAGATCGGACAGCAAGGCCTCGCCGGCACCCGGGTACTGCACCTTGACCGCCACCTCACGGCCGTCGTGCCACACCCCTCTGTGCACCTGGCCGATCGAGGCCGCCGCGGCGGGCTTGTCCTCGAACTCCAGGAACAGCTCCTGCCAGCCCTCGCCGAGCCGCTCCTCGAGCACCGCGTGCACGGTGCGCGTCGGCATCGGCGGCGCCGCCTCCTGGAGCTTCGTCAGCGCCGCCCGGTACGGGCCGGCCACCTCCTCGGGCAGGGCCGACTCGAAGACGGACAGGGCCTGGCCGAACTTCATCGCGCCGCCCTTGAGCTCGCCGAGCACCTTGAAAAGCTGCTCCGCCGTGCGCTGTTGGAGCTCGCGGCCGACAAGCTCCGCGGACTCGCCGACGATCCGCTTGCCGAATCCCCAGGTCGCCCGCCCGGCGATGCCGAGCGGGAGTGCGGCGAGCTTGGCGGTCCGGGTGACCGCCTTCCGGGGAAGATCAGACATGCGCCCTCCAAGTCCCAGCCGGCCGCTCCGCCTCTGCCTCACGGCACTGCTCCGACGGCCGTTGCAACGCCATTGTCTCGTGTGGCTGCCCTTCCTCCGAGAGGCGCTCCCCCTTTCCTCTCTCCGCCGCAGCGCACGGGCATGCCGGATGCGCCCAGATCGGCCGACCATGCCAGTGGAGACCGGGGAGGGACACCTCCCAGCGTGCCCCGGCACTCGACGGAACCCGGCCGTCCAGAAAGGCGAGCGCGTGGGCGGCCGCCAGTCCGGCCACGGTCGTGGCGAGGGCCAGATCGCACGGGCGCACCTGCCGCTGCCTGCCGGAGCGCCACTGGGCGACCAGACGCGGCCAGGTCGGGTCCCGGTCGGCGCGGCTGTGGTGCAGACAGCCCGCGCAACTCGTCTCCCCGGGAAGGACGAGCGGGCCGACCATGCCGGTCCCCTCCACGACACCGGCGTACAGATGAGGTGTCCCGGCGGACATCAGCGACTCGGCGGCCGACGGGTCCGGCGCGTACATGGCCACATCGTCCCGCGGGGCGACGATCACGAGTGAGAAACCGGGGTCGCCTTCCTCCAGGGGCGCCTGCTCTGTCGCGGGGCGCGGCGGCCGGTCCGGGGCCGCCCGGCGCGCGGCGCGTCGGGCCGCCTCGTCGCGGCGGTCGCCGACGGCATCGGCGGGCAGCCCGCCCGGCGCGACGTCCCAGGGCTCCACCCGTCCGAGATCGCGCACATCGACCTCGCCGACGCCGGCCCCCGCCAGCAGCGAGGCCAGCACGGCGCCGACCCGGCCCGCACCCCGCACCTGGACCCGTTGCGCGCGCCGGGCGGCCAGCTGCCCGATCGCGTCGCCGGGAGCGGAGGTGGTCAGAGACAGAGAGGCCAGGTCGGGGCGGAGCCGGTCGAGGACCTCCTTCTTCCGGCGCAGGGCGTCGGCGGCGGGTCCGCCGCCCCGGGCGTCGTCCAGGAGCCCGGCCTGCGCCAGCCGCCGCACCAGCCCGTCCACATGACCGTCGGGCAGATCCATACGGCGGCCCTCCTCGCGCAGCAGCTCCAGCCCTCGTGTGCCGTTCAGCAGGTCGAGGAAGCTGCCCGTCGCCTGGTCCATGGGGCCGAGTGTCATCGCATGCGCCGGTGTCATCCCGAACTGCACCGTGTTGAGGTCGCGCCAGCCGCGCCTGAGCGCGGGTTTCACCATCGGATGCATGACAGGCCCCCGTATGTCAGAGAACGTCCCCGTATGCCGGTCTAATGCGGGAGCAGCCCGAGACCGGCCACAGGCCCGGTCCTGGTCCTGGGCCGAAACCCGCCCATCGCTTCGCCGACAAGAGCCAGCATGCCCAACCCCGCCGCGGGCTGCCGAAAGTTGTCCACAGGCGCGGGCATTCGTCGTACAAATCCGGCGGGCGGTGGGGGCATCAGCACCCAACCGTCCCGGAGCCGGGACTTCCCCGTGTGCAGCGGGTAACGTCGGGGCGTGCCCGCCGACCCACTGCACCGCGCCGGAATGCCACAGCGCAGCACGACGAGCCAGCCGCCGAGCGGCTCGAGGGCGAGCGCGATCGAGGTCCGCAGGAGCACCCGCCGACGCCGAACGGTCTCCGCGTACCGCGAGGGCGATCGCACCGTCGTACTCATCCCCGCCCGGATGTCCGAGGCGGAGGAGCAGCGCTGGGTGACCGTCATGCTCGACAAGCTGGCCGCCCAGGAGAGCAAGCGGGCCCTCGGCGACACCGAGCTGGCCGAGCGGGCCCGGCGCCTTTCGGACCAGTACTTCGGCGGACGGGCCCGGCCCGCTTCGGTGCGCTGGGTGACCAACCAGAACACGCGCTGGGGATCCTGCACCCCGTCCGAGGGCAGCATCCGCCTGTCGCACCGTCTGCAGGGCATGCCCGAGTACGTGGTCGACTACGTCCTCGTCCACGAACTCGCCCATCTCCTCGTCCCCGGACACGGACCCCGCTTCTGGGAACTGCTGGAGTCCTATCCGCGGACGGAGCGGGCGCGGGGCTACCTCGAAGGCGTGGTCGCCGCCGAGCGGTTGCCGCATGTGCCCGGTGCGCGGGGTGAAGGCCCCACGGGGTGAGTGCCCGCTTTGCGTGAGCGAGCAGCCGATACGGCCCCGCGCGGGTTGTGTACCGGGTCTGTACCGACTTCGTCCGGTGTCAGAGTTTGCCGTTAGCCTGGCGCGACGCAATCACGTTCTGGATGGGGGACGGTCGTTACGCATGGCCAGGGAATTCCAACGCGGCCACAAGGCCAGGATCAGTGACCTCACCGCGGGCACGGATCTGTACGTAGGCGTACAGATCTCCGGCCCCGGACTGAGCTTCGACATCAGCTGCTTCGGCCTCGACGCCGACGAACGGCTCTCGGACGACCGCTACTTCGTCTTCTTCAACCAGCCGAAGTCCCCCGAGGAATCCCTTCAGCTCCTGGGCGCCCAGGCGGGCGACACGGAGTCCTTCCGGGTGACGCTCGACCGGATCCCGCCGCAGATCCAGAAGCTGTCCTTCACGGCGACGATCGACGGCGCCGGCCAGATGTCGCAGATCGCCCCCGGGTACATCCGTATCGTCGCGGGCGGCGAGGAGGTGGCCCGGTACTCCTTCGACGGCTCGGAGTTCTCCACCGAACGGGCCGTGATGCTGGGCGACTTCTACCTCAAGGACGTCTGGCGGTTCGCCGCCGTCGGGCAGGGCTTCGACGGCGGTCTCGACGCGCTGCTGAGGAACTTCGGCGGCGAGGTGGCCGAGGAGGAAGCGCCCGAGCCCGCCCCGCAGCAGCCGCAGGCCGGCGCCGTCCCGGGCTTCGCACCGCCCGCGTTCGGTGTCCCCGGTGCTCCGGAACCGGCCCCGGCTCCGGCCCCTGCCCCGGCAGCTCCTCCGGCCACCGCTCCCGCGCCACCCGCACCCCAGCCCGCCGCGCAGGGCTTCGCGCCGCCTCCGGCGCCCGCTCCCGCGCCCGGAGTGCATGGCGCCCCGACCATCGCAGCGCCCATGAACACCCAACCGGACGGCGCCCCGGTGCCACCCCCGGCCCCGGCGCCCGCGCCCTACGGCCAGCCGGGCCAGCAGCCGCCGCCGTACGGCCAGGTCCCCGGCCAGACGACCCCGCTGCCTCCCGGCTATGGTCAGCCCCAGGCACCCCAGGCACCCCAGGCCCCGGCCCCGCCCCCCGGCTACGGCCAGCCCACCCCGCCCCCGGGCTACGGCCAGCAGCCGCCGTTTGGACAGGCCCCCTACGGTGCCCCGCAGCAGGGCGCCGTCCCGCAGGCCGCCACCGCTCCCCAGGGCGCCGGTGTGTCCGCCGCGCTCCAGCAGTTCAAGGAAACCCCCACCGGGCAGCGCTGGACGCAGCAGAACAAGAAGCTCGTCCGCGTCGACCTCGGCATCGGCGGACAGCCCGTGCTCGCCCGGCAGGGCAGCATGGTGCTCTACCAGGGCAAGGTCGACTTCAGCTACAAGGGCGCCGGCTTCGCCGGCCGGATCGTGGGCAACGCGACCGGCCAGGAGATGCAGCTGATGCGCTGTACCGGCCAGGGGCAGGTGTTCCTCGCCGAGAACTCGACCATGCTGCATCCGATCGAGCTCCAGGGCGACGCCGTCTGCGTCTCCGCCGAGAACGTCCTCGCGTTCGACGAGAGCCTGACCTACGAGGTCCGCCGCATCGAGGGACACGGCATCCCCGGCGGCGCACTGTTCACCATGCAGTTCCAGGGCACCGGCACCATCGTCGTGAAGACGCACGGCACGCCCGTCGTGCTGCCCGTCACGCCCACCACGTTCGCCGACTGCAACGCCGTGGTCGCCTGGTCCGCCGCCGCCCAGGTCGTCGTCTCCAGCCAGGTGCGGATGCGCCGCAACGCCTACCCCGGTGACACCGGCGAGAGCGTGAACCTCCAGTTCCGGGGAGCGCCCGGCAACTTCATCGTCGTCCAGCCGTACGAGGTCTGAGGGAGCCCGTCATGACACAGCAGCTCGCGGGCCACGCCCCCGCACCCGTCACCGCCCGCATGGAGAACCACGGCAACCACATGCTGAAGGTCGCCATGCAGACCGGAAACGACCTCCTCGCGCGCGTGGGGTCGATGGTCGCCTACGAAGGGTTCGTCCAGTACGAGCCCAACCCGCCGGCCGTGCGCCAGATCGCCAAGGACTGGATGACCGGCGAGGGCGCGCCCCTGATGAAGTGCTCCGGCGACGGCCTTCTCTACCTCTCCGACTACGGGGCGAACGTCGTCGTCATCAACCTGGGCGGCGACGGCATCTCCGTCAACGCCACCAACCTGCTCGCCTTCGACGCCCACCTCACCTGGGGCGTCGAGCGGGTCAAGGGCCTGGCGAAGTTCGCCGGGCAGGGCCTGTGGAACACCAGGATCTCCGGGCAGGGCTGGGTCGCTCTGACCTCCCGGGGCAAGCCGATCGTCGTCGACTGCGGAGGTGGCGAGGACGAGACGTATGTCGACCCCGACGCGCTCGTCGCCTGGTCCCCGAACCTCAAGGTCAAGGGCAAGCGCAGCTTCAGGGCACAGTCGCTGATCGGCCGCGGCAGCGGCGAGGCCTACCAGATGGCCTTCTCCGGTCAGGGCATCGTCGTCGTCCAGCCCAGTGAGGACAGCACCGACCGCCTCCGGGTCCGGGGCTGAGGGGGAGCAACACGCCATGCAGAGCCCGATTTTCGCCTACAACGAGCAGCAGACCCAGGATCGCTGGAGCCTGCAGAACAAGCAGATGCTGCGTGTCGCCCTGGAGGGCCACGACGACATCCTGGCCCGCAAGGGCACCATGGTCGCCTACCAGGGCCTCGTCGAGTTCGACGCCGAGTACCAGAGCAACGACCAGTCCCGCGCGCGTGCGCACACCGGTGAGGGACTCGACCTGATGCGCTGCCACGGGCAGGGCACGGTCTACCTCGCCAACCTCAAGCAGCACGTCCACGTCATGGAGGTCGAGCAGGACGGCCTCACCGTCGACAGCAGCTATGTGCTGGCGATGGACTCCTCCCTGCACCACGAGGTCATCGCCGTCGACAGCCTGTACGGCATCTCCGGCTCCGGGAAGTACCAGCTCAACATCACCGGCCGGGGCAAGATCGCCCTGATGACCTCGGGCATGCCGCTCCTCATGCAGGTGACCCCCGACAAGTACGTCAACTGCGACGCCGACGCGATCGTCGCCTGGTCGACGAGCCTGCGTGTGCAGATGCAGGCCCAGACGCACTCCTCCGGGGTGTGGCGGCGCCGCGGCAACACCGGTGAGGGCTGGGAGCTGAGCTTCATGGGCACCGGCTACGCGCTCGTCCAGCCCAGCGAGCTGCTGCCGCCGCAGAACGCGCAGGTCGGCTCGGGCCTCTCCGCGCAGTACGGCATGGGCCAGCAGGGGGCGCGCGGGCAGAACCAGGGCAACGTCTGGAGCTGAGCGCTCCGCGGGTTGGACCGTGGGGTTCGGGGGCTGTGCGTCTTTTCCGGGCTGCGGGCCGGTTGTGGTTGGTCGCGCAGTTCCCCGCGCCCCTGAGGGGGGCGACCGCCCATGGCGGCCGCGCCTCCCTCAGCCGGTTGTGAGCAGCCTCGCGCGTGTCGCCTCCAGCAGGCGAATGACCGACTTGTCCGCCACCTCCGCGACCTCGTCATATCCGAACCAGCGGACGTCGAGCGACTCGTCACTGACCTCGTGCGCGGCGTCCGGTGGTGCCACGACCGCGTACTGGACGTCGAAGTGCCAGTGGCACGGTGGCGGGATCGGGTGCCGGTCGAGGCGGACCGGGCCGCCAGGCAGCAGGGACAGCCCCGAGACGCCGGACTCCTCCGTCGCCTCCCGCAGGGCCGCCGCGGCCAGGGAGGAGTCGCCCGGTTCGCAGTGACCGCCCATCTGGAGCCACATCCGCAGCTTCCTGTGCAGGGTCAGCAGCACCCGGCCGCCCTCGGGGTCGATCACCAGGGCGCTCGCCGTGATGTGCCCGGCGTGGCACGCCTTCCACAGGCCGTCAGGGTGACCCGCCAGGTGGTCGAGGTAGGCCTGGCGCAACTCGGGCTGGTCCTCGTACCCCTTCAGCACGAGGACCGCGTCGTCGTAAAGGCTCACCCGGCGTCGTCGCCCTTGTTCTTGTCCTCGCCCTCGGACTTGTCCTTCTTCTTCAGATCGGGCTTGTCCGCCGCCTCGCCGAGCATCTTGTCCAGCTCGGAGAAGTCGATCTGCTCGCGGTGCACGAAGCCGTCCGGGTCGTCGAGATCGCTCGCCGTCGGCAGCATGTCCGGGTGGGCCCACAGGCCGTCCCGGCCGTCGACACCGCGCGCGTCCGTGAGCGAGGCCCACAGGCGGGAGGCGTCGCGCAGGCGGCGCGGGCGCAGCTCGAGACCGATCAGCGTGGCGAACGTCTGCTCGGCCGGGCCGCCCGAGGCGCGGCGGCGGCGCAGCGTCTCGCGCAGGGCGTCGGCGGACGACAGACGGGGCTTCGCGGCGGCGTGGACCACCGCGTCCACCCAGCCCTCCACGAGCGCCAGAGCCGTCTCCAGACGCGCCAGGGCGGCCTTCTGCTCCGGCGTGTCCTCCGGCTGGAACATGCCCTGCTGGAGAGCTTCCTGCAGCTGCTCCGGGTTCTGCGGGTCGAACTGGCCGACCACGTCCTCCAGCTTGGCCGTGTCGACCTTGATCCCGCGGGCGTAGCCGTCGACCGCGCCGAACAGATGCGAGCGCAGCCACGGCACGTGCGCGAAGAGGCGCTGGTGGGCGGCCTCGCGCAGGGCGAGATACAGCCGTACCTCCTCCTGCGGGACGCTCAGGTCCTTGCCGAACGTCTCGATGTTCACCGGCAGCAGCGCGGCCTTGCCGGCCGGGCCGAGCGGCAGGCCGATGTCGGACGAGCCGACGACCTCGCCCGCGAGCACGCCGACGGCCTGCCCGATCTGCGTGCCGAACATGGCGCCGCCCATCGAGCGCATCATGCCGATCAGCGGGCCGGCCATGGCCTGCATCTCCTCCGGCAGGACATCGCCCATGGCGGTGCCCACGCGCTCGGCGACCGGGTCGACGAGCTCCTTCCAGGCAGGCAGGGTCGCCTCGACCCACTCCGCTCGGCTCCAGGCCACCGCGGAGGCGGCGCCGGACGGCAGCGACGTGGCGTCGTCGAGCCAGAGGTCGGCCAGGCGGACGGCCTCCTCGACGCCCTTGTGGTCGGCGGGGCCGACGCTCGCGTCCTTGGTGCCGTCAGGGCTGCCCTGGGAGACCGTCTGGCGGGCGATCTGCTTGGCCATGTCCCAGTTCACAGGGCCGCCCTCGTAGGAGAGCATCTGGCCCAGCTGCTGGAACGCGGCGCCCAGGTCGTTGGGGTTCAGGGAACCGAACATGGCAGCGAACGGATTGTCCGCACCGGGGCCACCAGGGCCTCCGCCAAAGCCTCCGGCTCCTGGCAGGCCGCCGAAACCGAACGGATTGGCCGGCCCCTGACCACCACCGCTCTGCTGGTCCTTCTTCTTGCCCTCGTCGCCGTCGTCCGGCTCCTCCGGCGGAAGGCCGAATCCGAATGGGGTGTCACTCACGGGATTCCTCGGCTTGTAGGGCCGCCGGTTCTTTCCGGCGGCACGGCTGCCCGACATCACCACCCAGCGTAGACACCTCGGGGCGGATCGGGCCTCGGTGCTTCGCCGAGTGACGGCCTGCGGCAGGATGGATGCCACCTGGTACGCACGCTTCACTCGTGCTCGTACTGAAGACAACCGCTGGAGACGCCCGGTGAGTTCCCCAGATCCGCAGGTTCGCGCAGCGCGAAACCAGTCAACCAGTTCCGCGAGTCCCGCGGCGCGCGGGCCCGTCGTCGCGGTCACCGGTGCCGCCTACGGCATCGGAGCGCTGCTCACCGAGCAGCTCGCCGCGTCCGACGAGGTCAAGCAGGTCGTCGCCATCGACGAGCGGCGCGGCGAGTGCGCGGCGGCGCAGTGGCACATCCTGGACGTCCGGGATCCGGCCATCGCGGACAAACTGCGCGGCGCCGATGTCGTGGTGCACCTGGCGCTGGATCTCGACCTGGAGACCGACGCCGCCGCCCGGACGGCCTACAACGTACGGGGGACGCAGACCGTCCTGACCGCGGCGGCCGCGGCCGGAGTGCACCGGGTCGTGCTGTGCACCTCGGCGATGGTCTACGGGGCGCTGCCGGACAACGAACTGCCGTTGTCCGAGGACGCCGAGCTGCGGGCCACGGCCGAGGCGACGGGCGTCGGCGACCTGCTGGAGATCGAGCGGCTGGCGCGACGGGCCCCTCGGGCGCACCCGGGGCTCAATGTCACCGTGGTCCGGCCCGCCGTACTGGTGGGAGGCACGGACACCGCGCTGACCAGGTACTTCGAGTCTCCTCGACTGCTCGTTGTCGCCGGGTCGAGGCCCGCGTGGCAGTTCTGTCATGTCGAGGACCTGTGCAGCGCGCTCGAGTACGCCGTCCTGGAGAAGGTCGACGGGGAACTGTCCGTCGGCTGCGACGGGTGGCTCGAACAGGAAGAGGTCGAGGAGCTCAGCGGTATCCGGCGGATGGAGCTGCCGTCGGCGGTCGCGCTGGGCGCGGCCGCGCGACTGCACCGGATCGGGCTCACGCCGTCTCCGGCCGGGGACCTGGCGTACACGATGTACCCCTGGGTGGTGAGCGGGAGCCGGCTGCACGACTCCGGGTGGCGCCCGCAGTACACCAACGAGGAGGTGCTGGCGGAGCTTCTGGAGGAGGTCTCCGGCCGGCACACGGTGGCCGGGCGGCGCCTCGGCCGCAAGGACGCGACGGCCGCGGGCGCCGCGGGCGCGACGGTGGCGCTGCTGGGTGCGGCGGCGGTGGTTCGCCGGGCCCGGAAGGCCCGGCGGCGGATCTGAGAGACGTCCCTGTAGGAGACTCCAACCGGCACGCGCGTGTGCCGGTCGATGGCTCTATTCCGTGCTGTCCGCCGCGTGCGGCACGATGGAGGCATGGCATCCACGAGCGATCACCCCGGTGAGCAGGCCGCGCAGGACCCGATCAAGCTGATCGGGATTCGGGACACGGCCCTCTCCGTGGACGAGGTGTTCCGGGCGGTCGGGGACGACGCGGCCGGGGGCACCGCGCTCTTCGTGGGGACCGTGCGGAACCACGACGGGGGTGCCGATGTCGCGGAGCTGGGGTATTCCTGCCACCCCAGTGCCGAGGCCGAGATGCGGCGGATCGCCGAGAAGGTCGTCGCCGACTTCCCCGTGCGGGCGCTGGCGGCCGTGCACCGGGTGGGGGAGCTCCGGGTCGGGGACCTCGCCGTGGTCGTGGCCGTCTCCTGTCCGCATCGGGGAGAGGCTTTCGAGGCCTGCCGGAAACTGATCGACGACCTGAAGCACGAAGTGCCCATCTGGAAGCACCAGACGTTTTCGGACGGTACCGAGGAATGGGTCGGCGCTTGCTGACCCCGAACCGCCTCCGGTTGCGTAACCGCACCCCTGGCGTGAGCGTTGTCACTGCGGATGGTTAATCTGCTGATCAGTCAGTTGCGGACGCTCAATGGGGTAGGAGGTCGGCATGGCGGCTCTCGCCTGGTTGCTGATTCCGCTTGTGGCTGCCATCGGCGCGGGGCTCTGGGGCAGTTGGGCCAACCGGACTCGCAGGTCGCGCGGCGACGGCCCGGAACTCACCGGGTACGCCCGCTTCCGAGAGGCCATGGAGAAGCCCGGGCCGGGTAGCTGAAGGCCAAGAAAACAGCAGGTCACAGACGGTATAGCGCACAGGGCCGCCCCGGACGGGCGGCCCTGACGGTGCGCTGACAGGCACGTCCCGTACTGTCGAGTCATGCCACGCCGCACCGCGACGATGCTCGCCTCCACCCTGATGCTGATCGCGCTCCTGTGCGCGGGAGTGTTCATCCCCGTTCCGTATGCGGAGATGTCCCCGGGGCCGACGGTGAACACGCTCGGCGATCATGACGGTGAGCCGGTGCTGCAGATCTCCGGGCGCAAGACCTACGCGGCCAGCGGCCACCTGAACATGACCACGGTCCGGGTCACGAGCGCCGACTACCGGATGAACCTGGTCGAAGCCGTCTACGGCTGGCTCGCCCACGACAACAAGGTCGTGCCGCGCGAGACGCTCTACCCGGACGGCAAGACCGAGGAGCAGTCGACCCAGGAGAACGCCGAGGAGTTCAGCCAGTCCCAGGAGAGCGCCAAGGTCGCCGCACTGAAGGAACTCGACGTTCCGGTGAAGTCGTGGGTGATCGTCTCGACGGTCGTCAAGGGGTCCCCGGCCGAGGGCAAGCTGCACGCCGGGGATGTGATCAAGTCCGTCGACGGCAAGACGGTCAAGGAGCCGGCCGACGTCGCGAAGCTCGTCACGCAGCACAAGCCGGGCCAGGACGTCCGCTTCACGATCGTGCCGGCGAAGGAGCAGGCCGACGCGGAGAAGGAGAAGCGGACGCCGACGAAGACGCAGGACATCACCATCACCACGACGACCTCGGACGACAAGGGCGAGAAGCGCGCCATCGTGGGGATCTCCGCGGGGACCGACCACACGTTCCCGTTCACCGTCGACATCAAGCTGGCCGATGTCGGCGGGCCGAGCGCCGGGCTGATGTTCGCGCTCGGCATCTACGACAAGCTCACGCCGGGCAATCTGACCGGCGGCAAGTTCGTGGCCGGCACCGGCACGATCGACGACACCGGCAAGGTCGGCCCGATCGGCGGCATCGAGATGAAGACCGTGGGTGCCCGGGCCAAGGGCGCGCAGTACTTCCTGACGCCCGCCGACAACTGCGCCGCCGCGGTCAAGGACACCCCCGAGGGCCTCACCCTCATCAAGGTGGACACCATCCAGGACGCCCTCGGCGCCCTCAAGGACCTCCGCAGCGGCGACACGGCGAACCTGCCGACGTGCGGCAAGTAGTCCGCGGGGCCGAGGACGGGTCGGGGCAAAGCGACCGACGCGGCTGAGGGGGCCTGCGGGACCGGTGGGGCCCGAGGGTCCCATGGGGCCGGCGAGCCCTCTCACGCCGCGGCGCTCCCGCTCTACTCCTCCTCGAACGTCGCCGCCAGCGCCTCCGCCAGGCCCGGGACCAGGTCGGAGCCGGTGAGGACCTCCGTGGCGGAGTCCTTCTCACGCAGGCGCAGGGCCGACTCGCGGGCGCCGTCGCGCAGAACCGCGACCGTCATCCGGACCTCCTGGCGGTCCGGGTGGTCCGCCACCCACTTCGTCAGCGCGGCCTCGCCCAGGCCCTTGGGAACCTGCGCCTCCGCGGACGGCGGCAGCATCAGACGCTCCACGGCGAGGGCACAGCCGACCACCGCGTCGGGCCAGGCGATGGTGGCGAGGAACTCGTCGAGCGGCTTGCCCGTTGGAACCTCGTCCTGCTCGATCGGGGTGAGGCCGGAGTTCTCCGACTCCTCCCCGAGACCGAGCCGGTCGGCGAGCGAGGGTTGTTCGGCCCGCAGCCGTGCGGTGTCGACGAGGGCGAAAAGGCGGGCGGGCTGGTCCCAGCCGAGGCCCGAGACGTACTCGTCGATCTCGAGAACGGCCCGGGTGAGCGGGTTCGCAGCCATGGGAGTGTTGGACATGGTCACAATCCTGCCTCGTTCCTGGCCGGAATCGGGAACCGAGTAAACGGTGAGTAAGTTGCATAGGTGGGGGCCCACGATCACCGGGGGCCACGCATGGTCCGTGAAGACGCGGGCCTGACGGATCAACAGCGAACTTCGAGGTGCGCACCTTGGCTTTCCAGATGCCGGACCGCGGCGGAGGCCCGACAGGGCCGCGGATGAGAGTGGGCCGCCCGTCCCGGCGTGTCCGCACCCTGCTCATGACGCTGGGCGTTTTGGCCGTCCTCGGCATGGCGTTCACCATGTTCGCGGGCTTTTGGACGGACTGGCTCTGGTACCGGTCGGTGGACTACTCGTCGGTCTTCACCACGACCCTGTGGACCAAGATCGGCCTCTTCTTCGTCTTCGGCCTGCTCATGGCCGCCGCCGTCGGCGTCAACATCTGGCTGGCGCACCGGCTGCGGCCACCGCTGAGCGCCATGTCGATGGAGCAGCAGAACCTCGACCGCTACCGGATGGGCATCGCGCCCTACAAGAAGTGGCTGCTGTTCGGGATCACCGCCCTGGTGGGCCTGATCGCCGGCGCCTCCGCGTCCGGCCAGTGGCGGACCTGGCTGATGTGGGTCAACGGCGTACCGTTCGGTGAGAAGGACCCGCAGTTCAAGCTGGACGTCTCGTTCTACGCCTTCGACCTGCCCTGGTACCGGTTCCTGCTCGGCTTCGGCTTCGCCGCCGCGATCCTCTCCGTGATCGCCGCCGCGCTCACGCACTACCTGTACGGCGGCCTGCGCGTCACCAGCCCGGGCGCGCGCGCCACGGCGGCGGCCACCGGGCACCTGTCCGTGCTCATCGGCATTTTCGTGGCCCTCAAGGCGGTCGCGTACTGGCTCGACCGGTACGGACTCGCGGTCAAGTCCAGCGACTTCAGGGCCACCGACAACTGGACGGGCCTGAGGTACGTCGACGCCAACGCCTACCTGCCGGCCAAGACGATCCTCTTCTGCATCGCAGTCATCTGCGCGCTGCTGTTCTTCGCCACCCTGTGGCGCCGCACCTGGCAGCTCCCCGTGATCGGCTTCGGCCTGATGGTGCTCTCCGCGATCCTCATCGGCGGGCTCTACCCGGCGATCGTGCAGAAGTTCCAGGTCCAGCCGAACGAGCAGGCCAAGGAAGCGCCGTACGTCGAGAAGAACCTCGAGGCGACGCGCAAGGCCTACGGCATCGACGGCACCAAGGTCACCGACTACACGGGCACGAGCAAGACCGAGGACAAGACCAAGCTCCGCGATGACGTCGACGCCACGGCGAGCATCCGGATCATGGACCCGAACATCGTCTCGCCGACGTTCCAGCAGCTCCAGCAGATCAGGAACTATTACGCGTTCCCGAACAATCTGGACGTGGACCGTTACGCCAAGGACGGCAAGGACCAGGACACGGTCATCGGTCTGCGTGAGCTGAACCTCGCGGGCATCCCGAAGAAGAACTGGATCAACAACCACTTCCGTTACACCCACGGCTACGGAGTGGTCGCCGCCGAAGGCACCAGCGCCGACGCCCAGGGCCGTCCGAACTTCACGGAGTCCGACCTGCCCTCCGAGGGCGACCTCGGCTCGTACGAGCAGCGGGTCTACTACGGGGAGAAGACCACCACGTACTCGATCGTCGGCGGTCCCCAGAAGGAGATCGACTACTCCGACGACAACGGCGAGAAGACCACCAGCTACAAGGGCGACAGCGGAGTCAACCTCTCCAACCCGGTCAACCGGGCCGCCTACGCGGTGGCGTTCGGCGAACCGCAGATCCTCTACTCCGGCGCCATCGGCGAGGGTTCGCGGGTCCTGTACAACCGCACGCCCAAGGAGCGCGTCGAGGCGGTCGCCCCCTGGCTGACCATCGACGGCGACGCCTACCCGGCGGTCGTGGACGGCCGTATCCAGTGGATCGTCGACGCGTACACGACGACGAACGGATACCCGTACTCCTCGCGTACGACCCTCGGTGACACCACGGCCGACTCGCTGACCGCCACCAACGACAACCGCGCGGTGGTGGCCCAGCAGAACCAGGTCAACTACATCCGCAACTCGGTGAAGGCGACCGTCGACGCGTACACCGGCAAGGTCAAGCTCTACCAGTGGGACACCAAGGACCCGGTCCTGAAGACCTGGATGAAGGCCTTCCCGGACACGGTGGAGCCCAAGAGCGACATCTCCAAGCCGCTGATGGACCACCTGCGTTACCCCCAGGACCTGTTCAAGGTCCAGCGGGAACTGCTCACGCGCTACCACGTGAAGGACGCGACGACGTTCCTCAGTGGCAGCGAGGTCTGGCAGGTGCCGGACGACCCGACGAACCGGTCGGGCAGCGCGGTGCCGCCGTACTACCTGAGCATGAAGATGCCCGACCAGAAGGCCCAGGCGTTCTCGCTGACGACGACCCTCACGCCCAACGGCCGGGACAACCTCAGCGCGTTCATGGCCGTCGACGCCGAGGCGGGCGCCAGCGACTACGGCAAGATCAGAATCCTGAAACTGCCGACGAACACAACGGTCAACGGACCCAAGCAGGTCCAGAGCCAGTTCAACTCCCAAGAGGACATCGCCGAGTCCATCAGGCTCCTGAGAGGCGGTGACTCCGAGGTCGAGTACGGCAACCTGCTGACGGTGCCCCTCGACGGAGGGCTGCTGTACGTGGAGCCGGTCTACGTACGCGGTGGCGGACTGAAGTACCCGCTGCTGCGCAAGGTGCTGGTCACCTACGGAGGCCAGACGGCCTTCGAGAACACGCTCGACGAGGCCCTCAACAAGATCTTCGGGGCGGAGGGCGCGACGCCTGAGCCACCGGACGACGGCGATACGACGCCACCACCGACGTCCGAGGACCCGACGGTCAAGCAGGCCCTGGAAGACGCCCAGAAGGCGTTCACCGCGGGTCAGGACGCCCTGAAGGAGAACGACTGGGAGGCCTACGGCAAGGCGCAGAAGGACTTGGAGGACGCCCTGCGGCGCGCCGAGGAGGCGCAGGCCGCGGCGGACAAGGCCGGCGGTGCCGGGGGCGGCGAGAGCAAGCCCAGCGGCAGCCCCAGCGCCGACCCGAGCGGCAGTCCGAGCCCGAAGCCGAGCAGCTAGGCCTCCGGCCTGGTCAAATGCTCCACCCGCGCCGTGATACGGTTGTGAACACAACGGCGCGGGGTGGAGCAGCTCGGTAGCTCGCTGGGCTCATAACCCAGAGGTCGCAGGTTCAAATCCTGTCCCCGCTACTGAAATCGCGAAGTCCGAGTGACGGAGCGACATCGAAGGCCCGGATTCCACAAAGGAATCCGGGCCTTCGTGATGTGTGAACGCATGTGCTGGTGGGGTCTGCGGCCGTGCCGCCGGGGCGAGTTGGGGGATCTGTGTTTGACTTGTCTCTCTGTGGGCATGTCGACAAAACGCTGTAGTGACCTCAATGGCTGCGGTATACCAGGTGTACCCCGGTTGCAGGTGGTGCGACGATGGACGTTATGGGGGACAAGGCAACTCTGTTCGAGACAGGGCGTTTTGTGCAGCCTTCCAGCCGGGAGGACACCGACACCCCGGACGAGACCGGGGAAATCGCCGATGAGGCGGCCGAGGAGCTGCGTCAGCGGCTCGCCGCGGAGACCGGCGACGTAGAGGCGATGAGTGTCCTCGGGGCCATGCTGCTGCGCCGTGGTGATCTCGACGGTGCCGAACCTCATCTGCGTGCCGCCACCGCCGCGGGCGACCGGGCCGCGGCCAACAACCTGGGAGTCCTGCTCCACCAGCGGGGATACGCCGACGAGGCCGCCGGATGGTGGCGGATCGCCGCCGTCGCCGGATCCACGGCGGCAGCGCACGCCCTCGGCCGGCACCACCGCGAGCGTGGCGACGAACCCGCCGCCGAGTACTGGCTGCGCCAGTCCGCGGAACAGGGCCACACCCTGGGCGCGTACGCCCTGGCCGACCTGCTGGAGCACCGCGGTGACGCGGGGGCCGAGCACTGGATGCGGGCCGCGGCCGAGCGGGGGCACCGGGAGGCGGCGTACCGGCTGGCGCGGGCGCTGGACCGCAAGGCGGCGCGGGACGCCGACGACGACGGCGCACCCGTGCCGGACGAGGCCGAGCAGTGGTACCGGCAGGCCGCCGCGCGCGGTCACCGGCGGGCCGCGCTGCACCTCGGGACGATCCTGGAGAAGCGCGGCGAGCTCAAGGAGGCCGGGCGCTGGTACCTGACGTCCGCCAAGGACGGTGAGGCACGGGCCGCTTGCGCGCTCGGATTCCTGCTGCGCGACGCGGGCGACACCGAGAACGCCGCCGTGTGGTGGCTGCGGGCCGCTCAGGACGGCGACGGCAACGCGGCCAACGCCCTGGGCGCGCTGCACGCCGAGCGGGGCGAGACCCAGACCGCCGAGCGGTGGTACCGGGCCGCGATGGACGCGGGCGACGTCAACGGCGCGTACAACCTCGGGCTGCTCTGCGTCGAGCAGGGGCGCACCCCGCACGCCGAGCAGTGGTACCGGCGCGCGGCCTACGCCGGGCATCAGGAGGCCGCGAACGCGCTGGCGATCCTGCTGCTGCGGGCCGGGGACGAGACGGGCGCGGAGCCGTGGTTCTCCAAGGCCGCGGAGGCCGGCAGCGTGGACGCCGCCTTCAACCTGGGCATCCTCCACGCCGGACGGGGCGAGGAGCAGGCCGCGCTGCGCTGGTACGAGCGGGCCGCCGCGGCCGGGCACACGGAGGCCGCGCTGCAGGTCGGCATGGCGCTGCTGCGGGACGGCGAGGACCAGGAGGCCGAACGGCACCTGAGGTGTGCGGCCGGGGGCGGGAGCGCCGAGGCCGCGTACCGGCTGGCGACCGTGCTCGACGCTCGCCGGCCGCCGGAGCCGGCGCATGAGCTCGGGGAGCCTGTGCACCGGCGGAGCGAGTGCGAGGAGTGGTACGAGCGGGCGGCCTCGCAGGGGCACCGGCGGGCGCAGGTGCGGGTCGGCATGCACGCGGCGGCCCGCGGGGACGTCGTCGAGGCGGCCCGGTGGTACCGGGAGGCGGCCGAGGCCGGGTCCCGCAACGGCGCGTTCAACCTGGGGCTGCTGCTGGCCAGGGAGGGCAGCGAGCCCGAGGCGGCGGTCTGGTGGACGAGGGCGGCCGATGCGGGGCACGGGCGGGCGGCGTTGCGGCTGGCCCTCGTCTACGCGCGTCGGGGAGAGCTGGCGGAGGGGCAGCGGTGGGCCGACCGCGCGGTGGCTCTCGGGCCTGAGTCCGTCGCGGAGCGGGCGGCCCGGCTGCGGGACGCGTTGCGGCAGGAGCTGTCGGCGTAGCGCGGAGCCGGCTGCGAAGCGCCGCCGCGTAAGCGATTTGCATCCGGCCTCTGCGTTCACGTAACGTTGCATTCACCGACGCGGGGTGGAGCAGCTCGGTAGCTCGCTGGGCTCATAACCCAGAGGTCGCAGGTTCAAATCCTGTCCCCGCTACTGAAGGCCGAGGGCCGGAATCCGAAAGGGTTCCGGCCCTCGGTGTTTGTTCAGGGCGGTGGCCCGCTGTCTCCTCGACCTGTCTCCTCCACGGACAAGCCCCGGCATCCATCGATGCCGGGGCTTGTCGGGAAGGGATGGGGCTAGGCGGCCACGCAGTTCGGGCAGACGCCGCGGTACGTCACCTCGACGTCGGAGACCGTGAAGCCGAAGCGCTCCGAGTCGGGGAGGTCCGCCAGCGGGTTGCCGATCGGGTGGACGTCCCGGATCGCGCCGCACTGGGCGCAGACCAGGTGGTGGTGCGGCTGGTGGGCGTTCGGGTCGTACCGCTTGGCGCGCTGGTCGGTGGAGACCTCCAGCACCTCGCCGAGGGTCACGAGCTCGCCGAGCGTGTTGTAGACGGTCGCCCGGGAGATCTCGGGCAGCTTGGCGACGGCCCGGGAGTGGACCTCGTCGGCCGTCAAGTGGACGTGTTCGCCGTCGAGGACCTCGGCCACGACACGCCGCTGCGCGGTCATCCGCCATCCGCGTCCGCGCAGCCGTTCCAGAAGGTCACTCATAGCCACCAGCCTAACAGCAAAACGGACCAGGTCCCGAACAGGTGTGAGTTTAGAATCTATCCTGTTTTAGACCTTGTCTACTGCGGGACTGTCAGGCGGGTACCTGCTGGCGAGCCGGAACCCAGCAGCGGATGATGTCGCGGACCGAGACGATGCCGGCGGGCTCGTCGTGGTCCAGGACGATGAGATGGCGGAAGCCGCCGTGCGTCATGGCTCGTGCCGCCTCCTCCAGGGTCCAGACCGGAGCCGCGAACACGACGTCGGTGGTGGTGTGGGCATGGGCGCGTTCCGTGTCCGGGTCCTGGCCCCTGCCCACGGAGTTGAGGATGTCGCGTTCGGTGAGGATGCCGATGCCGCCGGCGTCGGGGTCGTGGACCACGGCCGCCCCGACCCGGCGCGCGGACATCAGTGCGGCGGCCTGCCGCAGGGTGTGGTTCGGGCCGATGGTGAGGACGACGGTGCTCATGGCGTCACGGACGAGCATGGATGGAGCCACCTCCCGGGAGTGCCCCCGCTGTTTGTTCAGCGTTTCACAAGTTCACAAGATGGGGGACTCTCAGAGTGGCAGGCAAAGGGAGGGTCAACAAGGGGGCGCTCGGTAACAGCGGGGCGCGCTCAGTAGCGCTGGTTGAGATATCCGAGCAACTCGTCGTGCAGCAGGCCGTTCGACGCGGCCGCGTCGCCGCTGTGCGGCCCGGGGCGGGCGTCGAGTCCGGTGAAGGTACCGCCGGCCTCCGTGACGATGATCGCGGTGGCGGCCATGTCCCACAGGGACAGCTCCGGCTCGGCGCACATGTCGACGGAGCCCTCGGCGACCATCATGTACGGCCAGAAATCGCCGTACGCGCGCGTGCGCCACACCTCTCGGGTGAGGTCCAGGAAGCCGTCCAGCCGGCCCTGCGCCTCCCAGCCGCTGAGCGACGAGTACGCGAAGGAGGCGTCGGCGAGCTTGTTGACGCGGGAGACGTTCAAGCGGGAGGCCTTGGTGAGGCTGCGGCCGGTGAAGGCGCCGTGGCCCTTCGCGGCCCACCAGCGGCGGCCCAGGGCGGGGGCGGAGACGACACCGACGACGGGCTGGAAACCGCCCTCGCCTGCCTCCATCAGGGAGATGAGGGTGGCCCAGACGGGGACGCCGCGCACGTAGTTCTTGGTGCCGTCGATCGGGTCGATGACCCAGCGGCGGGGGCCGGTGCCCTCGACGCCGTACTCCTCGCCGAGGATCGCGTCCCGCGGGCGGGCGCGCTGGAGTTGACCGCGGATGAGCTCCTCCGCCGCCTTGTCCGCTTCGCTCACCGGTGTCATGTCCGGTTTGGTCTCGACCTTGAGGTCGAGGGCCTTGAACCGGTCCGTCGTCGCGGCGTCGGCGGCGTCGGCGAGGACGTGGGCGAGACGCAGATCGTCGAGGTAGTCGGGCATGCAACGAACCTATCTGCCGAGGTGGGGGTGGGGCTACCGGGGGTTTGTGCCGGGTGTGGGGGCGTTGTGGTCGCCCGGGGTGTTGGGGGCTCGGCGTTCGTGCCCCGGCGGGGTGGGTGCGCAACCCGGCGCCGCGGGGTGCCGCTGCGCCCACCCGTGCCGCCCTTAGGGCCCTTCTGATGGATCTCCGCGGCGTCGCGACGCCCGGCACGCCGAGAGCACGCACCGAACGCCGCCCCTTCTTCCACGGAGATCCATCAGAAGGGCCCGAGGCCGTCTCCGCAGCTCTGTGAACGCACCGCGCAGGTCGGCTCAAAGGCGCCCCCTGTGTGCCCCCGTGGACTCTTGACAGTGGTTGCGGGCGCGTCAAACCTGGGCGCAGAGCCGCCGGCCCCAAGGGGAGGCAACGATGCCTGCAGCGCGGGAATCTCTGTTGGACGCCGCCTACGCGGCGCTGGCGCGCCGGTCGTGGTCCGCCGTGCGGATGGTGGACGTCGCCCTGGCGGCCGGAGTGTCCCGGCAGACGCTGTACAACGAGTTCGGCAGCAAGGACGGCCTCGCCCGGGCGCTCGTGAGAAGAGAGGCCGACGGGTATCTCGCCGGAGTGGACCGCGCGCTCGCCGGGCACCGCGATCTCCGCGACCGGCTCACCGCCACCGCCGAGTGGACCACCTCGGCGGCCCGCGAGAACGCCCTGGTCCGCGCCATGCTCACCGGCTGCTGGAGCGAACGGCTGCCCTCGCCGGCCCTCTCGGCCGTGCCCTCCACCTCCGCCGTACCTGCTCAACGCCGCGCCGACGGCCCGCTGCCCTCACCCGGAGACCTCGTCACCCTCATCCGCGACCGGGCCGTCACCGTCCTGTCCGCACCCGGCACGCCCAAGTCCGACACCGCCGACCTGGCCCGCTCCTGCGAACTCGCCGTCCGGCTCGCCCTGTCCTGCGTGGCCGCGCCACCCGGCGAGGGCGGCGTCACCGACCTGGTCCGCAGCGCCCTGCACCGGCAGCCCGGGTGACAGGGCGTCAGTGCGCCGAGCCCGACAACTGCAGCCCGATCACGCCGACGATGACGAGACTGATCGACACCAGCTTCAGCGTCGACACCAGGTCGCCCAGGAACACCATGCCGTAGATCGCCGTCCCCGCCGCCCCGATGCCGGTCCACACCGCGTACGCGGGACCCACGTCGAGTCTCCTCAGCGCCAGGGTCAGCAGCCCGAAACTGCCGAGGGCGAAGACGCAGAACGCGACCGTCGGCCAGAGCCGGGTGAAGCCGTGCGACAGCTTCAGACACACGGCGAAGCCGGTCTCCAGCAACCCGGCCACGATGACCAGCAGCCACGCCATGAGCCGTTCCTCCCGTGTCACGCGTTCAGTGACCGCATGCATTCGGCTTGGTGCGATTAGTGATTATGCACTTACCGTCTGCGCGCTCCGACAAACAACGCTGAGGTCAGTCGCCTTCCTTTCGCTCCCGGGTGGCCAGCAGCCGCCGCAGCGAGTACAGCCGCGCCGGGTCCGCGTGCCCCTCGGCCACCCACGCGTCCAGCGCGCAGTCCTGCTCGTCATGGCTGCACGCGCGCGGGCAGCCCTCGGTGCCCGGCTCCAGGTCGGGGAAGGCGTGGATGACCCGGGACGGGTCCACGTGGTGCAGCCCGAAGGACCGCAGGCCCGGGGTGTCGATCACCCAGCCGTCACTGTCCGACAGCGGCAGCGCCAGCGCCGAGGTGGTGGTGTGCCGGCCGCGGCCCGTCACCGCGTTCACGTGCCCGGTCGTACGCCGCCGCTCCTGCGGCACGAGCGCGTTGACCAGGGTCGTCTTGCCCACTCCGGAGTGCCCGACGAACGCGGTGATCTTGCCGTCGAGCTGCTCGCGCACCCGGGTGAGGGCGGTGCCGTTCTGCAGCTCCTCGCGGCTGGTGACGACGTAGGGGGTGTCGAGATCGCCGTACAGCTCCAGCAGCTTGTCGGGCGGGGCGAGGTCCGACTTGGTCAGCACCAGCAGCGGCTCCAGGCCACCGTCGTAGGCCGCGACCAGACAGCGGTCGATCAGGCGGGGTCGGGGCTCAGGGTCGGCCAGGGCGGTGACGATGGCCAGCTGGTCCGCGTTGGCGACGACCACGCGCTCGAACGGATCGTCGTCGTCCGCCGTACGGCGCAGCACGGACGTGCGCTCCGCGATGCGGACGATCCGGGCGAGGGTGTCCTTCTTGCCGGACAGGTCGCCCACGAGGGCCACGCGGTCGCCGACCACGGCGGCCTTGCGGCCCAGCTCGCGGGCCTTCATCGCCATCACCACATGGTCATCGACGAGGCAGGTGAGCCGCCCCCGGTCGACGGTGAGGACGAGGCCCTCGGCGGCGTCCTCGTGCTTGGGCCTGATGTTCGTCCGGGGCCGGGTGTTCCGGCGGCCGGGACGGGTGCGGATGTCGTCCTCGTCGGTGTGCTTGCCGTAGCGGCGCATGACGTGATCCCCGCGTCCTACGCCCCGAGCATCCCGGTCCACAGATCGGGGAAGTCGGGCAGGGTCTTCGCCGTCGTCGCCACGTTCTCGATCTGCACTCCCTCCACCGCGAGGCCGAGGATCGCGCCGGCCGTGGCCATGCGGTGGTCGTCGTAGGTGTGGAAGATCCCGCCGTGCAGCCGGCGCGGGCGGATGTGCAGGCCGTCGGCGGTCTCGGTCACATCGCCGCCGAGCTCGTTGATCTCCTTCGTCAGCGCGGCCAGCCGGTCCGTCTCGTGCAGCCGCAGATGGGCCACGCCGCGCAGGGTCGAGGGGGAGTCGGCGAGGGCCGCGACCGCCGCGATGCCGGGCGTCAGCTCACCGACCTCGCTCAGGTCGACGTCGATGCCGTGGACCGAGCCGGAGCCGGTGAACGCGAGACCGTACTCGGTCAGTTCGCAGGAGCCGCCCATCTCGGTGAAGATCTCGCGCAGCCGGTCACCGGGCTGGGTGGTACGGGCCGGCCAGGCCGGGACGACGACCTTGCCGCCGGTCACCAGCGCGGCCGCCAGGAACGGCTGGGCGTTGGACAGGTCCGGCTCGATGACCAGGTCCCGGCCGAGCAGGGCGCCCGGCGTGACCCGCCAGACGTTCGGCTCGCCGCCCGACTCGGGCGTGTCCACCTGGGCGCCCACCGCGCGCAGCATGTCGACGGTCATGCGGATGTGCGGCATGGAGGGCAGTGCGCTGCCGGTGTGGCGGACCTCGACGCCCTGGTTGAAGCGCGGCCCGGACAGCAGCAGCGCGCTCACGAACTGCGACGAGGAGGACGCGTCGATCGCGACCTGGCCGCCCTCCAGGGCGCCGCTGCCGTGCACGGTCAACGGCAGCGCGCCGCGGCCGTCGTCGTCGATCCGGGCGCCGAGCTGACGCAGCGCGTCGATGACTCCGTTCAGGGGACGCTCGTACGAGCGGGGGTCGCCGTCGAACCGGACGGGACCGTCGGCGAGCGTGGCGACCGGCGGCAGGAACCGCATCACCGTGCCGGCGTTGCCGACGTCGACCGTGGCCGGTCCGCGCAGGCCCGTGGGGAGCACCCGCCAGGCCTCACCGGCGCCGTCCGGGCCCCCCGCGACGGAGGAGCTCGAGGACACCGTCTCCTCGATCTCGATGCCCATCGCGCGCAGGGCGCCGGCCATCAGGAGGGTGTCGCGAGAGCGCAGGGGGCGGCGCAGCCAGCCGGGCTCGGAGGCGAGGGAGGCGAGGACGAGGGCGCGGTTGGTGACCGACTTGGACCCGGGCACGTGGACCGTCGCGTCGACGGCTCCGCTCGCGTGCGGGGCGGGCCAGAGGGCGGTTTCTGCGGTGTTCGGGGCCATGCCTTTACTTTATAAGCAGGCAGGGAGGCGAGTAGTTCTTCGGGTGCGGCACCGTCGTGGTCGCGCGCGCCGTTCCCCGCGCCCCTGTGACGCTGCCCCTTCGGGGCGCATCACAGGTCCAAGAGCCACCTGCCCCCGCCTATGAGCGAGCACAGCGACACCGCGTGGAACAGGAAGAACCACAACGCCGCCGGCACATGCGTCAGCCGCGACAGCTGGTCCGCGTCCGAGTCGCCCGCCCCGCCCCGCGACCGCTTCGCCTGGAGTTCGAACGCCGGGCGCACCCCGCCCAGCAGCAGGAACCACACCACCACATAGGCGAACGCCGCCTGCACCTGAGGGCCGGCCAGCCAGGACACCAGGACGAACAGGCCGCCGGTGACGATCATGGTCAGGGCGCCGTACGCGTTGCGGATCATCACGAGCATGATCAGGAGCAGGGCGGTGGCCAGCCACAGCAGGAGCGTGATGCGGCCGGCGCCCAGCAGGGCCGCTCCGCCCAGGCCCAGCAGGGGAGGGGCGGTGTAGCCGGCGGCGGCCGTGAGGATCATGCCGATGCCGTGCGGCTTGCCGCGGCTGACGGTCAGGCCGCTGGTGTCCGAGTGCAGCCGTATGCCGGTGAGGGTGCGGCCGGTGAGGAGGGCCACGAGCCCGTGGCCGCCCTCGTGGGCGATGGTGATGGCGTTGCGGGAGACGCGCCACAGGCCGTGCGGGATCACCACGGCGAGCGCGGCGGCCAGAGTCGCGAGCACCACCCACAGGTCGGGGTCGGGCTGCGTGCCGGAGACCTCGTCCCAGAGGGAGGCGAGCGAGGCGGTAGCGGTGCTGTCCATGTGTGGCGTTGGCTCCCTGTGGTCGGATGGAATCTGGCAGTGTGGCACGTATGTGCGGACGGTATTCAGCGAGTCGCAGGCCAGAGGATCTCGCAGGAATCTTTGAGATCGAGAAGTGGGAGCCCGAGGAGACCCTCGAGCCGGACTACAACGTGGCGCCCACCAAAGAGGTCTACGCCGTCCTCGACCGCCCTCTGAAGGACGTGGACGACCCGCGGCCGGTTCGGCAGCTGCGAAAGCTGAAGTGGGGGCTCGTCCCGTCCTGGTCGAAGACCCCGGAGGGCGGCGCCCGGATGATCAACGCCCGCGCGGAGACCGTCCACGAGAAGCCGTCCTACCGCCGTGCCTTCACCTCCCGGCGCTGCGTCCTGCCCGCCGACGGCTACTACGAGTGGGTCACCGGCACGCAGGAGCGCGAGCTGGAGGTCGAGGGAAAGAAGAAGCGGCCCCGCAAGCAGCCGTACTTCGTGACACCGGCGGACGGGTCGGTCTTCGCCATGGCCGGGCTGTACGAGTTCTGGCGGGACCGGACGCTGCCCGACGACCACCCGCAGTCCTGGTGGGTGACGTGCTCCGTCATCACCACCGAGGCCGAGACGAGCCCGCTGGCGGTGTCCCCGGCGGACGGTCCCCGGGCCCTGGCCGAGATCCACCCCCGGATGCCGCTGATGCTGACCCCCGACCGCTGGGACGCCTGGCTCGACCCCTCCCGCACCGACCCCGACGAGCTGCGCGAGCTGCTCGCCCCGCCGCCCGCCGGGCTGATGCGCGCCTACCCCGTCACCACGGCCGTCAGCAACGTCCGCAACAACGGGCCGGAGCTGCTGAAGGAGCTGGAAGGGCCCGAAGAGGGCACACTCTTCTGACGTGACGCATGTGACGAAAGCGACCAGCACGGCCACCGAGACCGTCGAGACCGACGCCGGAACCGCCCGCATCACCTGGCACCGGGCGAAGAAGGCCCGGCTCGTGCTCGCCGTCAGCCACGGCGCGGGCGGCGGTATCGAGGCCCGCGACCTGATCGCCCTGGCCGAGGCCCTGCCGGCCCACGGCGTGACCGTGGCCCGGGTGGAGCAGCCCTGGCGGGTGGCCGGGAAGAAGCTGGCGCCCGCGCCGAAGACCCTGGACGTCGGCTGGCGCGGCCTCTGGCCCGCCCTCGCCGCCCCCGGACTGCCGGTGATCTCCGGGGGCCGCAGCGCCGGGGCCCGGGTCGCCTGCCGGACCGCCACGGAACTGGGCGCCCACGCGGTCCTCGCCCTCAGCTTCCCCCTCCACCCGCCGGGCAAGCCGGAGAAGTCCCGGGCCGACGAACTGCTCGGTTCCGGGGTGCCCACCCTGGTCGTCCAGGGCGGGAACGACCCCTTCGGGAAGCCGCAGGAGTTCCCCGCTGGGTCGTACGAACTCGTCGAGGTGCCGTACGGCGATCACGGCTTCGCCGTCCCCAAGCGGGCGGAGATCTCGCAGGACGAGGCCGTGAAGCTCATCACGGACGCGGTCGTGGAGTGGACCGGGTCACTCGGGTAAAGCTTCGGGAATGCCGGGACGGCGGTCACTGTTGTGCGGGACGTACGTGCTGGAGACCAGCGCAGACGCCGTAGGAGAGGAAGTCCGCCGCATGGGTTCGACCATCTGCCCGACCCGCAGCAGCCGCGCCGACCTGGACTGGACGGTGCTGCACGCGGCCAGGACCGCCCCTGTTCGGGCGGCGGGCGGACCGGATCGTCGTCTATCCTCCGATTCGGGTGAGACCGGTCTCGGTCTCACGAGAACACTCGAGGAGGTGGGTCCGGTCACAGGGACCGACGCAGGGACCGAACACGGCCAGGCGGAGCAGCCCGAGGGCCAGGGCGGCACGGGCGCGGAGACGGCCGCGGAGCGCAGTGCGCGCTTCGAGCGGGACGCGCTCGAGTTCCTCGACCAGATGTACTCGGCCGCGCTGCGCATGACGCGCAACCCGGCCGACGCCGAGGACCTGGTGCAGGAGACGTACGCCAAGGCGTACGCGTCCTTCCACCAGTTCCGCGAGGGCACCAACCTCAAGGCGTGGCTGTACCGGATCCTCACCAACACCTTCATCAACTCGTACCGCAAGAAGCAGCGCGAACCTCAGCGCTCCGCGGCCGAGGAGATCGAGGACTGGCAGCTCGCCCGCGCCGAGTCGCACATGTCGACGGGCCTGCGCTCCGCGGAGTCGCAGGCGCTCGACCACCTGCCCGACTCGGACGTGAAGGAAGCGCTCCAGGCGATCCCCGAGGAGTTCCGCATCGCCGTGTACCTCGCGGACGTCGAGGGGTTTGCCTACAAGGAGATCGCCGACATCATGGGGACACCCATCGGTACGGTGATGTCCCGGCTGCACCGGGGCCGCCGTCAGCTGCGCGGCATGCTGGAGGACTACGCCCGTGACCGCGGGATGGTCCCGGCCGGCGCCGGAGAGTCGAACGAAGCGAAAGGCTCGGGGTCATGAGCTGCGGAGAGCCGCACGAGACGGATTGCAGCGAAATCCTCGATCATCTCTACGAGTTCCTCGACCGGGAGATGCCGGACTCGGACTGCGTGAAGTTCGAGACCCACTTCGAGGAATGCTCGCCCTGCCTCGAGAAGTACGGGCTCGAACAGGCCGTGAAGAAGCTCGTCAAGCGCTGCTGCGGGCATGACGACGTGCCGGGCGACCTGCGGGCCAAGGTCATGGGACGGATCGACCTGATCCGTTCCGGCCAGGCGGTCCCCGATCAGGACGTGACGGCCTCGCCCGCCTCGCCCCAGGAGTCCTGACACTCCTGCGCTTTTCAACTACCCCGCCTCCTCGGGGGGTAGTCATTTTCGAACGCGTCACTCGAACGTGCTAATCCGCGGGCTATCGGCCCGTGGAGCCCCCCACCGGCGTCCTAGGCTCCGGGCCTGACGGACATGGCCGGGGAGGGGCTCATGGAAGCGGTATCGGCGCGGGCACGGGTGTATGTGGCCTCTGTCGCCGTCGCCGCCCTGTGCTGTCTGCTCCCGCTGCCCGGCGTCCGTACGCCCTGGTGGGCGGTCGCGCTGCTCGCCGCGCTGTACGCCGGGTGCGAGCGCGTCGCCCGGTCCCGGTTCGTCGGCATCTCGCACCCGGCCGGGACCTTCTACCCCGTGCTGCTCGCCGGCGCCTTCCTGCTGCCGGCGCCCGCCGCCGCCCTGGTCGCCGTGCCCGCCTCGCTGCTCTCGCCCGTCGGGCAGCGGCCCGCGGCGCTGCGGCGCGTCTGGCGGGCGGCTCAGCTCGTCCTCGGGGTGTGGGCCGCCGCCAAGGTGCACTGGCTGCTCGGCGGGCGGGACGCGGTCGTCGCGGGCGACGTCCCCTACGCGCTCGGGCCGGCCGGGGCCGCCGTGCTGGCGTTCTGCCTGGTGCTCGCGCTGCTGGACGGCGGGATCCTCGCCGTTGCCGAGCGCGTGCCGGTGCGGCGCGCCTGGCGGGGGCTGGTGGCGCGTTCGCTCGCGCCGATCGCCGTGCACGGGCTCGCCGGGCTGATGATGGCCGTCCTGTGGCGCAGCCCGTACGGTCCCGTGGCCGCGCTGCTCGTGCTGCTGCCGATGTGCGTCTCGTGGTGGGCGTTCGCCCAGTACCACCGGGAACGGGCCGCCCACCAGGCGACCATCCGGGCGCTGGTCCAAGCCGTCGACATCAAGGACGGGTACACGCGCGGGCACAGCGAGCGCGTCGGACAGGCCTCCATGATGATCGCGCGCGAACTGGGCATGGCCGACGAGCGCGTGGAGGTGCTCCGCTTCGCCGGGATCCTGCACGACGTCGGCAAGCTGGGCGTGCCCACCCGGCTGCTCAGGAAGAACGGGCCGCTGACCCCCGAGGAACGGCGCGTGATCGAGCTGCACCCCGAGTACGGGCACGAGATGGTGCGCGGCATCGGCTTCCTCGGCGAGGCCCGCGCCGCCGTACTGCACCACCACGAGCGGCTGGACGGCAGCGGGTACCCGTACGGACTGGTGGGCCGTCAGATCCCGGAGTCCGCACGGGTCGTGGCCGTCGCCGACGCCTTCGACGCCATGACCTCCACCCGGAGCTACAGCAGGGCCCGCCCCGTCCCGGTGGCCCTGGAGGAGCTGGAGCGGTGTGCGGGCAGCCACTTCGACCCCGTGATGGTCACCGCCCTGGTCGAGGCCGTACGGCGGGCGGGCTGGCACCCCGCGGTGACCGCCGACGACGCCCACCCGCCCCTGGTGCCCCCGCCCGCCCCACCGGTCTCCAGCCGGCCCGGAGCACACCGATGAGCGCGTGCGGGGCGCCTCACCTGCGCACCCTCGTCCACGCGTCCGCCGCCCTCCTCGCCACCGGCTCCCTCGCCGTCACGCTCTACAACGGACTCGAGGAACGCCGGGTCGCCCTCGCGTTCGGGGTCCTCGTCACCGTCGGGGAGCTCACCCGGCAGGGCGGCGCGCGGATCCGGGAACCGGCACCGCTCGGGGCCGCGGCGGCACTGTCGTACGCGCTGCTCGGGGAGGCCGGCGGGCAGGCCACGCACCACGGCGTCGCCCAGGTCGTCGCCGTCGTGCTGGCCGCCTCTCTGCTCGGCAGCGTGCCGCACGTCGCCCGCGGACAGGGGCCCACCCTCGACCACCTGGCGCGCCGCATGCTCACCGTCGGATTCGTCGCCGTGTGCTTCCAGCCCCCGTACAACCGGGGGATGTTCGACGACTGGGGCGGACTCGCCTACGCGCTGCTGCTCCTCGCGCTGCTCTCCCTGACCGCGCTGTGCGACGCGGTGCTCGCCGCCGCCCTGGCCCACTCGCGCACCGGCTGGCCCTTCGGCCCGGTACTGCGGGACGAGCTGCGGGCCGTGTGCGGCATCGGGTCCGCCGTCATCGCGACCGGGGCCGTGATGGCGCTCGCGGTCGCCGTCGTCGGGCTGTGGGCGCTGCCCGTCTTCTCCGTGCCGCTGCTGCTCGCCCAGATGTCCTTCCGGCGGTACGCCGCGGTCCGGGCCACCTACGGGCAGACCATCGCCTCCCTCGCACGGGCCACCGAGGTCGCCGGCTACACCCCCTGCGGGCACGCCCGGCGGGTCGCCGCGCTCGGCCAGGCGGTGGGGCGGGACCTGGGCCTGACCGAGCCCGAACTGGCCGTCCTGGAGTACGCCGCGCTCATGCACGACATCGGCCAGCTGAGCCTCGTCGACCCGGTGCCGGCGGGCGCCACCGCCGACCTGCCCGCCGCGGAACAGCGGCGGATCGCGCTGCTCGGCGGTGCCGTCGTACGGCAGACGGGGGTCCACGAGGCGGTCGCCGTGGTCGTGGAACGGCAGGCCGACCCCTACGCCGAGCAGCCGCTCGCCGCGCGAATCGTCCGGGCCGTGAACGCGTACGAGGAGAAGTCCAGGGAAGGCGGGCCCGGCGGGCCGCTGACGGCGCTGGAGGAACTCCGGCTCGCCACCGCCGGGAAGTACGCGCCGGAGGTGGTGGAATCAATGGCCCGGGTACTGGCAAGGGGCAGTCTGACTCCGCCCATGGCTGGGTAACCCATGGGTAATGAGCGCCTCGGAGGCCGTACGTGGTTGGATGCGAAGGAGAAGGTGTCCGGGGGCTCGAAACACAGGTACGGCCAGCCCACCGCACGGAACTGGCAGGCGGGAATCGTGAGGATCTTCGGCAAGGGACGGCACCGGCCCTCCGCCTCCTGGCGGCAGGCCACAGACCGGGCGTTCACACTTATCGGCGACGGTAGGTACGAGGACGCGGGCGCACTGTTGACACGTGCCGCCGACCTCGAGCCCTGGTTGTCCGAGTCGTGGTTCAACCTGGCCCTGCTGCACAAGTTCCGGCACGACTGGGAGCAGGCGCGGGCGGCGGGCCTCAGGGCCGTGGCCCTGCTCGACCGGGACACCGGTGCGCCCGACTGGTGGAACGTCGGCATCGCCGCGACCGCCCTCCAGGACTGGCCACTGGCCCGGCGCGCCTGGCAGGCCTACGGGCTGCGGATGCCGGGTTCCGCCATGGCCGCCGGCGAGCCCGTCGGCATGGATCTCGGCAGCGCGGCCGTACGGCTGTCCCCGGAGGGGGAGGCCGAGGTCGTGTGGGGGCGGCGGCTGGATCCCGCGCGGATCGAGGTGCTGTCCATTCCGCTGCCGTCGTCGGGGCGGCGCTGGGGCGAGGTCGTCCTGCACGACGGAGTGCCGCACGGGGAGCGGACCACGGCCGCCGGGCACACCTACCCGGTGTTCGACGAGATCGAGCTGTGGGCGCCGTCGCCGGTGCCGACGTGGGTGGTGCTGCTGGAGGCGGCGACCGAGTCCGACCGGGACGCGCTGGAGCAGCTGGCGGGTGACGCCGGATTCGCGGCGGAGGACTGGTCTTCCTCGGTGCGGTTGCTGTGCCGGATGTGTTCCGAGTCCCGGATGCCGTCGGACGAGGGTGACGGGGAGCACCTCGATCCGCATGATCACAGTGAGCCGGGGCATCCCGGGCCGCTGGGGCACCGGACGGACGGGCAGCTGTGGGTTCCGGAGCGGGAGTGCGGGTTGGCTGCGCCGGCTTCGCTGGTGAGGGGGTTGCTGGACGGGTGGGTGGCCGACAGTCCGGATTCCCGGGGCTGGCGGGATCTGGAAGAGGTCTGCTAGGCCGTCGGCGAGTGCGGGCGCGTCGTGGCTGGTCGCGCAGTTCCCCGCGCCCCCAAAAGCCGATACCCGCGTAACCTGTATCAGCATCTCAGCCCGGTCAGTTTCAGGAAGGCGTACGTAACGTCATGGCTCAGCAGGACACCGATCAGCAGCACGCGGGCGTGCTCCCCGTCGATGACGAGGGGTACGTGATCGACACGGAGGACTGCGAGGAGCGCGAGGCGGCCTGGCGGGAGCGGGGGAGCTCGCGGCCGATCACGGTGGTCGGTAACCCGGTGCTGCACAAGGAGTGCAAGGACGTCACCGAGTTCGGCGAGGAGTTCCAGCAGCTCGTCGCGGACATGTTCGCCAGCCAGCGCACCGCCGAGGGCGTGGGCCTGGCCGCCAACCAGATCGGTGTCGACCTGAAGGTCTTCATCTACGACTGCCCCGACGACGAGGGCGTCCGGCACACCGGCGTGGTCTGCAACCCGAGGCTCGTCGAACTGCCCGCCGAGAACCGCCGGCTGGACGACAGCAACGAGGGCTGCCTGTCCGTGCCCACCGCGTACGCCCCGCTCGCCCGGCCCGACTACGCCGAGGTGACCGGGCAGGACGAGAAGGGCAACCCGATCAAGGTGCGCGGCACCGGATACTTCGCTCGGTGTTTGCAGCACGAGACCGACCACCTCTACGGCTACCTGTACATCGACCGGCTCTCCAAGCGGGAGCGCAAGGACGCGCTGCGCCAGATGGCCGAGAACGAGCCCCGCTACCCCGTGGTCGCGAACGACTGAGACCTCACGAGCACCAGACGAACGGCGTCTGTCCGGGAATCCCGTCCCGAACGGACGCCGTTCGTCTGTGTCGTTCGCCTGTCCGTCGCACGTTCGATCGCTTCTGCTCTCCTGGCGATCCGTCGCCAGTCACACACCGGGAGGATCCCGGCACTGTGGGGTAGTGAATGAAGCAAATACGTTCCCAGAACGGTCAGTTGTAGTGCTGAATGGGATGAGCGGGGTATGCAACGGCGCACGCCCGGCACGAAGGGAGGGGCGCCCGCGCCAACTGGCGGCTGAGAGGGGTTAGTTCGTGCATGCTTTGCCAGACGGCACCACATCGGCACCGACCACCATCGCAGTTCCACCGTCGCTCTCTCTACCAGTGATCGAGGCGGCGTTTCCCCGGCAACTCCACCCGTATTGGCCGCAGTGCCAGGACAAGACCCGGGCCTGGCTGCTCGAAAAGCGGCTCATGCCCGCGGACAAGGTGGAGGAATATGCCGACGGCCTTTGCTACACCGACCTCATGGCCGGGTACTACATCGGTGCCCCCGACGAGGTCCTCCAGGCGATCGCCGACTACAGCGCCTGGTTCTTCGTCTGGGACGACCGGCACGACCGTGACATCGTGCACGGCCGTCCGGTCGCCTGGCGGCGGCTGCGGGACCGGCTGCACACGGCCCTCGACTTCCCCGGGGCGCATCTGCACCACGAGGACCCACTGGTCGCCGGGTTCGCGGACAGCGTGTCCCGGCTGTACGCGTTCCTGCCGAGGACGTGGAACCTCCGGTTCGCCCGGCACTTCCACGCGGTGGTCGACGCCTACGACCGGGAGTTCCACAACCGCACCCATGGAATCGTGCCCACGGTCGACGAATATCTCCGGTTGCGCCGGCTCACCTTCGCTCACTGGATATGGACGGACCTCCTGGAGCCGGCCGCGGGGTGTGAGATACCCGACCCCGTCCGGAAACACCCGGCATACCGACGTGCGGCGCTGCTGAGCCAGGAATTCGCGGCCTGGTACAACGACCTCTGCTCCCTTCCCAAGGAACTGGCGGGCGACGAGGTGCACAATCTCGGAATCAGTCTCATCGCCCATGAGGGACTGACTCTGGAAGAGGCTGTCGTCGAACTCAGGAACCGTGTCGAGAATTGCATCGAGGAATTCATCGACGTCGAACGGGAAGCATTACGGTTCGCCGACGACCTCGCCGACGGCACCGTGCGGGGAAAGGAACTGAGCGCCGCCGTGCGGGCCTGTCTGAGCAATATGCGCAACTGGTTCAGTTCCGTCTACTGGTTCCACCACGAGTCCGGCCGGTACACGGTCGACAGCTGGGACGACCGGTCCACGCCCCCGTACGTCAACAACGAAGCGGCAGGTGAGAAATGACCGTCGAGTCCGTGCAACCCGAAGCCCTGGCTCCGGATCTGCGTGAGCCGCCCCGGGCGGGCGGCGGTGTCCCCGGCCTGGGCCACGGCTGGAAGCTCGTGCGCGACCCGCTGGCGTTCATGTCCCGGCTGCGCGACCACGGCGACGTGGTCCGCCTGAAGCTCGGGCCGAAGACCGTGTACGCCGTCACCACCCCCGACCTCACCGGCGCACTGGCGCTGAGCAACGACTTCATCATCGCCGGGCCGCTCTGGGAGTCCCTGGAGGGCCTGCTCGGCAAGGAAGGCGTGGCCACGGCGAACGGGCCGCGGCACCGGCGTCAGCGGCGCACCATCCAACCCGCCTTCCGGCTCGACGCCATCCCCGCGTACGGGCCGATCATGGAGGAGGAGGCGCACGCGCTCACCGAGCGCTGGAAGGCCGGCGAGGTCGTCGACTGCACCTCCGAGTCCTTCCGGGTGGCAGTGCGCATCGCGGCCCGCTGTCTGCTGCGCGGCGACTACATGGACGAGCGGGCGGAGCGGCTGTGCGTCGCGCTCGCCACCGTCTTCCGCGGGATGTACCGGCGGATGGTGGTTCCGCTCGGGCCGCTCTACAAGCTGCCGCTCCCCGCCAACCGTGAATTCAACCGGGCATTGGCCGATTTGCATCTCCTGGTCGACGAGATCGTCGCCGAGCGCCGGGCATCCGGTCAAAAGCCGGACGATTTGCTGACGGCATTGCTGGAGGCGAAGGACGAGAATGGCGACCCCATCGGGGAACAGGAGATCCACGATCAGGTCGTCGCGATCCTCACCCCCGGCAGTGAAACCGTCGCCTCCACGATCATGTGGCTGTTGCATATGCTCGCGGAACACCCTGAACAGGCGGACCGGGTGCGTGACGAAGTGGAAGCCGTCACCGGTGGGCGGCCGGTGGCATTCGAGGACGTCCGGGGACTCCGGCACACCAACAATGTCGTCGTCGAGGCTCTGCGTTTGCGGCCCGCCGTCTGGATTCTGACGCGCCGGGCGGTCCGGGACACGGAACTCGGCGGATACCGGATTCCGGCCGGGGCGGACATTGTGTACAGCCCGTACGCGATCCAGCGCGACGCGAAGTCGTACGAGCGGAACCTCGAGTTCGACCCCGACCGGTGGCTGCCGGACCGGGTCAAAAACATCCCGAAGCACGCCATGAGCCCGTTCAGCACGGGCAACCGCAAGTGCCCGAGCGACCACTTCTCGATGGCCCAGCTGACGCTGATCACGGCGGCGCTGGCCGCCAGGTACCGCTTCGAACAGGTAGCCGGTTCGGACGACGCCACGCGGGTCGGCATCACGCTCCGGCCGAACGACCTGCGGGTGCGGCCGGTGCCGAGGTGACAGGCCGTGATCGTCAGGCCGCTTCGGGGCCCCTGAACGTGCGCCGGTAGGCGTTCGGCGTGGTGCCCACCGCCCGGACGAAGTGGTGGCGCAGTGTGGCCGCGTTGCCGAACCCCGTTCGGCCGGCGATCGCGTCCATCGTCTCGTCCGTCGCCTCCAGCAGCCGCTGGGCCAGCAGCACCCGCTGGCGCAGGACCCAGCGGTAGGGAGTCGTCCCCGTCTCCTGCTGGAAGCGGCGGGCGAAGGTGCGCGGGGACATGTGGGCGTGGGCGGCGAGCTGCTCGACGGTGACCTCGTCGTCGAGATGGTGCTCCATCCACGCCAGCACCTCGCCGATCGTGTCACCCTCGGGGTGCGGCAGCGGGCGCTCGATGTACTGGGCCTGTCCGCCGTCGCGGTGCGGCGGCACCACCATCCGCCGGGCGATCTTGTTGGCGACCTCGGAGCCCTGCTCCTTGCGCACCAGGTGGAGGCAGGCGTCGATCCCGGCGGCCGTCCCGGCGGAGGTGATCACCGGGTCCTCGTCGACGTAGAGCACGTCCGGCTCGACGACCACGCGTGGGTACTGCCGGGCGAGGTCCTTCGCGTGCTTCCAGTGTGTGGCGCAGCGGCGGCCGTCCAGCAGACCGGCCGCGGCCAGCACGAAGACGCCGGAACAGACGCTGAGCACCCGGGCGCCGCGGTCGACACCACGTCGCAGGGCGTCCAGCAGTTCCGGCGGGAAGTCCCGGGACGCGTAGGTGTGCCCGGCCGGCACGGCGATCAGGTCGGCCGTCTCCAACCGCTCCAGGCCGTGTTCGACCTGGAGCGAGAAGCCCGAGTTCATGCGCAGGGCCGGACCCTCGGCCGAGGCGACGGCGAAATCGTAGACCGGCAGGCCCTCGTCGCTGCGGTCGGTGCCGAAGACTTCGCACACCACGCCCAGTTCGAAGGGGTTCACGCCGTCGAGCAGGGCGACGGCCACGTTCTGGAGCATGTCTCCAGTGTGCCTCGCCGATGGCAGTAATTCGAGGGTCTACGGCAGTACTGCCACTGACGGTAAGGAGTCATCGGCGCGACAGTGGTGTCCATGGAAACGAACCAGGCACAGACACTCATCGCAATGATCTTCGTACTCGGGACGCTGGTCCTCCTGGTCCTCCCGTCAGTGATCGGCATCGCGCGCGACAGGCGCGTCGACCGTCAGATCCGGGAGGCCCAGGAGGCCAGGGAGAGCGAGCCGGCTCAGAAGTCCTCGTCCAGGTCGACGGTGCCCTCCACCGCCACCTGGTACGCAGAGGGGCGCCGCTCGAAGAAGTTGGTCAGCTCCTGAACGCCCTGCAGCTCCATGAAGGAGAAGGGGTTCTCGGAGCCGTACACCGGAGCGAAGCCGAGCCGGCTGAGCCGCTGGTCGGCGACGCACTCCAGGTACTGCCGCATCGACTCGGTGTTCATGCCCGGGAGGCCGTCACCGCACAGGTCGCGCGCGAACTGCAGCTCGGCCTCGACGGCCTCCCGCAGCATGTCCGTTACCTGCTGCTCCAGCTGGTCGTCGAAGAGCTCCGGCTCCTCCTTGCGGACGGTGTCGACCACGTCGAAGGCGAAGGACATGTGCATCGTCTCGTCCCGGAACACCCAGTTGGTGCCGGTGGCCAGGCCGTGCAGCAGACCGCGGCTGCGGAACCAGTAGACGTAGGCGAAGGCACCGTAGAAGAACAGGCCCTCGATGCACGCGGCGAAGCAGATCAGGTTCAGCAGGAAGCGACGCCGGTCGGCCTGGGTCTGCAGGCTCTCCAGCTTCTCGACCTCGTTGATCCACTTGAAGCAGAACTCGGCCTTCTCACGGATGGACGGGATGTTCTCGACCGCGTCGAAGGCCGCCGCCCGGTCCTCCGGGTCGGGAAGGTAGGTGTCGAGCAGCGTCAGATAGAACTGGACGTGCACGGCCTCCTCGAAGAGCTGGCGCGACAGGTACAGGCGCGCCTCCGGGGAGTTGATGTGCTTGTACAGCGTCAGCACCAGGTTGTTCGCGACGATCGAGTCGCCCGTCGCGAAGAACGCGACCAGCCGGCCGATCATGTGCTGCTCGCCCTCGGACAGCTTCGCGAGGTCGGCGACGTCCGAGTGGAGGTCGACCTCCTCCACGGTCCAGGTGTTCTTGATGGCGTCCCGGTAGCGCTCGTAGAAGTCCGGGTAGCGCATGGGGCGCAGGGTCAGCTCGAAGCCCGGGTCGAGGAGATTGGCGTTACGGGTGGTCATTACTGGCAGGCCTCGCAGGACTCGGGGTTTTCCAGGGAGCAGGCGACCGCGTCGGGGTCGGCGGTCTGCTGGACGGGGATGGTCTTCTCGGGCTGCGCCTGGGCCTGTGCGGCGCGGGCGATGCGGGTCGCCGGGCGCGAGCGCAGGTAGTACGTCGTCTTCAGCCCGGCCTTCCAGGCGTAGGCGTACATCGAGGAGAGCTTGCCGATGGTCGGCGTCTCCATGAAGAGGTTCAGGGACTGGGACTGGTCCAGGAACGGCGTCCTGGCCGCCGCCATGTCGATCAGGCCGCGCTGCGGGACCTCCCACGCCGTGCGGTAGAGCGCCCGTACGTCCGCGGGGATCCAGGCGAAGTCCTGCACCGAGCCGTTCGCCTCGCGCAGCGCCTCCCGGCTGCGGGCGTCCCACACGCCGAGCCGCTTCAGCTCGTCCACCAGGTAGGAGTTGACCTGGAGGAACTCGCCCGACAGCGTCTCGCGCTTGAACAGGTTGGACACCTGCGGCTCGATGCACTCGTACACGCCCGCGATGGAGGCGATCGTGGCCGTGGGCGCGATGGCGAGGAGCAGGGAGTTGCGCATGCCGGTCGCGGCGACGCGCTCGCGCAGGGCCGCCCAGCGCTCGGGCCAGGTCAGCTCCACGTCGTAGTGGTCGGGGTGCAGCACGCCCCTGGCCGTACGGGTCTTCTCCCAGGCCGGCAGCGGGCCGTTGCGCTCGGCCAGGCCGGCGGAGGCCTCGTACGCGGCGAGCATGATCCGCTCGGCGATACGGGTCGAGAGCGCCTTGGCCTCGGGCGAGTCGAAGGGCAGGCGCAGCTTGAAGAAGACGTCCTGCAGACCCATGGCCCCCAGGCCGACCGGACGCCAGCGGGCGTTGGAGCGGCCCGCCTGCTCGGTCGGGTAGAAGTTGATGTCCACGACCCGGTCGAGGAAGGTCACGGCGGTGCGGACGGTCTCGTCCAGCCGCTCCCAGTCGATGTCCCCGCGGGTCTGGTCGACGAAGGCGCCGAGGTTGACCGAGCCCAGGTTGCAGACCGCCGTCTCCCCGTCGCTGGTGACCTCCAGGATCTCCGTGCAGAGGTTGGAGGAGTGGACGACGTGGCCCGGCTCGGCCGTCTGGTTGGCGGTGCGGTTGGCGGCGTCCTTGAACGTCATCCAGCCGTTGCCGGTCTGCGCGAGGGCGCGCATCATGCGGCCGTACAGCTCACGGGCCGGCAGGGTCTTCTTCGCCAGGCCCTTCGCCTCGGCCGCCCGGTACGCGGCGTCGAACTCCTCGCCGAACAGGTCGACCAGCTCGGGCACGTCCGAGGGGGAGAACAGCGACCACTGCCCGTCGGCGTTGACCCGCCGCATGAACTCGTCCGGCACCCAGTGCGCGAGGTTCAGGTTGTGCGTACGGCGGGCGTCCTCGCCGGTGTTGTCGCGCAGCTCCAGGAACTCCTCGATGTCGGAGTGCCAGGTCTCCAGGTAGACCGCGGCCGCGCCCTTGCGGCGGCCGCCCTGGTTCACGGCGGCGACCGAGGCGTCGAGGGTCTTCAGGAACGGGACGATGCCGTTGGAGTGGCCGTTGGTGCCCCGGATCAGCGAACCGCGGGAACGGATACGGGAGTACGAGAGACCGATGCCGCCCGCGTGCTTCGACAGCCGCGCCACCTGGTGGTACCGGTCGTAGATCGAGTCCAGCTCGTCCTGGGGGGAGTCCAGGAGGTAGCAGGACGACATCTGGGGGTGCCGGGTGCCGGAGTTGAAGAGGGTGGGGGAGGAGGGGAGGTAGTCGAGGCGGCTCATGAGCCCGTAGAGCGCGGCGACCTCGTCGACGGACTGCGCCGTGTCGTTTTCGGCGAGACCGGCGGCGACGCGCAGCATGAAGTGCTGGGGCGTCTCGACGACCTTGCGGGTGATCGGGTGGCGGAGCAGGTAGCGGCTGTGCAGGGTCCGCAGGCCGAAGTAGCCGAAGCGGTCGTCGGCGGCCCGGTCGATCAGCGCGTCCAGCCGGGCGGCGTGCAGGCGCACGAACTCGGCGGTCCGGTCGGCGATCAGGCCCTCCCGGTGGCCGACCGCGACGGACTCGGTGAAGGACGTGACACCCTGCGAGGCGGCCTCTTCACGGATGCCGATCGTCAGCAGCCGTGCGGCCAGCCGGGAGTAGGCGGGGTCCTCGGAGATGAGGCCGGCGGCCGACTCCGTCGCGAGCTCGCGCAATTCCGTCTCGTCCGCCCGCGCGGACCGGCCGCGCAGCGCGGCGGCGGCGACCCGGCCGGGGTCGGCGTCGGGGAGATCGGCGGTCAGCTCGGTCAGGGTCCGCAGCAGCGCGGCACCGGGGCCGTCGTGCTCTTCTTCGGAAGCTGAGACCGGTTCGGCTGGCGCGATGGTCACGTGGGGCTCTCCCTCGCTCGGCAAGGGGCCTCGCGCAGGGCGGGGGGGCAGCACACGAGCGCACACGGCGTCGCGTCCACCGGCCCATTCCACGAGGCCCGGACGTCAGGGCACCCCGGCCGGACGGCCGGGTGCGCTGTCGGCAGGTCCTCGGACTGACGCTTGTGCATGAAACATGCACAAGTACACCGTTGCGGGACAGTTCCGGATTCGCACCGGATTCCCCTGCGACGACAGCGAGCACGAGCATACATCTTGTGCCGGGTACGGGTGGCACCCCCAGATGTTGTGTCGCGCTGGTGTCGGAGCGTCAGCTGACAGGTGAGAAGAGTGATGCCCTGTCGGCGTTTCCCCATCGGGTTGCGCGGCGTGCGGGGAGTGCTTCCATGGAAGTAGGTGCCGACGTCCGCGGGTCCTCCGTACTGGGAAGCAGATCGCCCTCGGAGGGAGTACTCACATGACGAGGGTCGTCCGTCGCACACCGGGCAAGGAGCGGCCGCGCAACGCGCCGATGGCCACGCTGGATCTGCGACGGGCGGCGAGACGGACCAGTCGCGTCGTCGTCGGCCACTGGCACAGCCTGACCATCCGTCTCGAGGCCCGCCGCGGCACCACCCGGCCCAGGAAGTGGCGCAGGTGGTTCTCCTACACCAACGTGCTCCGGATGGTCTGGGCGGTCGGCGCCCTCGTGGTCTTCGGCTGGATCGGGGCCGGCGTACACATGCTGGTCACCGACCAGCAGACCACGGTCGAGAGATGGCAGAAGGAGCCGGGGCTCGACGCCCTGCTCCGTTTCATCGGTCCGGTCCTCACCGCTTCGGTCGCCGCCGCGCTCTTCATGTTCTGGTGGTACAGCTGGAACAAACGGCGATACCTCGTGAAGGCGCGCAGGGACCCGCACAAGCTCGTGCTCACGGCCGGGCAGGACTCCACCGAGATCGTGGGTCGCGAGGAGCTCGCGCAGGTCATCGCCCAACGGCTGAGGGAGCGCGGCACTCGTCGGCCCTATCTGCTCGTGGGCGGTGTCGGCACGGGGAAGACCGCCGTCCTTGTGCGGCTCACCGAACTACTGGCCCAGGAGCGTGCCGTGCCCGTGCCGATCCGGCTGCGGGACGCCGACGGCGGGACCGATCTGAACTTCGAGCGCATGGCCAAGCAGCGTTTCGCCGAGGTGGCGCCGCAGGGCATTCTGGCCCGCACCAAGACCGATCGGGTCTGGCAGCAACTGCTTGCCGACGACAAGCTGGTCGTCATCGCCGACGGACTCGAAGAGGCTCTTCTCGACGGCGGTGTTCAGCAGAACCGGGACAACATCATCCGCTGTGCCATCGAACGCGCCTATGAGGAGCGGCTGCCGGTGGTCATCGCCTCCCGGCCGCACAGTCCTCTGGACACCACGCCCGCGGCGATCGTGGAGCTGGAACCGCTGAGCGAGGAGGAGGCGCTGCAATTCGTCAAAGACTCCGTACCGGAGACGGACGAGCGCCGCGTGGACTGGATCGTGGAGACGGCCGAGGTGACCGAATCGCCCGTCTATCTGCAGATCGCCCGTGAACTGCACCGGCACGGCGCCCTGGAACGGGACCGTCCGACCGACGACCCGAAGCGTCTGAACACACGCAGCCGGGACCGGAGCACGCTTCGGTTGTGGCTGTTGGACACCTGGGGCCGTGCCTTGCACGAGGGCCGGCTGCGTGAGGACGTCGCGCTGACCCCGCAGGAGCGCCGGGACACCCTTGCGGTGGTCTCCGCTCTGGCCTGCGTGGGACTGCTTCAAGACAAGCTGGAAGTGGACTTCGCGGAGTTGCTCGGCCCGGACGTCCAGCCCGGTGGGCCTCTGTGGGTCAGGGTGCCTGGCACCGACCGGTACGGCGACAACGGGGAGGCCTTCTCCGAGTGGCACCGGGAACGGATCTGGGCAGCGCTCCGCGCCAGGCTCGGCGACGAGGAGGCGAGGCGGCTGCAGATGGGGAACATGGCGCAGTGCCACGCCGTGCTCGCCCGTCTGGTGGGCAACGCGGACAAGCTCGGGCTGTTGGAGAGCTCCGAGACGAAGGCGCGCTTCCCGCACAGCATCCTGCAGGCCTACTTCGGTTTCCGTCTGCTGAGCCACCTGGAGGAGGCCGACGCCGGCGAGCTGATCGAGCAGGCGCTGCGACCGCCCGGCCCCGGACGTGAGCTGCTGGTCGCGGTCGTGTTCATGTCCCGCGGGCGGGTGGGGAGACGTCCTCCCCGAGCCGGCGGCGTCGGGGCCGGGTTCCAGGAGGGGAAGAACGAGCCGTCGCGGAGCAGCCCCGTGCGTGGGCGCGCCCTGTCCGAGCGGCTCTGCGCGGCCGCGCAGCATCGGCCGGACGACCCCAAGACCCTCGACCTCTACGCGGCCGCCCTCGAAGTCGAGAGTGTGGAAGCCGACCCGGGACGACTGGGCGACATCGTCGAGAGGGTGGCGGCCGACTGGTCGGGCATCCAGGGCGATCAGCGCACTCTCGAGGACGCGAAACTGCGGCTGCTCAAGCAGCTGGGCGCGGCGTCGCGGCAGGCCTCCAAGAAGATCGACACCACGGCGATGTACGAGAAGATCTTCGAGCTGGGCATCGCCGAGCCCTCGTACTCCATCCGCCTGGCCGTCGCCCAGGAGTTCGGCAGCGGCGGCAACGAGGCGTTCGCCGTGATCCGTGAGCGGGTCGGTCTCAACAGTGACCCCATAGGGGAGTACAACGCCAAGATCCTCGAAATGAAAGCCGAGAACACGAGGGAATTCGAAGCGTGGACCTCGAGAATGGGGCAGGCCAGATCCGCCCGTGCGTCCTCGCCTGCCGCGTCCGTCGAGGCCATCGACCGGCTGCAGATCGAGCGCGAGGAACTCAACCAGCGGTACGAGAACCAACGGGTCGAACTGCTGCGTGAGTTCGTGATGCGGGCCTGGATGCTGCCCATGCTGCTGGGGTCGGTCGACGACTCCCACCGCGGCGAGGCCCGGGAGCGCCTCACCAAATGGCTCCTCCACCTCGACCCGGCCCATACGGACGGCGCCCCCGATATGCCGCTCGCCCTGGAGGCGGCGCTGGCCCAGGGCTTCAAGTACGCGGCCAACCGGCGCCAACGCCATCCGAACACGGACCCCGGCAGAAGCGTCGACCTGATCCGGCAGGCGGAGACCGTACTGCAGCAGACCCGGTGCTGGTACTCGCAGCTCAGCCTGCTCCAAGCGCTGTGCCTGTGGGAACTTCCCGACCGGCTCGGCCACCATGACCGGAACGGCGACACCACGGCAGGGCCGAGCGACGATCACCACGGGTCGCGCGAGCCGCTCCTGGCGATCGGTGGTTCCACCGCCGTGCAGACCGTGCGGCGCTGGCTGGCGATGGCCGGCACGGTGAACGCACCGCCCGGCCCGCCCGGTGCGAACGGCGACTCGCCGCGGCGGCTGCTGCACCCGTTCGTCGCCGAGGCGGGCGATCTGGTGGCCCTCGCCCTGGAGACCGGCCAGCCCGAACGCTTCCTCTGGATCGACGAGAAGGGCGTCGCCGACAACATCGGTTCCCGTACGGACCACTCCGGCGCCTACCGCAAGCACAACCTGTGGATCCCGCCCTCGGTCGGCTGGAGCACCCTCGACGGGAGGGCCCAACGTCTCGTCGCCGACGTGCTGGTGATGCTGAACCTCATCGAACGGGACGGAAACCCCGACGAGGTCGAGGAGCGCATGGCCCGCGCGGAGCAGTCCGGGATGCCTCTCCCACCGTGCCTGCGCACGAACCGCGAGCCGCTGCGGCCCGGCGCCCGGGTCGGTACCGCGAACCCGCCCGCACCCGGCACCACATGCCTGCCCGACTGCAAGTTCCAGCTCTGCCCGTACCCTCCCCACGACTCCGTGCCCCGGGGAGAGATCCGAGAGCCGTTCTGCCGCCAGCAGCAGGCCCTGCTGCCCGGACGGCTGCGCCGCTGGTTCCCCAGGCTGTTGCGCCGGAAGACGCCGCCCTGGGTGAGCATGCGCGTCCGTGAGCTGGACCGCTTCTGGCATGCGATGGCCGCGCGCACCCGCGACTAGGACGGCGGGCGGACACGCCGACGGGCCGCCGGGTGCTCTCCCGACGGCCCGTGCTGCGCTGGGATCAGTGCGAGGTACCCGCCGTGGCCGGCGGCAGTTCCACCTGCACCCCGGGGTCGCCGGCGTCCGCCGTGTAGTCCTCCGGCTTGGTCTCGTCGATGCCGTCGGGGGCCTTGAGGGCCTTCAGGGCGAAGGTGAGGACCACCGTCACCACCACGTTCAGGACGAACGCCGTGAGGCCGATGTAGCCGATCTCACCGATGCCGGGGATCTCCTTCGAGGAGCCGCCGAAGTGCTTCTGCGTCGGCGAGGCGACCCCGTACGCGGCGGCCGTGCCGTAGATCATGCCGACCGCCCAGCCCGCGAGCAGCGCCCAGCGGTGGAACCAGCGGGTGAACAGGCCGCCGACCAGGGCCGGGAAGGTCTGCAGGATCCAGATGCCGCCGAGCAGCTGGAAGTTGATGGCGACGGTCTTGTCCATAGTGAGGACGAAGGCCAGCGCGCCCACCTTCACCAGCAGGGAGACCAGCTTGGAGACCTTGGTCTCCTGCGCGGGCGTGGCGTCCGGCTTGAGGAAGTCCTTGTAGATGTTGCGGGTGAAGAGGTTCGCGGCCGCGATGGACATGATGGCCGCCGGCACGAGCGCTCCGATGCCGATCGCCGCGAAGGCCACACCCGCGAACCAGTCCGGGAACATCGTCTCGAACAGCTGCGGGATCGCCAGCTGCCCGTTCTGCACCTTGATCCCGGCCGCGATCGCCATGAAGCCGAGCAGCGCGAGCAGGCCCAGCATCAGCGAGTACAGCGGCAGGATCGTGGTGTTGCGGCGGATCACCTCACGGCTGCGCGAGGACAGGGTCGCCGTGATCGAGTGCGGGTACATGAACAGCGCGAGCGCCGAGCCGAGCGCCAGCGTGGCGTACGTCCACTGGCCCGCCTCCGCCGGCACCAGCGCACCGCGCGCCGCGCCCGTCGCCGGGTTGGTCTGGCTGTAAGCGTCGCCCGCCTTGGCGAAGATCTCGTCGAAGCCGCCCAGCTTGATCGGGATGTAGATGATCGCCACCGCGATGACGATGTAGATCAGGGTGTCCTTGACGAAGGCGATCAGGGCGGGGGCCCGGAGGCCGGAGGAGTAGGTGTAGGCCGCCAGCACGCCGAAGGCGATGAGCAGCGGCAGGTCCTTGATGAACCAGTTGGTGTCCTCGCCGCCGCCGACGCCCATCACGTCCAGCACGGCCTGGATGCCGACGAGCTGGAGCGCGATGTACGGCATGGTCGCGAGGATGCCGGTGACGGCCACGGCCAGGGACAGGCCCTTGGAGCCGAAGCGGCCGCGCACGAAGTCGGACGTCGTCACGTACCCGTGCTTGTGGGACACCGACCACAGGCGGGGGAGGAAGGTGAAGATCAGCGGGTACACCAGGATCGTGTACGGCACCGCGAAGAAGCCGGCCGCGCCCGCCGCGTAGATCGCCGCCGGTACGGCCACGAAGGTGTACGCCGTGTAGAGGTCTCCGCCGAGCAGGAACCAGGTGACCCAGGTGCCGAACGACCGGCCGCCCAGGCCCCACTCGTCGAGGCTGTTCTCGTTCTCGGCCTTGCGCCACCGCGAGGCCAGGAAGCCCATGACCGTGACGAGCAGGAAGAAGAAGATGAAGACGGCGAGCGCGACGCCGTTCACGCCGTCCTTCACCGCGCACCTTCCTTACGGGCGCGCTGGTCACGCTGCCACAGCTTGTACGCGGTCATCGTCAGCGCGGTGGAGATGAGCACCCACGCCATCTGGTACCAGTAGAAGAACGGGATGCCGATGAAGGCCGGGTCGGTCTTGGCGTACGAGCCGACCCACAGCATGGCCACGAAGGGCGCTATGAGGCAGACGGCGATGACGACGCGCGTCGGCGTCACCACCGGCCCTCCGCTGGCTTCTGGGGCTTGCGACATCAAGCGACTCCGTCCCCTCAGTGATCACCTGTGTAATGCGCAGGCAATCTAGGTCAGGGTGCGGCGGGAACGGAACCCCCCGTCTGCAATGCGGTACCTAATAGAAACCGGCCTTCACCAGCGGTCCACGCGTGCGCTACTCGACAGGCCGCTTCAGCCGGGCCACGAACTTGTACCGGTCCCCCCGGTACACCGACCGCACCCACTCGACCGGCTGCCCCTCCCGGTCCAGAGAGTGCCGGGACAGCATCAGCATCGGCAGGCCGACGTCCGTGCCGAGCAGGCCGGCCTCGCGCGGGGTGGCCAGCGAGGTCTCGATGGTCTCCTCGGCCTCCGCGAGACGGACGTCGTAGACCTCGGCCAGCGCGGTGTACAGGGACGTGTACTTCACCAGCGACCGGCGCAGCGCGGGGAAGCGCTTGGCGGACAGATGGGTGGTCTCGATGGCCATCGGCTCGCCGTTGGCCATGCGCAGCCGCTCGATGCGCAGCACGCGTCCGCCGGGCGTGATGTCGAGCAGGCCGGCGAGGCGGTCGTCGGCGGTGATGTAGCCGATGTCCAGCAGCTGCGAGGTGGGTTCCAGGCCCTGCGCGCGCATGTCCTCGGTGTACGAGGTCAGTTGCAGCGCCTGGGAGACCTTCGGCTTGGCGACGAAGGTGCCCTTGCCCTGGATGCGCTCCAGCCGGCCCTCGACGACCAGCTCCTGCAGCGCCTGGCGCACGGTGGTGCGCGAGGTGTCGAACTCCGCCGCCAGCGTGCGCTCGGGCGGGACCGGCGTGCCGGGCGCCTGAGTGTCCGTCATGTCGAGCAGGTGCTTCTTCAGGCGGTAGTACTTGGGCACGCGTGCGGTACGGACGGGCGCCCCGTTCTCGTTCTCCGCACTGCTGACGTCGGTGCTCATGCTCCGCCTTCCCGGCTCGGTCCGCCGACACGATCTCACTTGTATACCGTCGGCGCCGCTTTTGGTCTAGTCCACCACATCCAGTGGTCTACCCGAAGTATGGCGTGTGCAGTCGGCTTTTCGCTGGCTTATTACTTAAAGGACCCTGCATATGTAGGTCGCATAACGGCTGGTCAGAGCCTTATCGGGCCTCTTGACAGGTCTCGTGGGCCAGGCCAAGCTCCTCCCTACTGGTCTACACCAATGGTCCAGCTGAGGAGGGTGGCGTGAAGCGCAAGCTGATATCCGCGATCGGTATCGCGGGCATGATGGTCTCCATCGCGGCGTGCGGGGGCGAGGGCGGTGGTTCGGACAAGGGCGGCGCGGACGCCAAGGAGCTGACCGTCTGGCTCACCGTCGACGCCCAGAACAACTGGCCGCAGCTGGTGAAGGCCGCCGACGCCGCGGTCAAGAAGAAGCACCCCGGCCTCAAGATCAACCACGAGTACTACGGCTGGCCCGACAAGAACGCCAAGCTCGACGCCGTCCTCGCCACCGACAAGGCGCCCGACGTGGTCGAGATGGGCAACACCGAGATGCTCGGCTACATGGTCAAGGGCGCCTTCGCCCCCCTCGACCCGGCGAAGTTCGACAACTCCGACGCCTGGCTGGACGGCCTCAAGGCCTCGGTCACCTACGAGGACAAGACCTACGGCGTCCCGTACTACGCCGGCGGGCGCGTCGCCAACTGGCGCAAGGACCTCGCGGCTTCGGCCGGCGTGAAGACGCCCCCGAAGACCTACAAGGAGCTGACCGCCGCCCTGGACAAGATCCAGAAGAAGGAGGGCGGCAAGTTCAACGCCTGGTACCAGCCCACCCGCGACTGGTACGCGGCCATGTCCTTCGTCTACGACGCCGGCGGCGCCATCGCCACCGAGTCGGGCGGCCAGTGGAAGGCCTCTCTCTCCTCGCCCGAGTCCCTCAAGGGCCTGACGGAGTTCAAGAACGTCGTCGACTCCTACATGCACGGCGACAAGACCAAGGACGAGTCCGACCGCTACATCGTCTACGGCCAGGGCAAGTCCGCCATGATCTTCGCCGCCGCCTGGGAGGGCGCGACCGCCGAGGACCCGAAGAACGACAAGACCGGCAAGCTCAAGGGCAACCTCGAGAACTTCGTGATGCCCGGCCCGTCCGGCAAGAACATGCCCGTCTTCCTGGGCGGCTCCGACCTCGCCGTGCCGGTGAAGTCCGACGCGCAGGACCTGGCCGCCGAGTGGATCAACGCCTACACCGGTTCCTCCGGGCAGAAGGGCCTGATGGCCAAGGGCAATCTGCCCAACAACAAGACCGACCTCGCGACGCTGAAGAACGACCCGGCGACGGCGGTCCCCGCCACCGCGGCCGAGTCCAACTGGTTCGTCCCGATGGCCCCCGGCTGGGGCCAGGTCGAGAAGGCGCAGATCCTGCAGACCATGCTGCAGTCCATCGGCACCGGCAAGAAGTCGGTCGAGGCCGCCGCCAAGGACGCGGACGCCGCGATCGACAAGGTCATCAACACGAAGTGACCTACGGGCGGGGCTCCTCACCGGGCGGAGCCCCGCCGTCGCCAGACCTGAGGGAGCGCCGAGGAGCACGCGATGAGTGCCGCAGACACCACTACCCCCGCCAAGGTGCCGCCACCGCGACAGGCACCACCACCCCCTGCCGACGATCTGCCACGGGTGAAGCGGCCGTCGGGCGGGGCCACGGCCCCCTGGCTGCTGCTCGCGCCCTGCCTGCTGATCCTCGCCCTGGTCATGGGCTATCCGCTGGCCCGTCTTGTCACCCTGTCCTTCCAGAAGTTCGGGCAGTCCCAGCTGTGGGGCTTCCAGCCGGCCGAGTCGGTCGGGTTCGACAACTTCGCCAAGGTGCTGGGCGACGGCGAGTTCTGGGCCGTCGTCGTGCGCACGATCGTCTTCGCGGCCGGGGCCGTCGTCTTCACGATGGTGATCGGCATGGCGCTCGCCCTGCTGCTCCAGCGGGTCTCCGGCTGGCTGAAGGTGCTCATCAACATCGTGCTGGTGGCGAGCTGGGGCATGCCCGTGATCGTGGCGACCACGGTCTTCAAGTGGCTCTTCGACTCCGACTACGGCGTCTTCAACGCGCTGCTCAGCAAGCTGCCCGGCGTCGACATGATCGGCCACAACTGGTTCGCCAGCGGACCTGAGGGCCTGGCCGTGATCATGCTGCTGGTGGTGTGGGGAGCCGTGCCGTTCGTGGTGATCACGCTCAGCGCGGGTCTCACCCAGGTCCCGAGGGAACTGGAGGAGGCGGCCCGCCTGGACGGCGCCGGCTCCTGGGGTGTCTTCCGCTACGTCACCCTGCCCGTCCTCAAGCCGATCATCGTGATGCTCACGACCCTGTCGGTCATCTGGGACATGGGCGTCTTCCCGCAGGTGTTCGTCATGCGGGGCGGCCACCCCGAGCCGGAGTTCCAGGTCCTCAACACCTACTCCTACGACCGGGCGTTCGTGGTCAACGACTACGCGCAGGGCTCGGCCATCGCGCTGATCACCGTCCTGCTGCTGCTCGGCGTGGTCGCCGTCTACATGCGGCAGATGCTGAAGATCGGAGAGGTCGAATGAGCAGCACCCTGGCCCCCCGCCGGGCACCGAAGCTCTGGTGGAACCTCCTCGGCCTCCTGGTCTTCGTCACCGCCGGCTTCCCGCTCTACTGGATGCTCAACACGGCGTTCAAGCCCGCCAAGGACGCCATCGACCCGGACCCGAGCCTGCTGCCCACCGGCCTCACCTTCGCCAACTTCGGCCGGGCGCTGGACATCGCCGACTTCTGGGGCCCGGTGGGCCGCAGCATGGTGGTGTCGCTGGCGGTCGTCGTCATCGGCATGGCTGTCGGGCTGCTGGCCGCGCTCGCCATCTCCCGGTTCGCCTTCCGCGGCCGGAAGATCGTGATCGTGGGCATCCTGGCAGTCCAGATGGTGCCGCTGGTCGCCATGATCATCCCGGTGTTCCTGCTGCTCAACGACCTGGGACAGTACGACCGGCTGACCGGGCTCATCATCACGTACCTGACCTTCGTCCTCCCGTTCACGGTGTGGACGCTGCGCGGCTTCATCGTCAACATCCCGAAGGAACTGGAGGAGGCGGCCATGGTCGACGGCTGCTCCCGCACGGGCGCCTTCCTCCGGGTCGTCTTCCCGCTCCTGGCCCCCGGCATGGTCGCCACCTCGGTCTACGGCTTCATCCAGGCCTGGAACGAGTACCTCTACGCCCTGATGCTGCTCAGCCAGAAGAACCAGACCGCGACCGTCTGGCTCGGCAACTTCACCACCAAGCACGGCACCGAATACGCCCCGATGATGGCCGGCGCCACGATGATGGCCGTGCCCATCGTCGCACTCTTCCTCCTCGTCCAGCGCAAGATGGCCGCGGGCCTGACCGCGGGCGCCGTGAAGGGATGAACCCACCCCATGACGACACTCGCCAGCGGCACCGACAAGCTCACGCGCGACGCCCTGACGGTCCTCCAGCCCGGCTTCACCGGCACCACCGCCCCCGACTGGCTGCTGCGCCGGCTCGGCGAGGGCCTCGCCTCCGTCGGCCTGTTCGGCCGCAACATCGCCTCGCCCGGCCAACTGTCCGCGCTCACCGCGCAGCTGCGGGCCGAGCGTGACGACGTGCTGGTCGCGATCGACGAGGAAGGCGGTGACGTGACCCGCCTGGAGGTGCGGTCCGGCTCCTCCTTCCCGGGCAACCACGCGCTCGGCGCGGTCGACGACGTCGAACTGACGCGAGCCGTCGCCCACGAACTGGGCCGCCGCCTCGCGGCCTGCGGCGTGAACCTCAACTGGGCCCCCTCGGCCGATGTGAACTCCAACCCGTCCAACCCGGTGATCGGTGTCCGCTCCTTCGGCGCCGACACCGAGCTGGCCGCCCGGCACACCGCTGCCTACGTCGACGGTCTCCAGTCCGCCGGGGTCGCCGCCTGCACCAAGCACTTCCCCGGCCACGGCGACACCGCCGTCGACTCCCATCACTCCCTGCCGCGCATCGACGTCCCCGCGGACGTGCTCACCGACCGCGAACTCACCCCGTTCCGCGCGGCCATCGCCGCCGGCAGCCGGGCCGTGATGAGCGCCCACATCCTGGTCCCGGCGCTGGACCCCGACCACCCGGCCACGCTCTCCCGGCGCATCCTGACCGGCCTGCTGCGCGGCGAACTCGGCTATGACGGCCTCATCGTCACCGACGGCATGGAGATGCGGGCCATCGCGGGCACCTACGGCATCGAACGCGGCAGTGTCCTCGCCGTCGCCGCCGGAGCCGACGCCATCTGCGTGGGCGGCGGCCTGGCCGACGACGCGACCGTACTGCGGCTGCGCGACGCCCTGGTCGCCGCGGTACGCGCGGGCGAACTCCCGGAGGAACGCCTCGCCGACGCCGCCGACCGGGTCAGGGCTCTGGCCCGCTGGGCGGGCCCGGCCGGCGGCTCACCCGGGATCACACCCCGCGACGAGGTCGGCCTGCGGGCCGCCCGCCGCGCCCTCACGGTGACCGTCGCCCCGGGTCTGGAGCGCCCGGAGAGCTTCAAGCCCCTCACCGAACCCCCCTACGTCGCCGCCCTCACCCCCGTCGCCAACATCGCGGTCGGCGACGAGACACCGTGGGGCGTCGCGGCGGAACTCATCCACCTCCTGCCGGGCACCGTGACCGGCAGCTTCTCCGCCGAGGCCGACAGGACCGGCAAGGACGGCAAGGGTGGCCAAGCCGACAAGGGCGGGGAGAGCGCCGGCCGGGCGGCCCTTGAGGCGGCCGGCGCGCGACGCGTCGTCGCCGTCGTCCGCGACGAACACCGCCACCCCTGGATGGCCTCGGCTCTCGACACCCTGCTGGCGGCCCGCCCCGACACCATCGTGGTCGAGATGGGCGTCCCCCAGGCCGCCCCGCGCGGTGCCCTGCACATCGCCACCCATGGCGCGGCCCGCGTCTGCGGCCGGGCGGCAGCCGAGGTGATCACCGGACTGACCGGAATCACAAGGTTGTAAGGCTGCATCCGAATGTAGTACTTCTTATACATGAGTGAGCAGGTGCACAACAGGTTGGCCATGGTGCGCGCCGAACGGAAGGTGTCGCGCCAGAGCCTGGCCGAGGCAGTGGGAGCCCACTACCAGACCATCGGCTACATCGAGCGGGGGCAGTACAACCCGAGCCTCGACCTGGCGCTGAAGATCTCGAAGTTCTTCGGTCTGCCGGTCGAGGCGGTGTTCTCCCTCGAACCGTTCCGCCCGCTCACGGACGAGGTCTACGGGAGGAACCAGCCATGACGACGACACGCCTGACCCGCTACGACCGGAGCATGCTGCGGCTGATGAACGACCGCCGGGGCCAGGCCTGGTACGCCACGACGGCACGCCGGCGTCTGGCCGTCGCGGCGCACATCAGCCTCACCGTGGCCATCGGCGGACTGATGACCCACTTCTTCCTCACCGAGGGCGAGCCGCTGTGGCCCGCGGCCGTCATGGCCGTACTGCTGCTTCCCTGGATGGTCGCGACCGGAGTGATCAACGGCGCCACCCGGGGCCTGCTGGAGCTGCGCGAACACGTCCTGGACGAGCGGCAGTCGGCGGAACGCAGCCGCGTCCTGGCCCGCGCCCACCGCCTGACGACCCTGCTGCTGGCCGCGGTGGCGACTGCCCTGCTGACCACGGGCGGCGTCACCGGCGACGCCCCGAAGGCCTACGCCGCGCCCCTGCTCATCGCCGTCCTCGTCGTCCACTGGGTGATGCCGCTGTGGGTGGCCGGCCTGCGCGCCCAGGACGAGCCGGCCGAGGACGACGTTCCGGAGGCCGGGGCCCCCGCGTCTGCGGCGTGATCCGAACGGAAAGGGACTCGGGGAACAGTCCCTAGATCCCCTGCCACTCCGGCTTGTTGACGTACGTGTGCCGGAAGTAGTCCGCGAGCTTCAGCTTCGACGCCGCGGCCTCGTCCACGACGACGGTCGCGTGCGGGTGGAGCTGGAGCGCGGACGCGGGACACACCGCGGCCACCGGCCCCTCAACCGTCGCCGCCACCGCGTCCGCCTTGCCCTCGCCGGTGGCGAGCAGCACCAGGTGCCGGGCCTCCAGGATGGTGCCGATGCCCTGCGTGATCACGTGATGCGGCACCTGGTCGAGGTCGCCGTCGAAGAAACGCGCGTTGTCGATCCGGGTCTGCTCGGTCAGTGTCTTGATTCGGGTCCGCGACGCCAGCGACGAGCACGGCTCGTTGAACCCTATGTGCCCGTCGGTCCCGATCCCGAGCAGCTGAAGGTCCACACCCCCGGCGTCCGACAGCGCCTTGTCGTACGCCTCGCACGCGCCCTGCACGTCCTCGGCGGTGCCGTCCGGGCCCGTGAACCGGCCCATCCCGATCCCGAGCGGCTCCAGCACCTCACGCCGCAGCACCGAGCGGTACGACTCCGGGTGGTCGGCGGGCAGCCCCACGTACTCGTCGAGCTGAGCGATCCGTGCCCTCGTGACGTCCACGGCACCGGAGAGCGTCTTGGCCGCCAGCGCCTCGTAGACGGGCAGCGGCGTCGAGCCCGTCGCCACGCCGAGCAGCGCGTCGGGCTTGCGCCGGAGCAGCTGGGCCATGGCCTCGGCGATGAGCTCGCCGCCCGCCTTGGCGTCCGGAACGATGACAACTTCCACGCTGGGCCTGCCGATCTGAGAGGAGTGCTCGACTGGGACTGGACCCTTGAGGGGCCATGTGGTTTAGACCAATCTAACAGAGCGGGGCCGTCGCTCCCAGGGTGTACGCCCTTGCTCCCGAGCGGGCGGCACGACTGTGCCGACCAGGCCTCGACCAGGTGAACAGCGCCGGTCCCGCGGGGGCGTTCTCCGGCCCAGGGGAGTGGAATGGGAGTTGCAGCCGCCCGCGCCACGGAAGGACCCCGCCATGACCGCTGCCGCCACACCGGACCCCCTCGGCGAACTCCCGGGCCGGATCATGGCCCGCGAGATGGCGGAGCAGCCCGCCGTCCTGCGCCGCATCCTGGACGACGGCGCCCCCGCGGTCCGGGACGTGGCGCGGCGGATCGCCGCCCGCGCACCCCGCTTCGTCCTGCTGACCGCCCGTGGCACGTCCGACAACGCCGCCCTCTACGCCAAGTACCTTCTGGAGATCCGCCTCGGCCTGCCCTGCGGACTCACCTCGATGTCCACCACCACGGCCTACGGCGCCCGACCCGACCTCACGGACGTCCTCGTCGTCACCGTCAGCCAGTCCGGCGGCTCCCCGGACCTGGTGGCCTCGACCCGGGCCGCCCGCGAGGCCGGGGCGATCACCCTGGCCGTCACCAACAACCCCGACTCACCGCTCGCCGGCGTCTCCGAATACCACATCGACATCATGGCCGGACCGGAGAAGGCGCTCCCCGCGACCAAGACCTACACCGCCTCCCTCCTCGCGCTCTACCTGTTCGTCGAGGGCCTGCGCGGCGGCGACGGCGCGCCCGCGCACGCCTTGCCGGACCTCGCCGGGCAACTGCTCGCCCGGCAGGACGAGGTGCGCAGCCTCGCCGCCCGCTACCGCTTCGCCGAGCGCATGGTGATCACCTCACGCGGCTACGGCTACCCCACGGCCAAGGAGGCCGCCCTCAAGCTGATGGAGACCAGCTACATCCCCGCCCTCTCCTACTCGGGCGCCGATCTGCTGCACGGGCCGCTCGCGATGGTCGACAACGTCTCCCCGGTCATCGCCGTGGTCACCGACGGCAAGGGCGGCGAAGCGCTCCAGCCCGTCCTCGACCGGCTGCGCGGCCGCGGCGCCGACCTGGTCGTCATCGGCCCCAGGCATCAGGTCGAGCAGGCGACGGCCGGCTTCGTCCTGCCGACGGACGGTGTGGCCGAAGAGGTTCAGCCCGTCCTGGAGATCATCCCCCTCCAACTCCTCGCCTACGAGGTCACCATCGCCCGGGGCCAGGACCCGGACGCGCCTCGCGCCCTGGCGAAGGTGACGGAGACCCGCTGAACCACGGGCTCGCGGGCGCCCGCGCTGGAGAAGGCCCTCCTGACCCTCTGGGAGAACGGTTACGAGGCCACATCAATGATCCAGGGCATGGCACAACAGGCGCGGGACAGGGCGAGCCGGGAGGAACCGGAGGCGGTCGCGAAAGTTGCCATGACCATCTGGCCCCGCACAGGAACCCACACGGGTTAGGCTGCGTGGTGGACGTCACTGCGTCCGATTCGCGGGAGACAGAACAACAACGAACAGCCTCCAACGCATGGACACCCCCTAGTGGTCTAGTCCACAATGCGTACGAGGGCGCTTGCGAAGCGCGTACAAGCCCCCGTCCTCCCCGCACAGGAGGACGGACCGAGGAACCGAGGCTCTCTGCCCTGACTGCCCCGGGTCCTCATCCTTCGGCCGACCGGGACCGCACACCCCACGGCCGATGCTGCTCCGGGCTGCGGTGCCGGGAGGGTTGAGGGTCCCTCTCAGGCGCCGCGGCCCGCGGGTGTTTCCGGGCCCACGCGGGATCCGAGCATTTCAGAGGTGCAAACCCCCGGGTACGCTCGCACACGTGCCCTCCATGAACGAACTCGTACGCCAGCACACCGCCCTCGACGACACCGACCTCGAGTGGCTGCACCTGCTGGTCTCGGAGTGGCAGTTGCTCTCCGACCTCTCCTTCGCCGACCTGGTCCTGTGGGTCCCCACCAGCGACGGCACCCGGTACGTCTCGGTCGCCCAGATGCGGCCCAACACCGGCCCGACCTCGTACCAGGACGACATGGTGGGCCATCTCGTCCCGCGAGGCCGCCGCCCCATGCTGGACGCCGCCCTCGACGAGGGCCGCATCGTGCGCGAGGGCGACCCCGAGTGGCGCGAAGAGGTCCCCGTCCGGGTCGAGTCGATCCCCGTGCGGCGGGAGGGACGCGTCCTCGGCGTCATCGCGCGCAACACCAACCTCCTCACCGTGCGCACCCCGAGCCGCCTGGAGCTCACCTACCTGCAGAGCGCCTCCGACCTCGCACAGATGATCGCGGCCGGCTCCTTCCCGTTCGCGAACCAGCAGCTCGACATGGACGCCTCGCCCCGGGTGGGTGACGGACTGATCCGGCTCGACGCCGATGCCCTCGTCCAGTACGCCTCGCCGAACGCCCTCTCCGCCTACCACCGTCTCGGTCTCGCCTCCGACCTCGTCGGCCAGCACCTGGGCAGGACCACCGCCGAACTCGCTCCGACCCGGGGCCCGGTGGACGAGGCGCTCGCCAAGGTCGCCAGCGGCTGGGCGCCGCGCGAGTTCGAGATCGAGGCCAGCGACGGGGTCATCCAGTTCCGCGCGATCCCCCTCAGCCCCAAGGGCACCCGCATCGGCTCGCTGGTCCTGCTCCGCGACGTCACCGAACTCCGTCGCCGCGAGCGCGAGCTGATCACCAAGGACGCGACGATCCGGGAGATCCACCACCGGGTCAAGAACAATCTCCAGACAGTGGCGGCCCTGCTCCGTCTCCAGGCCCGGCGCATCGAGTCCGACCGCGGCCGCGAGGCCCTCGAAGAAGCGGTGCGACGCGTCGGATCGATTGCGATCGTGCACGAGACGCTCTCTCAGAACCTGGACGAGCGCGTCGAGTTCGACGACATCGCCGACCGTGTGCTGGCCATGGTCGCGGAAATCTCCCCAGGGAAGGTCACCGGCCGGCGGACCGGTCGCTTCGGCATCCTCGACGCCGAGGTCGCCACGCCGTTGTCGATGGTGCTGACCGAGGTTCTGCAGAACGCCCTGGAACACGGCTTCCGCGAGGGCGACACCGGCACGGTCGAGGTGTCGGCGATCCGCGGCGGCACGAGCAAGGAGGCCCGGCTGCTGGTCACCGTCCAGGACGACGGCGTGGGTCTGCCGGAGGGCTTCGATCCGCATACCGCGGGCAACCTCGGCCTGCAGATCGTACGGACCCTGGTGGAGGGCGAGTTGGGCGGCACCTTCGACATGGTCCCGGCCCCGGTGCGCGGGACCCGCGTGATCCTCGACATCCCGGTGCGCTCACAGAAGTAGGAAACGGCCGACGTGCCGAAGCCCCCTGAACAGCATTGAGCCCCGGGCCACTTGGTGGCCCGGGGCTTAAGCTCGTTGCTGCTTTGCTAAGCGCATCGGGGGAACTGCGCGCTGCGGCTCGGGGGCGGGAGATGCGTACTCGCTGTACGCGCCGCCAAGCTCAGGCTGTCAGCAGGGGTGGGTTGTCAGGCGGAGGCCTGACGAGCCCGGTTGCGGGCGGCGCGGCGCTTCATGGCACGGCGCTCGTCCTCGCTGAGACCACCCCAGACGCCGGAGTCCTGGCCGGACTCGAGCGCCCACTGCAGACACTGCTCCATTACCGGGCAGCGACGGCAGACGGCCTTGGCTTCCTCGATCTGCAGCAGCGCAGGACCGGTGTTGCCGATGGGGAAGAAGAGCTCGGGGTCTTCCTCGCGGCAAACGGCGTTGTGACGCCAGTCCATGGCTGCTACCTCTCCTTGGTATTACGTGCAGGGCTTGCTTGTGAATGTGAACGCTTTCACGAATCCCTCAACAAGTGAAGGGCCGACCGCCAGGTTCCCTGGCGTGGGTCCTGTGTTTTGAAGGGGGATTCTGGTGATCAGTGGAGGCCGGTGTTGCGGGCCGTCCCGATCGCCACGTAGAGACTCGCAAACCTCAGCGGCGGATACAACCCCTTCTGGAAAGTTTTTTTTGATTCTTCGGTGTCGACTAGGTCACAGCCGTACTTCCATGGGGTGGATCCTGGCCTAAACGTTCGAGTGAAAGGACTTTAGCCAGTTCTGCTCACACAATCACACGCAGTGCACGGCGTACGCCTGTGAACGTCACGCTCGTTCGCAGGCCCAGGTGGTCACCGTCCATCTGGAGGGGGAGTGGCACCTTGGAATGCAAGGTGAACTCGGTCAAATCGTGCAGGGAAGTGGCGTGTTTGCCATGGGGTCCACGCTCGGGGGACGAAGTGAGCAACTGGGTCCCATACCGGGCAACAGCGGCGGTGGACAGGCGGCTGAGACCGAAGAGATCGAGCCCGGTATCGAACGAGGCCTTAGGTGCCGCGTAGATCGGGCGATTCCCCAGAAACGTCCACGGTGAGGTGTTCGAGACTATGGACAGCACCAGATCGGTGACCGGATCCTCGCCGGCCCGCTCCAGCGTGATCATGCCGTGCCGGCGGTTGGTCTCACCGAGGAGCTGGCGCACGACCTGGCGTACGTAGAGAGCGTGTGTGGATTTCCGGCCGCGCTCGCGATGCTGCTCCACCCGTCCGACCACACCCGCGTCGAAGCCGAGCCCCGCGTTGAAGGTGAACCAGCGGGCCGGCACCGTCTCGTCCTCCGTGCCGGGCGTACCCGAGGCCAGGCCCAGGCCGACGGTGCGTTCGCTGCCGTCGCGCAGGGCGTCCAGCAGCGCGCCGGTGGCCTCCACGGCGTCATTGGGCAGGCCGAGGGCGCGGGCGAAGACGTTGGTGGAGCCGCCCGGGACCACGGCGAGGCCGGGGAGGTGTCCCGGCGCGGGGCCGGCGTGCAGGAGACCGTTGACCACTTCGTTGACCGTGCCGTCGCCACCGAGGGCCACGACCAGGTCGATGTCCTCGCTGTCCGCCGCCTGCCGGCCCAGGTCGCGCGCGTGGCCGCGGTACTCGGTGGTGACCGCCTCCAGCTTCATCTCGCTGGCGAGCGCGTGGATCAGTACGTCGCGCGTGCGCGCACTGGTGGTGGTTGCCGCCGGATTGACCACGAGAAGTGCACGCATGACTGGCAGCGTACCTACTGGGGGGTACCGGGCCCAGACCGAGGTAGGGATCAGGTAAGAGACGAGGGCGAACCTCGCCACGGGAGGCGCCTGCGACGAGGGCTACTCTGCAGGGGTGAGCAGTGAGCAGACCCCCACACCCCAGACCACCGGCCCCCGCCCGCGGCGTCTGACGTACGCGGCGCTGCTGGCCGCACTGGAAGGGCTTGCCCTGGTCGTCGGCGGGGTCTGGATTCTGGTCCTCGGCCTCACGGGCGAGCCGGACGACAGGCAGCAGGCTGTGACCGGGGGGATCACGCTGGTCGTGCTCGCGCTGCTGCCGCTGCTCGCGGCGCGCGGGCTGCTCGGCCGTCGCAGCTGGAGCCGCGGCCCGGCCGTCATCACCCAGCTCATGGCGCTGCCGGTGGCCTACAACCTGCTGCAGGCCGACAGCATGGCCATTCCGGCCGGGATCGCCCTCGCCGTCGTGGCCGTGGCGGCGCTCGTCCTGCTGGTGAATCCCGAGACGACCCGGGCCCTGGGGATCCGCGGGCCCGGCAACCCCGGCGACGTGGGGAAGTAGCCGTCACTCCTCGACGAGGAGCTTCTCCCGCAGCTGCGCGAGCGTGCGCGCGAGCAGCCGGGAGACGTGCATCTGCGAGATGCCGACCTCCTGCGCGATCTGCGACTGGGTCATGTTGCCGAAGAACCGCAGCAGCAGGATCCGCTTCTCCCGCGGCGGCAGGTCCTCCAGCAGCGGCTTGAGGGACTCCCGGTACTCCACGCCCTCCAGCGCCTCATCCTCCGCGCCGAGGGTGTCAGCGACCGCCGGGGACTCGTCGTCGGTGTCGGGGACGTCCAGGGACAGCGTGGAGTACGCGTTGGCCGACTCCAGGCCCTCCAGGACCTCCTCCTCCGAGATCGCCAGCTTCTCGGCGAGCTCGTGGACCGTGGGGGAGCGGCCGTGCAGCTGCGAGAGCTCGGCCGTCGCCGTGGTCAGCGCCAGGCGCAGCTCCTGCAGCCGGCGCGGGACGCGCACCGCCCAGCCCTTGTCGCGGAAGTGCCGCTTGATCTCGCCGACGACCGTCGGGGTCGCGTACGTCGAGAACTCCACGCCGCGATCCGGGTCGAAGCGGTCGACCGACTTGATCAGCCCGATCGTGGCGACCTGGGTGAGGTCGTCCAGCGGCTCACCGCGGTTGCGGAAGCGGCGCGCGAGATGCTCGACGAGCGGCAGGTGCATGCGGACCAGCTGGTTGCGCAGTTCCGCGTACTCCGGACTGCCGTCCCCCAGCGTGCGCAGCTTGAGGAACATCTCGCGCGCCCCGCTGCGGTCCGTGGAGCCGTGGTGCGCACCCTGTGCGTGGTGCGCGCTCGGCGCCTGGTGCTCGGAGTCTCGCTCGTGCTCGCTCATCGTCCCGCCCGTCGCCCTTCCCCGAGCCCTCGCCTCCTCCGCCACTCTCGACTTCGCGCGAGTGGGAGGACCCCCTGGGACGGGGGATGCGGTGATCCCCCCGCCCGGAGGCGCGCTCCGTACGGCACCGCCTTGGTCCAGCGGCCCGCCGCCCGGGAGGACGGCCCCCGCGGAGTCGTCCTCAGGGTGCGGGCGGGCCTGCTCGGGGATGCCGTCGATGCCGTCCGCCATGCGCCGGGCCCCGCTCGGACCGCTCGTGCCCGTGCCCTCGGCCGGCAGCTCTCGTGTGCTGCGCTCTTCGTCCCGCACCGGCCCGTCCTCGCTCCTCACGCCGGCCCGGGTCCCGCGCCGCGCTGTTTGTAGAGGCTGATCGAAACGGTTTTGTCCTTGTCCACGGCAGAGGAGACCTTGCCCGCGAGGGCGGACAGGACGGTCCAGGCGAAGGTGTCCCGCGAGGGGGCATGGCCGTCCGTGGTCGGAGCCGAGACAGTGACCTCGAGTGAGTCGTCGACGAGGCGGAACACACAGCTGAGCACCGAGCCGGGCACGGCCTGCTGAAGCAGGATCGCGCAGGCCTCGTCCACCGCGATGCGCAGGTCCTCGATCTCGTCGAGGGTGAAGTCCAAACGGGCCGCGAGACCGGCCGTGGCCGTACGCAGCACCGACAGGTAGGCACCCGCGGCCGGCAGCCGGACTTCCACGAAGTCCTGGGTCGCGGGCTCGCCTGCGATCTGGGACACCCTCACCTCCATGGTGGTACAAGCGTTTCAGGGCCGAGGGTCGCCCCCCGGGGTAACGCGATACGTGGTTCAGCGGTGACGCTACCGCGCTCTCGACGGTCCTGTCCCCGGGACCCCATCCCCTTGTCGTCACTCACAGTAAACCTGTGGATACGCTCCGTGTCTAGGGGTTGGGCGGGCCCAAATGGGAAGAGCGCGCGCCGGGTTGACGTACCCAGACGTCAGACGGTCGAACCGTCCGCCGCCGGGGTGTTGCCGAGTCACACCAGGACATGGTCGACGAAGCACCATCGCCAGGTCTCCCCGGGCTCGTGCGTCCGCATCACGGGATGGCCGGACTCCGTGTGGTGCCCCGCCGCGTGCCGCCCCGGCGAGGAGTCGCAGCAGCCGACGTGACCGCAGCTGAGGCACAGCCGTAGTTGCACCGGATCCATGCCTTCCGCCAGGCACTCCGGACACGTCTCGCTGAGCGGGCCGGGTTCGGGGTGCGGCAGCGCGTCGGCGTGCGTGCACTGTTTCATGATTGCCAGGTTACGACGGTCGGGCGGAAGACCGCGCGGAAAAAAAGAGGGGCGGGCGAGAACGATGGACGTGATGCCACTGCTGTTGCTGGTGGCGGGCAGTGCCGCGATCGCCGCGGCCGCGCGGCGCACCCCGGTGCCGGCGCCGCTGCTGCTGGTGGCGATCGGGCTGGCGGTCAGCTACGTCCCCGGGGTGCCCGACTACACGCTCGACCCGCACATCGTCCTGCCGCTCATCCTGCCCCCGCTGCTGCACACGGCCGCCACCGACAGCTCCTACCTCGACCTGCGGGCCCAGCTCAGGCCGGTCGCGATGCTGTCCGTCGGGTACGTGCTGTTCGCGACCTTCGTGGTCGGCTGGGCCCTGTACCTGATCGTGCCCGACCTGCCGCTGACCGCGGCCCTGGTCTTCGGCGCGGTGGTCGCGCCGCCGGACGCCGTCGCGGCGACGGCGGTGGCACGCCGGGTCGGGCTGCCGTCCCGGATCACCACGATCCTCCAGGGCGAGTCCCTGCTGAACGACGCCACCGCGATCACCGCCTACCGGGTGGCCCTCGCCGCCGCCGTCGGCGAGGGCGCCACCTGGGCCGGGGGCATCGGCGAGTTCCTGCTCGCAGCGGTCGGGGGCGTCGTGGTCGGCCTGGTGCTGATGGCGCCGATCCACTGGCTGCGCACGCACGTGAAGGAAGCGCTGCTGCAGAACACGCTCTCCCTGCTGATCCCGTTCTTCGCCTACGCCGTCGCCGAGCAGGTGCACGCCTCCGGTGTCCTCGCGGTCGTGGTCGTCGCGCTCTACCTGGGCCACCGCGCGTGGGAGGTCGACTTCGCCACGCGACTCCAGGAGGAGGCGGTGTGGAAGATGGTGGCCTTCGTCCTGGAGTCGGCCGTGTTCGCCCTGATCGGACTGCAGCTGCCGGTGGTCCTGAGGGGCCTCGGACAGTACGAGGGCGCCGACGCCGCCTGGTACGCGCTCGCCGTCTTCCTGGTGGTCGTCGCGGCCCGGTTCGTCTGGGTCTATCCGGCGACCTTCCTGCCCCGGCTGCTCTCGGCGCGGATCAGGGAGCGGGAGGAGAGCCTGACCTGGAAGGGGCCGTTCATCATCGCGTGGGCCGGCATGCGAGGCGTGGTCTCGCTGGCCATCGCCTTCTCCATCCCGCTCACCATGCACGACAGCGATGAGCCCTTCCCGCACCGCAACCTCATTCTCTTCCTGACCTTCACGACGGTCATCGGCACCCTGGTCGTGCAGGGACTGACGCTGCCCCCGCTGATCCGGCTGCTGAAGGTCCCCGGGCGGGACGTCCAGGCGGAGACGCTCGCCGAGGCGAACGCCCAGGCGCAGGCCTCCCGGGCCGCCGAGCGGCGCCTGGACGAACTCCTCGCAGACGAGCGCAACGCCCTGCCCGCCCCGCTCGCCGACCGGCTGCGCATCGTCCTGGAGCGCCGCCGCAACGCCGTATGGGAACGGCTGGGGCAGGCCAACCCGATCACCGGGGAGTCCGTCGACGACACCTACCGACGGCTGTCGCGGGAGATGATCAGCGCCGAGCGCGAGGTGTTCGTCAGGCTCAGGGACGGCCGGTACATCGACGACGAGATGCTGAGGACCCTGCTGCGCAGGCTTGACCTGGAGGAGGCGGCGGCCTTCCGGGAGGCGGCGTAGCGGCGATACGGCGCGGGGGGCGCTGCCGGGCTTCAAGAGACGCTGTGGGGCGTCACAAGAGGCTCCGGGGTGTCACCAGACGTTGCCGGGCTCCACGGAACGTTGCCGGGCTCCACGGAACGTTGCCGGATGTCACGGGAAGGGACGGCCGGTGATGACGGCCGCCACCGTCGTCCCTCGCGGGAAGGCGCCTTCGCCGGCCAGTGTGACCAGGCCGTACAGCAGTTTGGCCACATACAGACGTTCGACGGGCAGGCCGTGACGGCGTTCGAAGTCCCTGGCGAAGGTGTCGAGCTCGTCGGGCACGCGCGCGTAGCCCCCGAAGTGGAAGCGCTCGTCGAGGCTCCAGGAGCCGCGCGGGCCGCCGAACGCCTGCCGTTGCAGGGCCTCTGTCTCGGCGGTCAGGAAGCCGCCCTTGAGGACCGGCACGCCCAGGGCGCGCTGCCGGGGAGCGAGCCCGGCGGCCAGTCCGGCCAGCGTGCCTCCGGTGCCGCAGGCCACGGCCACGACATCGGCCCGGTCGCGCAGCTCGGCGCCGAGTTCCTGGCAGCCGCGTACGGCCGCGGCGTTGCTGCCGCCCTCGGGGACGACGTAGGCACCCTCGGCGTCAGCCTCGCGGAGGATCCCGGCAAGGGCCCGCGGCTGCGACTTGCGGCGATACGTCGCCCTGTCGGCGAAGTGCAGCCGCATGCCGTCGGCCGCGCAGCGCGCGAGGGAGGGGTTGAGGGGGCGGCCTGCCAGCTCGTCGCCGCGTACGACACCTACCGTGGGGATGCCGAGCAGCCGGCCGGCCGCGGCCGTGGCGCGCAGGTGGTTGGAGTAGGCGCCGCCGAAGGTGACGACGGCGCGGCCGTCCGCCGCCGCGAGATTCGGCGCCAGCTTGCGCCACTTGTTGCCGGTCAGCTCCGGGTGGATCAGATCGTCCCGCTTCAGCAGCAGCCGGACTCCCCGGCGCTCGAACCGGTCGTCGGCGGCTTCCACCACCGGCGAGGGCAACCGGGGGCGCAGGGCCGCGAGGCGAGGCGCGTCGGGGGCGTCGGGGCTGGTCACCCGGTAATTGTCGCCCGGGTGGGAGAGACCTGGCCCTCGATGTGGTGGACGATGTCCACGCGTGTGCAGCAGCCGGCCGATACCAGCGCGGTGAAAGGGCGAACCGCACCGGCGGCGGGTTTCCACGGATGTCGCCACGCCCGGAAAGACCGTCCCCTGCCCAGTGATACGAAGATCCATTCCCGCTCTTTCGGGTAATAGCACCGCGACGCTGAGTGGGGAAGGCTTGCCCGTGGACATCGATGCCCGAGGCGTATGGGCGTTGGGCATAACCGGGAGGGCAGTTCTCTATGTCGGTAGGCGAAGAGGTCCGCACGGAGGAGACCAAGCCGCAGCAGAGTCTTGGCACGGCGGCCGCGCGGAACCTGGCCACCACGACCAAGTCCGTGCCGCAGATGCAGGAGATCAGCTCCCGCTGGCTGCTGCGAATGCTGCCCTGGGTGGACATCCAGGGTGGTACGTACCGGGTGAACCGGCGGCTGACCTTCGCCGTGGGCGACGGCCGGATGACGTTCGTGAAGACCGGCGACCGCGTCGAGATCATCCCCGCGGAGCTGGGCGAACTGCCGGCGCTGCGGTCGTACGAGGACCAGGAGGTGCTCTCCGAGATCGCCCGGCGCTGCGAGCAGCGGGAGATCCAGGCGGGTGAGGTGATCGCGTCGTTCGGCAGCCAGTCCGACGAGGTGTACCTGCTGGCACACGGCAGGGTGGAGAAGATCGGCACGGGCCCGTACGGGGACGACGAGTCCCTCGGAGTCCTCGCCGACGGCGCCTACTTCGGCGACGCGGCCCTGCTGGACGAGGACGCGATCTGGGAGTACACGGCCCGCGCGCTCACCGCTTGCACCGTGCTCGTGCTGCCCCGCCAGGAGTTCGAGCAGATCGCGGAGCGCTCGGACTCGCTGCGCGAACACCTGCAGCAGTGCCGGACGATCCCCGAGCAGCGCTCCAACAAGTACGGCGAGAAGGAGATCGACCTCTCCTCCGGCCACTCCGGCGAGCCGGACATCCCGCACACCTTCGTCGACTACGAGGCCAGGCCCCGTGAGTACGAACTGAGCGTCGCGCAGACCGTGCTGCGTATGCACACGCGCGTGGCCGACCTCTACAACCAGCCCATGAACCAGACCGAGCAGCAGATCCGGCTGACGGTCGAGGCGCTGAAGGAGCGCCAGGAGCACGAGCTCGTCAACAACCGCGACTTCGGACTCCTGCACAACTGCGAGTACGAGCAGCGGATCCAGCCGCATGACGGTGTGCCCGGTCCGGACGACATGGACGAGTTGCTCAGCAGGCGCCGCGGCACCAAACTGCTCCTGGCCCACCCGCGTGCGATCGCCGCGTTCGGCCGTGAGCTCAACAAGCGCGGGCTGGTGCCCGAGACCATCGATGTCGGCGGGAACCGCATCCCCACCTGGCGCGGTGTGCCGATCTACCCGTGCAACAAGATCCCGGTGACCGAGGCCCGTACGACGTCGATCATCGCGATGCGTACCGGCGAGGCCGACCAGGGTGTCATCGGCCTGCGGGCCTCCGGCATCCCGGACGAGATCGAGCCGAGTCTGTCCGTGCGCTTCATGGGCATCAACGAACAGGCCATCATCAAGTACCTGGTCACGGCCTACTACTCGGCCGCGGTCCTGGTACCGGACGCGCTCGGGGTCCTGGAGAACGTCGAGATCGGCCGCTGGCGGTGACGCTCCCGGTACATCGGCCGTGTCCCCGCCCGCCCGGGCGGGTACACCCTGGGGGTACGCGCCCAGCGGCAGCGGAAGCGCCACCGTCCGCTCATACTCCGAGGCGGTCCCATGGGTGAGTCCCTTACGGAGTTCAGGACGGAGGCGACGCTGCCCACCTCTGGTGAGCAGCGATCCGCCCTCGGTGAGCAGCGAGGTGCCGAATCCCGGCGTGCGGACGGGGTGCCGGAAGTGCGGGGGGCCATCGGGACGCAGCGGGACGGCCGGCCCGGACCGGCCGAGGGGCACGAGGCGCTCATGCTCCTGGAGCGGGCCCGGACGGAGGTCGACCCGGTGCTGCGGGCCGCGCTCGAATCGCTGCCCGGGCCGATGCGCCGGATCGCGCTCTACCACTTCGGCTGGGAGGAGGCGGACGGCACCGCGGCCGAGGGCGGTTCGGGCAAGGCGATCCGCCCCGCGCTCGTCCTCGCCGCGGCGTCCGCCCTCGGAGGGCCCGAGGCACGGGCGGGGGCGGTCCGGGCGGCCGCGGCGGTGGAGCTGGTCCACAACTTCACGTTGCTGCACGACGACGTGATGGACCGGGACACCACACGCCGTCACAGGCCCACCGCGTGGACGGTGTTCGGAGACGCCGACGCGATCCTCGGCGGGGACGCCCTGCAGGCGCTGGCACTGCGACTGCTCGCGACGGATCCGCACCCGGCGGCCCGGGCCGCCGCGGTCCGGCTCGCGGACTGCGTGGTCGAACTGTGCGCGGGTCAGCACGCGGACACGGCCATGGAGAGGCGCGACCCCGGCGAGGTCACGCTCGAGGAGGTGCTCGCCATGGCGGAGGCCAAGACGGGCGCGCTGCTGGGGAGCGCCTGCGCGATCGGCGGCCTGTACGCGGGCGCCGGGGATGGGGACGTGGCGGCGCTGGACGCGTTCGGCCGGGAGGCCGGGCTCGCCTTCCAGCTCATCGACGACGTCATCGGCATATGGGGCGACCCGCACCGCACCGGCAAGCCCGTCGGCGCGGATCTGGCCGCCCGCAAGAAGTCCCTGCCGGTTGTCGCGGCCTTCACATCCGGCACGCCGGCGGCCGCCGAGCTCGCCGAACTGTACGCACGACCTCGCGAGAAGGAGGACCTGGAACACATCGCCCTGACCGTGGAGCGCGCGGGCGGCCGTGACTGGGCGCAGGGCCAGGCGGCCGACCGGATGGCGCGGGCGATGCGGCAGCTGGCGCGCGTGGTGCCGGATCCGGAGGCGGCGGGCGGTCTGCTGGCCCTTGCCGAGTTCGTGACACGGCGCAGCAGTTGACGTACGGCTGACGGCTGACTTCGGCAGCGGTTGACGGCCGGTATCGGCCAAGCCGGATGCGGGGGCTGATGGCCGGAAGCACAGCATGATCCTTCGGGCGACCGAAGGCAGGACCCCGGGGCGTCGGGGCCGTGCGGCTCCTGACTCCGCACGGCTTCCGGGCTCCGGTCGGCGGGTCCCGCACTGCCCCACGGTGTGCGGGGCCCGCCCCTTCTCAACCGTCTCGCGATCGAGTTTGGGCAAATGCTCGACTGAATTTCGCCAGGCTGCCGCCCTGCCCGCCCCGCATGGCCCTCACCCCCCTACGATCAACGCCCGTCGGGACGAGCGAAGGGGCGGGGCATGGGCGTGGCGATCCGGACGGCGGGCGAGGCGGACCGGGAGGCGGTCGTCCGGCTGCTGGACGAGGCGTTCCAGGACGACCCCGTGAGCGGCTGGGTCTTCCCCCGGGCGGAGGACCGCCGTGAACATCACCCCGGCCTCATGGCCGCCTTCACCGACATCGTGCTCGCGGCCGGGCGTATCGACATCACCGAGGACGGCTCGGCCTGTGCGCTGTGGCTGTCCATGCCGGCCGACGACCACGACGGTGACCCCGAGGACGACGACGGTCCGGCCCAGGTGCGGGCGGCCGTCGACCCGGACAACGAGCGCATCGAGCTGATCGGCCGGCTCACGGCCGCCATCCACCCCTCGGGGCGGGCCCACGAGTACCTGTGGATGATCGGCGTCACCCCCGGCCGCCAGGGCGAGGGACTCGGCACCGCGCTCATCGGTTCCGTCCTCGACCGCTGCGACCGCGAGGGCGTGTCCGCCTATCTGGAGGCCAGCAGCGCCCGCAGCCGCAAGCTGTACGAGCGTCTCGGCTTCGAGGTCACCGGTCCGGTCCTCGACCTCCCGGACAGCGGCCCGGCCATGTGGCCGATGTGGCGCGAACCCCGTACGCGCACGGGCTCCTAGATCCCGCAGCCCGCAGCCCCGACCCCGGCTCCGGCTCCGGGACCGGCCCCGGCCCTCTCCTAGCCCTGGCTCTCGTCCGGCGGCACCGCCGCCACGATCCGTTGCTGCCCCTGGGCCGTCGGGCCCTCGGCCTCGAGGAACTGCCGAACAAGCGGTTCGACACGTTCATCCAGGGCCGCGCCAGCTACGACCTCGCTCTGAAGGAAGGCATCACCTGCCCGTACCCGCACCTGCGCGAGTACGTCGCCTCCTGCTCGCTGCAGGAGCCCCCCGACCCGAACGTCGAGATCATCGCGGACGACCTGGTCGGCAGGGTCCGCGAACTGAAGTCCGAGGAGGGCGAGTTCGGCATCTACCTGTGCGGCGGCTCGAAGATCGCGGGCGAACTGCTCGACGAGATCGATGAGCTCGTCATCAAGACCTATCCGCTGGTGTACGGCTCGGGCATGCCCATGTTCGGGGCCGGGTTCGCGATCTCGGAGTTCACCCTGGAGTCCGTGCGTGCGTTCGACAATGGCGTGCTGGTGCGCTCGTACAGCAGGAAGCGCTGAGCCCCTGACCGTCCTACTCTGAGGACATGGGCAGAGACGAACACGTCTGTCCGAGCTGCGGACAGCCAGTGGAAACAGTCGTCCGGCGCCACAAGACGCTGGGCACATGGGTCCCCCTGTGGGTGGCGGGCCCCTGCCGCAACCCCGAGTGCGGGGCCTACGACGCGGAGGGCGCCGGCGGCGGCCCCACCGTCGAGGACACGCGGCCTGCCGGGGAAACCCGGTCCGAAGCGGCCCCTCGGCGGGGCGATGACACAGCCTCACCCGCTACGACCCCACCCGCTACGACCCCCGCCGAAACGGCCCCCGGAGAAACCGTCTCGGAAAACTCCTGAGCTCGTGTCGAGAATCCCGGCCCGGCTCCGACGTCCCCTGTGAGAGCCGCCCGGCAGGGTGGTGAGAGCCGAAGGAGCGGACTGATGAAGTACCTGGTCATGGTGCAGGGCACGCAGGCGGACTACGAGGCCATGCGCGGCAAGGCGTCAGCGGACTCGCCCGCCTGGAACGAGGACGAGCTGCAGGCGATGTTCGCCTACATGGGAGCCATCAACGACGATCTCTCCGAGACCGGCGAGTTCGTCGACGGGCAGGGCCTGGCCGAGCCGGCGCAGACCCGGCATGTCACCCTCGGTGACGACGGCAAGGCCGTGATCACCGACGGCCCGTACAGCGAGACCAAGGAGCTGCTGGCCGGCTACTGGGTCCTGGAGTGCGAGAGCCTGGAGCGGGTCACGGAGATCGCCGACTGGATCTCCCGCTGCCCCCAGCCGGCCGGTGCCCCCGACTACCCGGTCGTGATCCGCCCGATCATGGACGGCAGCGGGGACATCTGACGAGCCGGCCCGTGCTACGCCGACGGACCCGCCGGTGAGGAACACACCCGAGGTCGAGGACCTGCTGCGCCGGAACGCGCCGCAGGTCCTCGGCGCGCTGGTCAGACGGTACGGGCACTTCGACGCAGCCGAGGACGCCGTACAGGAGGCGCTGCTCGCGGCGGCCGGGCAGTGGCCCTCGGCGGGCGTGCCCGGCAATCCGCGCGGCTGGCTGATCAAGGTGGCCTCGCGGCGGCTGACCGACGCCCTGCGCAGCGAGGAGGCCCGGCGGCAGCGCGAGGAGCGGGCGGCTGCGCTCACGCCCCGCGACGCCTTCACCGCCCCGCCGCCCGGCGAGCGGGCTCCCCGTGAGGACGACACCCTCTCGCTGCTCTTCCTGTGCTGCCACCCGGACCTCACCCCGCCCGCCCAGATCGCGCTCACGCTGCGTGCCGTCGGCGGTCTGACCACGGCGGAGATCGCCCGCGCGTATCTCGTCCCGGAGGCGACGATGGCGCAGCGCATCAGCCGCGCCAAGCAGAAGGTGCGGAACGTGCGCTTCGGCCGTCCGGACAGCTGGGAGCGACGGCTGCCGTCCGTACTTCAGACCCTGTACCTGATCTTCAACGAGGGCTACACCGCCACCTCCGGTAGCGCCCTCCAGCGACCCGACCTGGCGGGCGAGGCCATCCGGCTGACCCGTACGGTCCACCGGCTGCTGCCCGAGGACGGCGAGGTGGCCGGGCTGCTCGCGCTGCTGCTGCTCACCGACGCCCGCCGTGACGCGCGCGGCGGACCGGGCGGGGAGCTGATCCCCCTCGACGAGCAGGACCGCGACCGCTGGGACAAGGCCGCCATCGAGGAGGGCGTCGCGCTGGTGACCCGGGCCCTGTCCCGGGGCCGGGCCGGGCCGTACTCCCTGCGGGCCGCGATCGCCGCCGTACACGACGAGGCGCCTTCGCCCGAGGCTACGGACTGGGCCGAGATCCTGGGCCTGTACGACGTACTCGTCGGCCTGGTCCCCGGGCCGGTCGAACGCCTCAACCGCGCGGTCGCCGTCGCCATGGTCCACGGCCCGCGTGCCGGCCTGACCGAACTGGACGCCCTGTCGGGCACGTTGACAGGCCACCGCCTGGACGCCGTACGAGGCCACCTCCTGGAACGCGCGGGCGAGCCCGAAGCCGCCCGGGCCGCCTACGAGTCGGCGGCCGCCCAGACCCTCAGCCTGCCCGAGCAGCGCTATCTCCAGGCGCGGGCGGCGCGCTTGAAGGACTAGCGTGTGAGGCATGGGCATGACGGGGGAGGGGCGTCGCGGGATGTGGCGCTGGGCGGTCATCGTGTGGGCGCTCGCCGTGGTCGTCGCGGGCGGGCTGACGTTGTGGATGCAGGACTCGACGGAGCCTCAGGGGCCGTACGTCTGGGAACAGACGAAACCCGACCGGACACCGAGTCCGCCGCCCTGCCCGACGCCGGAGGGCATCATCGATGTGGCGTGCGCGTATGTGAAGGCCGACTAGAGATCTTTAACGGTTCGGGTTACGCCGGGTCGTGACGGTTGTCGTGTGCCGCGCTATGCCGGAGGGGTGAGGTATCCCGATGGTGGTGGATTGACGGCCGAGGAACGGTCTCGGTGTGAGCGAGTCCGGCTCGCAGCTGCTGATCTGATCGAGGCGGGGGCCGGCGACCGGGAATGGCCCGACGGCTCAGGGTGACCCGGATGTCGGCGAACCGCTGGCGGCGGGCGTTGGCTTCAGGCGGTCGGCAGACGCTGGCCTCGAAGGGCCCTGGCGGCGCCCGCAGCAAGCTCGACCCGGGACAATTGCGCGTGCTGGAGACGGTGTTGGATGCCGGCCCGGCCGCCTCCGGCTGGAGTGACCAGTGCTGGACGCTGGCCAGGATCGCCGAGATCGTGCGCCGACAGTTCGGCGTCGAATACACCCTGGCCGGGCTGGACCTGCTGCCGCACCGCACCAAGCGTGTCTCGATGGCGGCGCTGATCTGCGCCAAAGCCGGCCACCGGCCACGGCTGATCTACCGCATCCACCTCGACCGTGGTCCCGCCAAGGGCCGTCGCAAGGGCTTCACCGAGACCGACTATGCCCGCCTGCTGGATGATGCCGCGCACCAGCAGCTCGGCGGCCCCATCGTTCTGGTCTGGGACAACTTGAACACCCACGTCAGCCGCACCATGCGCGAGCTGATCGCCGCCCGATTATGGCTGACCGTCTACCAGCTGCCGCCGTACGCTCCTGAGCTCAACCCCGTCGAGGGTGTGTGGTCGCTCCTGAAGAGGTCGCTAACCAACCTCACCAAACAGAGCCTCGACCAGCTCACCAGGCTGGTGAAGACCAGGCTCAAACGCATGCAATACCGCCCCTGTCTCATCGACGGTCTCGTAGCCAAGACCGGGCTCGACCTCCAATGCTCTGTGCCGCCCAGCAGTGACTGACGTCACGATGATGCATCTGGTGCAGCACGTGTCGACAGACTACCCAGGTGAAAAGCTAAAACTTGCTAATTTGACGTCATGTGCATGCTTTGAAGAGCGGCATGGCAAGCGTTAGCTTGGTATGCATGATTGATGTTCCAGAAGAGGCATCGAAGGATCTGGTCTTGGCCGAGGCGTTGCGGTGGGGCGTGTCCCGCCTGGCCTCCCGGCTACGCGCCGAGCAGCCGGGGAACAGCCGCTCCTTGACGCGGCTGGCCGCATCCGTGCTCGCCAACCTTCGGCACAGCGGCCCACTGACCCCGTCGGAACTGGCCGCCATCGAAGGGCTGCAGACCCAGTCACTGACCCGGGTGCTCAACGAGTTGGAGGAACACGGGCGAATTCGCCGGTCGAAGAGCGAGGTGGATGCCCGTCGCCAGAACATCGAGGTCACGGAAGCGGGGCGGGAGGCGCTGCGGGAGCACGTGCGCGATGGCAACGCCTGGCTGGCGGCGGTACTGCGTCAGACGCTGTCACCTGCCGAGCGCGGTGTCCTGCAGATCGCCGCCGGACTGCTGGAACAGGTGGCGGAGGCCGAGGTGGCCGTCGATGAGTGGTGGGGGCCGGCGCAGGCGTCAGGGCAAGGCGAGGGGGCGGCCCCGGCGCTATGACTACTCACTCAACCGGTAAGGCATCAGCCGGTCATCAGCGCCCGTCCCCCGAACTTCCGAAACGGCTCCCGCTGTTGATGGTTCTGGCCGGACTGAGCGGCGCAAGCCCGCTGGCCACAGACATGTACGTCCCCGCCCTCCCAGACCTGGCCCGCTCCTTGGCAACCGATGCTTCCGGCGCGCAAATGTCACTGACCGGGTTCCTGGCCGGAATCATCGTCGGGCAACTCGTTCTGGGCCCCCTCAGTGATGCGGTCGGCCGCCGGCCCGTCCTCATCGGCGGATCCGTGCTGTTCACTGTCTTCTCCGCCGTGTGTGCTCTGGCGCCCACGGTTGAGGTGCTCAACACGGCACGAGTCGGGCAGGGCATCGCGGGAGCGGCCGGGATCGTCGTCTCCCGCGCTGTCGTGGCCGACCTCTACGACGACCGTGAACTTCCTTTGGTCTTCTCCCGCCTGGGAGCGATCACCGCCACGGCCCCGGTCCTGGCACCCTTAGCCGGAGGCGCCCTGTTGCTCGCGGTGTCCTGGCGCTACGTCTTCGCCGTCCTCGCCCTCATGGGCTTACTACTGTCGCTGGGCATATGGCGCTGGATCCCCGATTCCCACCCGCCCCACGCCCGCCTCACCGGCGGGATGACCGCCAGCCTGCGCGCCATCGGAGAGGTCGCCGCACAGCGCGCCATCCTCGCACCGGTGCTGGCCCTCGCCTGCGGCGGGGCCGCCGTCTTCGCCTATATCGCCGGAACCACCTTCGTCTTCCAGGACATCTACCGTCTCTCCCCGGCTCTTTCCAGCCTCGTCTACGGCGTCAACGCGGTCGGCAACATGGCAGGGAGCCTGGCCTACGGCCACCTGGCCAAACGCCGAGCCCCTGAAACCCTCCTCATCACCAGCGGGGCGCTGGCGACGACGGGGGCGGCAGCACTACTCCTCATCCAGGCGACCACCGGCAGCACCACGCAGCTGACCTGGCTATGCCTGTTGATCACTATCAGCGCATTCGGCGTCTTCTTCCCAGCCGTGATCACCGTCGCTCAGAGCCGCGGACGCGCTGCCCCGGGAGCTACCTCCGCTCTCCTGGGCGGAAGCCAGTTCCTCTTCGGCGCGGCCGCATCCCCCCCTGGTCGGGCTATTCGGTACGCAGAGCCCGACGCCCATGGCAGCCGTGATGAGCAGTTGTCTCGCCCTGGGAACCCTGGCCGCCATCGCCACCAAACGTGCACACACCTCTTAAGGGTTGATGCCCCAAGGGTGCTGATCACGGCCCGGACAACAGCGAGTCCTGCGCCAGAGACCTTCAGCCGCTGTAACGCCAGCCCTTGAAGGTCTAGCGGCGCGGCCCGCCCGTCTCCGGGTCCCGGGCCGTCAGGCAGTACGTACCGCCCGCCGGGTCGCGCATCACCGTCCAGCCGGAGTGGTCGGCCACACGTACGGCCCCGAGTCCCTCGTGCCACGCCCGGGTCGCGGCGACGTCCGCGCAAGCGAGGTCGAGGTGGGCGGAGGCAGGGCGTTCCTCGCCGAGGCGTTGCAGCAGCAGCCGGACCGGCAGGCCGGGGGGCGGCTCGACCACATGGAACTCCGGGAGCGCGCCGGGACGCGACACCCAGCCGTCCAGCAAGCCGCTCCAGAAGGCGACTTCGGCGTCGTACGACGACGGAGGGACGTCCACGCACACCTGGTCGAGCCGGCTGCCCCGCACCACACCCGGGCGCGACGACTGGCCGCGCCACGGATCCGCGCAGAACAACTGCCCGCCGGGCGAACGCAGCACGACGAGCGACCCGAGGTCCGCCACCACGCCCGCGCCGAGCCGCACCGCCGAGTCCGCGAACGCCGCCACGTCGTCCACGCAGAAGTCGAGATGAGCCCCGCCATCTCCCGACCGCACCGCTTGGGCCTTCACGCAGGCGTCGGCGCCGTCGGGCAGCAGGGTCACGAACTCGGAGTGCTACCCCCGGAGTTCGGAGAGTCGTGTGTCCGTGACGGCCGTCCAGAAGTCGCATGCGGCACCGAAGACCTCGCGTGGCCGGTCGGCGAAGGCGTATGTCCAGTGGATCCTCATGGGCGCGATCGTAGAGGGGCCCCGTCACGGCCACCTGCGTGAACCTTGACCAGCCTTTGCCTCGCCGTTCCCCGCGTATTGGTCCGCGCTTGTTTGCATTCAGGAATGGACCACATCACGTTCCTCGTGGCGGTCGTCATCGTCACGGCGCTCGCCTTCGACTTCACCAACGGATTCCACGACACGGCGAACGCGATGGCCACGTCCATCGCCACCGGCGCGCTGGCTCCCCGTACGGCGGTCCTGATCAGCGGTGTCCTCAATGTCGCCGGTGCCTTTCTCTCCACCGAGGTGGCCAAGACCATCTCGGGCGGCATCGTGGACGACACCCTCGTCAGCCCGGGGATGATCTTCGCCGGGCTGGTCGGGGCGATCCTGTGGAACCTGCTGACCTGGCTCCTCGGGCTGCCGTCGAGTTCCTCGCACGCCCTGTTCGGCGGGCTGATCGGGGCCGTGTGGGTCGGGGCGGGCAGCCACGGCGTCAACTTCGACAAGGTCGTCGAGAAGGTGCTCGTCCCGGCGGTGGCCTCGCCGCTCGTGGCCGGTGTCGCCGCCCTGATCGCCACCTACCTCGCCTACCGGCTCACCGACCGCGCCCGCAAGGACTCCGTCACCAAGGGCTTCCGGATCGGCCAGATCGCCTCCGCCTCGCTGGTCTCCCTCGCCCACGGCACGAACGACGCGCAGAAGACCATGGGCGTGATCACCCTCACCCTGATCTCGGCCGGCGCGCTCGGCCACGACGCCGGCCCGCCCCTGTGGGTCATCGCCTCCGCGGGCCTCGCCATCGGCCTCGGCACGTACCTCGGCGGCTGGCGGATCATCCGCACGATGGGCAAGGGCCTCACCGAGATCCAGTCGCCGCAGGGCTTCGCCGCCGAGACCGCGTCCACCACCGTCATCCTCACCTCCGCCCACCTCGGCTTCGCCCTCTCCACCACCCAGGTCGCCTCGGGCAGCATCCTCGGCGCGGGGCTCGGCCGCCGGCTCGCGGAGGTCCGCTGGGGCGTCGCGGGCCGGATGGCGATCGCCTGGATGGTCACCCTGCCCGCCGCCGGTCTGGTCGGCGGCCTGGCCGCGAGCGTCGTCCAGAACGGCGGCGATCTCGGTACGGCGGTCGTCGCCCTGGTCGGCGCCGCCCTCGCCGGGGGCATCGTGCTCATCTCGCGCCGCAACCCGGTGCACGCGAACAACGTCAACGACGCGCACGAGGTCGGCATCCGCACCGAGCCGCCCGCCAAGGTCGGCGCGGCGGCCTGAACGACGGGGAGTCGACATGCATCTGGACTGGACCGCACTCGGCCAGGTCGCCGCGGTGAGCGTCGGCGCCACCGTCGCGGTGGTCGTCGTGTTCGCCTTCGGCGTCCTCGGCCTCGCCCGACTGGAGGGCGCCCGCGAACAGCCGGGCGGCACCTCCGCCCTCGGCCTCACCCAGGCCGCCCTGTGCTTCCTCGCCTGCGCGGCCGTGGTGGCGTACGGGATCTACCTGATCCGGCCTCAGTTCCACTGACCGTCAGTCACGACAGACCGACTGACCCGTAGGTACGACTACGCACGACGAAGGGGCCCGGCCGGTACTCCCGGCCGGGCCCCTTCGGGTGGCCCATGGGCTTCAGGCCTTCTTGGTCTCCCAGAAGATCTTGTCGATCTGGGCGATGTAGTCCAGAGCCTTCTGGCCCGTGGCCGGGTCGGTCGAGCCCTTGGCGGCCGAGAGGGCCTTGAGGGCGTCGTTGACCAGCTGGTGCAGCTCCGGGTACTTCTCGAAGTGCGGAGGCTTGAAGTAGTCGCTCCAGAGCACCGAGACGTGGTGCTTCGCGAGCTCGGCGCGCTGCTCCTTGATGACGGTGGCGCGCGCCTGGAAGTGCGGGTCGTCGTTGCCGGCCATCTTCTCCTGGACAGCCTTGACCGACTCCGCCTCGATGCGGGCCTGGGCAGGGTCGTACACACCGCAGGGCAGGTCGCAGTGGGCGCTGACCTTGACCTTGGGGGCAAACAGGCGGGAAAGCATGGAGCATTCCTTCCTCGTGATCGTCTTCTCACAGGGGACATTACTCCGTGGGGGACTGGTTTTCGCGGGTGCCCCCATGGGCTTAGGACAAAAGTCCGGGGTGAGACTGAGACTGGTGGAGGAAGAACCGGGGAGGTGCCGGGTGATGCCGGAGCTGTCGCAGGAGTCCGAGCGGGGGAGGCCGGGCGCGCCCTTCGGCGTCGCCGAGGTGACCGGGCCGTCCATGGTGCCCACGCTGCACCACGGGGACCGGCTCCTCGTGCACTACGGGACCCGGGTCAAGCCCGGTGACGTCGTCGTACTGAGGCATCCCTTCCAGCAGGACCTGCTCGTCGTGAAGCGGGTCGCCCAGCGGCGCGAGAGCGGCTGGTGGGTGCTCGGGGACAACGCGTACGCCGGTGGTGACAGCACGGACTACGGCGTCGTGCCGGAGGACCTGGTGCTGGGGCGCGTCCGGTTCCGTTACCGGCCGCGCGGGGCCGGGCGTTCGCCGTGGGCGCTGCTGGGCTGGGTGCTGTCGGCCGCCAGGCCGGTGTTCTCCGACAGATCGGCCTCACGGCGCTTGCGGGCGCGGTAGGCCGCCACGTTGGCGCGGGTCGCGCAGCGGTCGGAGCAGTAGCGCCGGGAGCGGTTCGTGGAGGTGTCCAGGTAGGCGTTGCGGCAGGGCGCGGCCTCGCACAGGCCGAGCCGGTCCACGCCGTACTCGGTCAGGTGGAACGCCAGGCCCATCGCCGCGATGGCCGCGTAGCCCGCGGTGGCGTTGGACGGGTGGTCCGCCAGGTGCATGTGCCACAGGGGGCGGCCGTCGTCGTCGCGGAAGTCGTGCCCTGAGATCTGCGGGCTCACCGGGAACTCCAGGAGGAGGGAGTTCAGCAGGTCGACGGCCAGGGTCTCGTCGCCGGTGTCGGCCGCCTCGAAGACCGCGCGCAGCCGCGCCCGGATCGAGCGGAACCGTGTGACGTCCGAGTCGGTGGCGCGGCGGGCCGCCGACTGGCTGGCACCGAACAGGTCGCGCACGGCCTCGACCGACGTCAGCGTGTCCTTGCCCCGGGCCGGTTCCTCGGTGTTGACGAGGCGCACGGCATAGTCCGAGTAATAGGCCAGTTCCACTTGTAGTCCTTACGGAGGGGCTTTATTGTCGTGAACGCGGACTTGTAACGGCTGATAGTGCTTCCAGGGTATTACGAGGGAGGGGCTCGATGACGGACGCCGACACCACTGCGGCCACCACCGACTGGCGTGCCTGGCAGGAGAGCTGGGACCGGCAGCAGGAGTGGTACCTGCCCGACCGCGAGGAGCGGTTCGGGATCATGCTCGACATGGTCGAGGCCCTGGTGGGCACCGCCCCGCGCGTCCTCGACCTCGCCTGCGGCACGGGCAGCATCACCGCCCGGCTGCTCGCCCGGTTCCCGGATGCCACCAGCACCGGCGTCGACCTCGACCCGGCGCTCCTCGCCATCGCCGAGGGCACCTTCGCGGGCGACGACCGGGTCGGCCTCGTCACCGCCGACCTCAAGGACCCCGACTGGCCGGCGAAGCTGCCGTACGACACGTACGACGCCGTCCTGACCGCGACGGCCCTGCACTGGCTGCACCGGGAACCCCTCGCGGACCTCTACGGCCAGGTCGCGGGAGTCGTCCGCGACGGTGGTGTCTTCATGAACGCGGATCACATGATCGACGAGTCGACGCCCCGGATCAACGCGGCGGAGAGCGCTTCGCGGCACGCACGTATGGATCAGGCCAAGCGGGACGGCATCCTCGACTGGTCCGAATGGTGGCAGCTCGCCGCCAAGGACCCGGTCCTCGCGGAGCCCACCGCCCGGCGCTACGAGATCTACGGCGAACACGCCGACGGCGACATGCCCTCGGCGGCCTGGCACGCGCGCGTACTGCGCGAGAAGGGGTTCGGCGAGGCCAGGCCCGTGTGGTGCTCGCCCTCGGACACCCTGCTGCTCGCCCTGAAGTAACCGGCCGCGGACGAGCGAAGGGGGCGGTACGGAGATCCGTACCGCCCCTCGGTGTTCGTACCGTCAGAGCACCTTGGACAGGAACGACTTCGTCCGCTCGTGCTGCGGGTTCGTCAGCACCTCGCGCGGGTGACCGGATTCGACCACCACTCCGCCGTCCATGAAGACCAGGCTGTCGCCCACCTCGCGGGCGAAGCCCATCTCGTGGGTGACGACGATCATCGTCATGCCGGACTCGGCGAGGTCGCGCATGACGTCCAGGACGTCACCGACCAGCTCCGGGTCGAGCGCCGAGGTCGGCTCGTCGAACAGCATCAGCTTCGGGTCCATGGCGAGGGCCCGGGCGATGGCGACGCGCTGCTGCTGGCCGCCGGAGAGCTGGGAGGGGTAGCTGCCCGCCTTGTCGGCGAGGCCCACCCGGTCCAGGAGCTCCTGGGCGCGTGTGCGGGCCTGGCTCTTGCTGACGCCCTTGACCTGGACGGGCGCCTCCATGACGTTCTCGACGGCCGTCATGTGCGGGAACAGGTTGAAGCGCTGGAAGACCATGCCGATGTCCCGGCGCTTGACCGCGACCTCGCTGTCTTTGAGCTCGTAGAGCTTGTCGCCCTTCTGGCGGTAGCCGACCAGCTCGCCGTCCACGTACAGACGGCCGGCGTTGATCTTCTCCAGGTGGTTGATGCACCTCAGGAAGGTCGACTTGCCGGAGCCGGAGGGGCCGATGAGGCAGAACACCTCGCCGGACTTCACCTCCAGGTCGATGCCCTTGAGGACCTCTACGGGGCCGAAGGACTTGTGGACGCCCTCGGCCTTGACCATGGCGTTCATGCGGTGCCTCCCGTCGACGCCGAGCGGTTGGACAGGGACAGCAGGTTCGCCTTGATCTTCTGGAACGGGGTGGCCGGGAGGGACCGGCTCGAACCACGCGCGTAGTACCGCTCAAGGTAGTACTGGCCCACGCTGAAGACCGAGGTCAGCAGCAGGTACCAGGCCGCCGCCAGGAACAGCATCTCGGCGGGGGCGCCGGAGGTCTGGCCGATGTCCTGGGCCGCGCGCAGCAGCTCCGGATACTGGACGACCGAGACCAGCGAGGTCGTCTTCAGCATGTTGATGACCTCGTTGCCCGTCGGCGGCACGATCACGCGCATCGCCTGCGGGATGACGATCCGGCGCAGGGTCTTCGTGTGGCTCATGCCCAGCGCGTGCGACGCCTCCGTCTGGCCCTCGTCGACCGAGAGCAGACCGGCACGGCAGATCTCCGCCATGTAGGCCGCCTCGTTGAGGCCGAGGCCCAGCAGTGCCGTCAGGAACGGGGTCATGAAGTCCGACCACTCGTCCTTGTAGAACGGCCCGAGGTTGATGTACTCGAAGACCAGGCCCAGGTTGAACCAGACGATCAGCTGGACCAGGACCGGGGTGCCGCGGAAGAACCAGATGTAGAACCACGCGATCGACGAGGTCACCGGGTTCTTCGACAGGCGCATCACGGCAAGCAGGACGCCGCCGATGATGCCGATCGCCATGGACAGCACGGTCAGCAGCAGCGTCTTGCCGACGCCGTCCAGGATGCGGTCGTCGAAGAAGTAGTCCGGGATCGCGTCCCAGTTGATCTTGCCCTGGGAGAACGCGTAGACGATGCCGCCCAGCAGGGCGAGTGCGACGACGGCGGTGACGTACCGCCCGTAGTGCCGGACCGGGATGGCCTTGATGGCCTCCGGTCCGGCCGGGGGCGTGTCGGCCGGCGTCTTGTCGATGTCAACAGTCACGGGTGTTGCCTTTCAGTGCCGCTGCGTCGCGGTCACTTGCCGCCGTTGATCGTGGCTTCGTCGATGGCGCCGTCCGTGACGCCCCACTTCTTCATGATCTTCTCGTATTCGCCGTTCTTGATGACGGCGTCCAGCGCGGCCTTGAGGGCGTCGCGCAGCTCCGTCTGGTTCTTGGCGACCGCGATGCCGTACGGAGCGGCCTCGACCTGCTCGCCGACCAGCTCGAAGTCCTTGCCGCCGCCCGAGGTCTTCACCGCGTACGCCGCCACCGGGAAGTCGGACGAGCCGGCGTCCGCGCCGCCCGCGCGCAGGCGGGTCTGGGCCTGCTGGTCGTTGTCGAAGGGCTCGATGGCGATCTTCTTGCCGGCCGGGCACTTCTTCGACTCCGCCTTGGCGAGGTCTTCGGAGACCGTGCCGCGCTGCAGCACGATCTTCTTGCCGCACAGGTCTGACCAGGTCTTGATGCCCTGGTCATCGCCCTTCTTGGTGTAGATCGAGACACCGGCGGTGAAGTAGTCGACGAAGTCGACGCCCTCACCGACCTTCTTGCCGGTGTCGGAGTCGATGCCCTCCTGGCGGTCCTTGGTGTCGGTCATCGCGGACATGGCGATGTCGTACCGCTTGGAGCGCAGACCCGTGATCAGCGTGTCGAAGGTGCCGTTCTCGAACTGGAAGTCGACCCCGAGCTGCTTGCCCATGGCGGCGGCGAGGTCCGGGTCGATACCGACCGTCTTGCCGGCGTTGTCCTTGAACTCGACCGGGGCGTAGGCGATGTCGGAACCGACCTTGATGACGCCCTTGTCGCGGATGGACTTCGGCAGCTTGTCGGCGAGCGGGGCGGAGGCCGCCGTGTCGCTCTCCGAGCCGTTGTCCTTGGTCTGGTCACCGCATCCGGTGAGCATCAGCGCGCCTGCGACCGCGATCGCACCGACCGCTGCTAGCCGGGAGTGCGCGGCGGTCCTACGACGGGTGGAGCTTGCGGTCATGGTGGGTTCCTCCGGCGGATGGGTGGAGTTGCCGATGGGGCCGGCGACTGCCGGTACGGCAGCGCCATGGGGTCGACGAGTGCACGCACCTTCGAGTGTCGCGACCTCGTGTGATTACGGCATCTTGCCATTCGGACTGCGCGATTCTGGCGGCCAGCCATGTCAAAATCGGATAACGGGCGATCCCCGAACCGCATCACCCAGGTACATCACGGCTGGACCTTCTACAGGAATCAGTGCTTCCGGCCGGAAGATCTTCGGCGTAACCAGGGAATTCAGCATGGGGCCCGCGAACTTCGCGGATGCTTGAGTGGTTGTCGACGCTTTGTCCAGAGGTTGTCCCGAAAATGTACGAAGCGTCGGGGCGCCGTCATGTGACCTTCGCGTTATGGACTCGTCGTCGGCGCCTTCCGTCCGGTAAGAAGGGTCTTTACACCCCTCATCCGGGGCTCAGGGCGCGTGTGCGGCGCGCCCGTCGCGTACGCGCCCGTACGTATCACGTACAGAGCACGACCACGGCGGTACGCGGTCCCGCCCACCCCTCACCAGGAGTGGCCACCCTCAGACCAATGAAGATTTAAGGGGTAGAACGAAGTGGCAGCGGAGATCGTCAATCCTCGCAGCGAGAGCAAGACCGGCGATACGGGTCACGAGGGCGGTGCGGAGCCCCTCGACTCCTTCGACCCGGCGTTCGCATTGCACCGCGGCGGCAAGATGGCCGTGCAGGCCACCGTGCCGGTCCGTGACAAGGACGACCTGTCCCTGGCGTACACGCCCGGCGTCGCGAAGGTGTGCAGCGCGATCGCGGAGCAGCCGGACCTCGTCCACGATTACACGTGGAAGTCGTCGGTCGTCGCCGTCGTGACGGACGGTACGGCCGTGCTGGGGCTCGGTGACATCGGGCCGGAGGCCTCCCTCCCGGTGATGGAGGGCAAGGCGATCCTCTTCAAGCAGTTCGGGGGCGTGGACGCGGTTCCGATCGCGCTGAACTGCACGGACGTCGACGAGATCGTCGAGACCGTGGTGCGGCTCGCGCCCTCGTTCGGCGGGGTCAACCTGGAGGACATCTCGGCGCCCCGGTGCTTCGAGATCGAGCGGAAGCTGCAGGAGCGGCTGGACATCCCGGTCTTCCACGACGACCAGCACGGTACGGCTGTGGTGACGCTGGCGGCCCTGCGGAACGCCGCGCGGCTGAGCGGGCGGTCGCTGGGCGAGCTGCGGGCCGTCATCTCCGGGGCGGGGGCGGCCGGTGTCGCCATCGCGCGGATGCTGGTCGAGGCCGGGATCGGGGATGTCGCGGTCGCCGACCGCAAGGGTGTCGTGTCGGCGGACCGGGACGACCTCACCGCGGTGAAGCAGGAGCTGGCCGGGTTCACGAACAAGGCGGGGATCAGCGGGTCGCTGGAGGCGGCGCTGGCCGGGGCCGATGTGTTCATCGGCGTGTCCGGTGGGACGGTGCCGGAGGCTGCGGTTTCCTCCATGGCGGAGGGTGCTTTTGTCTTCGCCATGGCGAATCCGAACCCTGAGGTGCATCCCGAGGTCGCGCACAAGTACGCGTCCGTGGTGGCTACCGGGCGGTCGGACTTCCCGAACCAGATCAACAACGTGCTGGCGTTCCCGGGGATCTTCGCGGGGGCGCTGCAGGTGCGGGCCTCCCGGATCACCGAGGGGATGAAGCTGGCGGCGGCCGAGGCGCTGGCGTCCGTGGTCGGGGACGATCTCGCCGCCGACTACGTCATCCCGTCGCCGTTCGACGAGCGGGTCGCGCCGGCGGTGACGGCGGCTGTGGCCGCGGCCGCGCGGGCTGAGGGTGTGGCTCGGCGCTGACGTGCTGGTGCTGTGATGTGGCCCCGTCCGGGTTGGGCGGGGTCATTTCTTTTGGCTGGGGTGGGTGCGGCTGTTCGGGTGGCCGGATGCCTGGCGCCGGCCGGTGGGGGGTCGGGGCCGTGTCGGGGGGTGTCCGTCCTCGGAACGTCGCGATGGGGTTGCGTACCGACTCGCTGTTCGTTGACGCGACAACCGCTGCGGGCGGACACCCCCCG